>CAZVHW010000141.1:0-14376 GCA_964626835.1 uncultured Enterobacterales bacterium
GACCGGCCCCCGATCGGGCCCAGGTCGACGGCCTCGGTGCTCGAGGCGCACCAGCTTGAGATCGCCCGATCGCAGCGCCAGGTTGCGCAGGCTGTTGAAGTGGAAGATGTCCCGGTCCTCGTACTCGGCCGCGTCGATCCCGAGCAGCGGCAGCAACGACTGGCCCTTCATCCCCGCATCCACGGTCGCCCCGGCGCGCAGCAGGATGGTGGGCGCCAGGTCCATCAGGGGGACCACCCGCTCGACGCGCTGTCCCGGCCCCCGCGCGGAGGGCTCGACCCAGATCATGGGGATGCGAAGGTCCGGCTCCCGCAGGGTTCCGTGACAGAAACGACCATCCTCACCCAGATGATGGCCGTGGGGCGAGGTGAGCACGATGACGGTGCGCTCCGCCAGGCCGGTCTCGTCCAGGGCCGCGAGGACGTGGCCGAGGCCCCTGTCGTACTCCGCGATGGCCGCATCGTAGGCCCCGCCGATGTCCCGCCCGAGGGCGTCCCCGGAGATCGTGGTCTCGAGGCAGGCGTTGAGCGCGACGATGTCGAGCTCCTTGTCCCGGCTGCCATCCTTCCTGACCTTCAGACAGCCGTGATCCACGCCGGGCCAGCGCGAAAGGTCCTGGACGGTGGCCACGAAGCGCAGATCCACGTCGTGGGCGAAGGCCAGGAAGGGTTCCTCGGGCGCCGCCCGCAGCCACGACGACAGCTCTGCGCTGGCACCCCTCGGCAACGCCTCGTCCCCCGAGGCGACCACCAGGTCGTCGAAGCGCGATCCGAAGGTGTCCAGCAGGGCCTCGGAGTTCACCCCGATGAAGCCCGTGGTCCGGTACCCGTACAGCGACAGGATCTGTGGAAAGCTCTGGTGCTCCGGTGCCATCCAGCCCACCGTCTTGCCACCCGGGCTGGGAAGCGCGGGGTAGCGCCCGGTCATCAAGGTGGCGACCGCGGGCAGGGTCCAGCCCGCGACGCTGGTGGCCTGCTCGAAGAGCACGCCCCGCTCCGCCAGGGAGCGCACCGCGGGGGCCAGAGGCTCGCCGTCCCTCTCGAGCAGGACACGATCGGCCCGCATGGAATCGGGCAACAGGAAGAGGAAGTTGGGCTGCTCGGCCTGGACGGCCTCCGGGATCGGCGCGTCAGAGGGAGAAGGCTCGGGACCGCCACAACCCACCAGCACGCAGCAAGCGAGCATCACGCAGGTGACCGCGCCGGGCTCCCTGGAGGTGGTCCGTCCGAACATGGTTGGAGAATACCGCGGCTGGTCGCGCGGGGCTCGACTGGCTCGTCAGGCCCTCGCAGATCGCAGCGCCGAGCCCAACGACCGCGGCGCTCTGGACGCCAACACTCGTCCCTCCGACACCGGAACGGCCACCCTTGGCACTCTGGACGCCAACACTCGTCCCTCCGACACCGGAACGGCCACCCTTGGCGCTCTGGACGCCAACACTCGTCCCTCCGACACCGGAACGGCCACCCTTGGCGCTCTGGACGCCAACACTCGTTCCTCCGACACCGGAACGGCCACCCTTGGCGCAGCGTTGAGAGCGTGCCGCTCGTCAGCGCAAGCCGTGGCTGACCCCGTTCGGCGACGTCGATGTCCGCGACTCCCGTCTGTCGGTGGAGGCGACTGGTTCCAGGAGAGACGAAGCCAGCCGCCCCCTTCGGCCAAGGCTGCGGTCTTCACCCATGCCGACACTGCACGGCGAACCCAACTCGCGCTTCGGCGATGACGGCCACGGCCTCGGGGTGTGCTGCCGGCATGGAAGCTGGCACCCCGGACAGCGGCAGCTCGGCCCGCTCGATGTTCTTCCACCACGTCGCCCTGACCGTGGGCGCGCTGGCCCTGTTCGTCGGAGCAGCCGCCATCGGTCAGGCACCATCATCCCTCGTGGCGGTGGAGAACCCGGACCGCTGGTTCGCAGGCTCGGCGGTGAGCCTGGCGTTGGGCGTAGCGGCCCTGCTCGTCGCCCGCCGGCTGCAGCCTTGGCGCCAGCCCCCCGGTTGGGGCCTGGTCGGCGGATGGCTCGGATGGCTGGCGTGGGGCTTCGGCGCCGCCCTGCTCGGCGCCGGCGGCGGTTGGTTTGGCATCGGCATCCTGGCACTGGGCGCTTGGGTCCAGCGACAGCGCTATCGTCGCCAGCGCGCCGAGTGGGAGGCCGGCCGCTCGGCAGCTGGCGGAGCCGACACCAGGGGATGACGCCGGGCGGCGGGGCGGGAGCGGGTGAACCGCTCACCTACAACCGGCGGCGATGCGCCAGGCGGACCGTAGCGAGCATCTCGTGAAGTAGGCGTTTCGAGGTTGTCGGCTCTCACTGCCAGCAGGAATTCGTGACCGTCAGGCGCGAGAGGTCAGGAATGGGAGTGGAGCGCCTGATGGAACACGCTACTGAAACTGACTCGTAGGGGGTGGGTCCGGTTCGATTTCGTCTTCGTAGGCGAAGTCCTCGGTCACGTCCACGCCATCCAGATCGGCCCCAACTACTTCCACGGTGGTGTCTCCGTTGCTCGGGTTCTTGCCGACGCAGGCCAAGGCCTCGGCACGGGCCTGCTGGAACTTGCCCCACGCGATGGTGACCTTGCGGAACTCGTGATCCGCCAGACCCCTGGCTCCGGTGGCGAGGTATCGCTCCATGCCGTCTGCCGATTCCTGGGTGACCGCCAGCAGGGCACGCATGGTGGTGAGCGCTGACGAGAGGCAACGGATCTGTGCCATCTGCTCGGTGCTCTCGGCTCCCTCGAGCAACTCGGTGACCGACACGACCCCAGCCTGCATCTCGGTCACGATGCCGCTCGCGGCGTGGTTCATTTCCTCTGGGCCAAGCTGGCTGGTCAGCTCGACATACCCGACGACGGAGGGCTCCTGGGCGTGTGCCAGAGGGGCAAGCAGGACCGAGCAAGCGAGCAGGACGATGACGTGGTGGCCGATCATGGCGCAGACCTCGCAGGGGCCGATGGCGCGACGCATGGCGTCGCACGGGGATGGATCAGGGCTCGGAATCCTTGGTCGTATGGAGAACTTCGTCCAGGCGGGCTCTCGGGGGAACAGTGGGCGCCATGCCGCGAAGCGATCCCCGATACCGGAAGGTCGAGGCTCGAGCCTCTCCCATCGTCCAGGGCGATTCGCCGACCCGCTGGTGACCGTCGCGTTCGTTGCCGCAGCCGTCCCCACGGTCCGTCATCGAGATTCCGAAGAGGATTCGGTCTCGAGTCCGCGCTCACCGCGGTGAGTGGCGAGATGTGACCGGAAATCGGTCTCGAGTCCGTGCTCACCGCGGTGAGTGGCGAGATGTGACCGCCACCATCCGGCGTCGGCGGCCCCCCGGCATCCCGCCACGGTCCATGCCCGTGGCATGGCCACACACATCGACCACCACCGCCGAGACCTGCCTACTCGCCGCCCGCCCCAACCACAATCACCCCAAGGCCAGCGCGCGCTCGTCCCGCCCGAGCTAGTACCTGTCGGCTCACCGGACAAGAGGCCCACCATTCACCACGCCCCCCCCCGCCCCGCCTGGCACCGCTGGCTCGTGGCGGGCCTGCTCGCGATCGGGCTGCTGGCCGCCACCGCCGTGCTTTGGCTCGACGACGCGCGCTCCGGGCTCTGCCTACGCCCTCCCGCGGGTGCCTACCCGCCTCCAGTCCCAATCCCCGGCCAACCCTCGGGCCGCCAGGGGCCAACCGTGCTGGCCTTGGCCGGCGATGCCATGTTGGGCCGAGGCGTGGACAAGCGCTTCTCCAACAACCCCGCATTCGATCCCTGGAAAGAACTGGCGCCGGCACTGCGGGACGTGGATCTGTTCGCCATGAACCTCGAGTGCGTCATCACGGACAGCACCGACCGCTGGCCCCACAAGGCCTACAACTTCCGCCTGAAGCCCGACAACGTCGCCCGCGCCCTCGACGGTCTGCCCCTGCCCCAGGACGCAGCGCGCTTCGCCTCGTTCGCCAACAACCACGCCCTCGACTACGGCCGCCCCGGCCTGGCCGACACCCTCGCACAGCTCGCAGCCCGGGGGTGGGCCACGGCCGGCACTGGAGCCACGGCCTCCGAGGCACAGCGACCCGCACTGATCACCACCGACACCGGCGTCCGCATCGGCGTGCTGGCGATAGGCGACCACTGCAGCTGCCGCTCCACCTGCGCCTGGATGGCGGGGGAAGACCGCTCGGGAGCTTGGTACGCAAACCTGAGCGGGGGCCAATGGCAGCACCTGCTCGAGGCCGTGTCCAACCTCGACACCGAGGTCGACCTGGTGCTCGTGTCCCTCCACGCCGGCCCCAACTACACGCACAGGGGCGCGCCCCGCTGGCTACGACGCCTGGCGGCGGCCTTGGTGGCCTCCGGCGCCGACGTGGTCTTCGCCCACAGCGCCCACCACGTGCTCCCCGTAGAGGTCATCGACGGAAGACACGTCTTCTACGGCCTGGGCGACCTGGTGCACGACTACCCACGCCGGCCCGAGTACGACAACGACCTGGGCTTCGTGGCCAAGATCACGATCGCCGCAGATGGAACGCAGACCCTCGAGCCGGTCCCGTACCGCATCCGTCAGAAGGCGGTGCACCCGCTCCAGGCAAAAGACCCAGACCACGCAGAAGTGCTGCGGCGCGCCCAGTGGCCGGGTCGGTAGGCAGCCCCCACCCGATCGGGATCCCGTCAAGCGGACGCTATACTGCTCCTGGCTACCGGAGGTCCCCATGCGCACGATCGCCCTCACCTGGCTCCTTCTCGCCCTGACGGGCTGCCCCAAAGAGATCGCCGACGACTCCGTCCCCCCCGAAGGAGACACGGACACCGACACGGACACCGACGGCGACACGGACACCGACGCAGACACAGACGCCGACACCGACGCGGACGCAGACGAAGTGATCATGAAACCCGGCGATTCGGTCTACAGCGCCACCTTCGCTGGCGAGTCCTGGAGCGGCGAGCCTGGCTACTGGTTCGCGTCCGGCGGCATCAGCTACCTCGTGGCCGGCGCAGGCGAGCAGCAGGTCAACGTACAGATCAAGGGAGACGTGAACCGCACCGACACCTACCCGGTGGGCGACGTCCTGTTCACCGACTCCATCGCGTCGGACAACTTCGACTTCTACTACCAGGGCGACGGAGAGGAGAGCGCCACCTTCACGGTGCTCGGCCAGAGCGAGGACGGGGAGTTCGTCTGGGGTGAGTTCGAGGGCAGCGTGGAGCTGACGGATGCCATGGGCCTGGTGGAGGACACCACCCTGGACGCCCTCGTCGTCGAGTCCTGGCCCAAGTTCTAGTCGAGACGATCGCAATACAAGAAGTGACGCCGGGCCAGGATCCCGCGGGTAGGCTATCTCCACCAGGAGAACGTGAAGACCGCGCAGGATCGGGAGAACGCGCATGAGCCCGTGTCGGTGGATCGCCTTGTACACCATGGTCCCCCTGGGGGGCTGCGCGCCTGCAGAGGACCCCCTCGGGTTCGGTGACACCGGAAAGCCCTCCTCCGGCCCCCACGTGGTCCTCCCCCTCGAGAACCACCCGGCAGCCCACGCCGGGGACACCGCGACCTCCCTGGCGGACCTGGGTGGGCCCGCCCTCGACGCCCAGATCCAGGCGCTCCCAGCCGACGGGCCCGTCCCCCTCACCGTGACCTTCGACGCCAAGGCATCCACAGGGGCCTACAGCGGCGTGGAGTGGCGCTTCGGCGACGGGGAACGCGCGCAGGGCGAGCGTGCACGCCACACCTACCTCACCGCCGGGACCTACACCGCCGGCGCCATCCTGCGAGACCGCTTCGGTCAGCACAGCGTCGCAACCCTGACCGTCGAGGTGACACCCGGCGCCTGCCCCACCGCGGGCGACCACGAGGTGCTGGGTTCGGTCGAACATGCCGGGATCGACGAGGCCTCGGGTCTGGTGGACAGCCGCAAGAACCCCGGCGTGCTCTGGGTCCACAACGACTCCGGGGACGGCCCGCAGCTGTACGCGCTCACCCACACCGGCGAGCATCTCGGGGTCTGGGAGCTCGAGGGCGGCTCGGCCCGAGACTGGGAAGACCTGGCGGTGGGCATGGACCCCGACACCGGCGAGCAGATGCTCTACATCGGCGACGTCGGCGACAACAGTGGGACCCGCGACACCATCGTGGTCTACCGGGTACCCGAGCCGGACGTGGACGCCGACGGCGGCGAGCAGGGCGGAGCCGTCAAGGGCGCCACCCTCGAGCTGGACTACCCCGAGGACGAGGCCCACAACTCCGAGACCCTGATGGTCGATCCCGTCACCGACACCATCTACGTGGTGACCAAGTCCTACGACGGCGCCACCGGCGTGTTCCGCAAGCCACCCCCCCACGTCGACGGCGAGCGCAGCGAGCTCGAGGAAGTCGTCTGGCTCGACTTCTCCCAGGATCCCCTCTCCGGCAGCGCCACCACCGGCGGCGAGTTCAGCCCCCTGGGGGATCGTTTCGTCATCCGCACCTACTGGACCACGGCCTACATGTGGCTGCGCGACGGCACCGACAGCCTGGAAGACGTGCTGACACAGGAACCCTGCGCTCTCCAACTACCCAGCGAACGCCAGTCCGAGACCATCGCCTTCTCCGCAACGGAAGACGCGCTGTTCTCCATCAGCGAGGGCGACTTCCAGCCGGTGAACTGGATCCCGCTGGAGCGCTAGCGCCCCGGAAAAGTGACCTCGGCTTCCGGGCCCGTCAGCAAGTGGTCACCCGTCTCGATCTCCCCGAAGTACAGCTCCGCCAGCCGGTCGATGGCCATGGGCGTCAGCGCGGGCATGTCGCCCGAAAAACGATGGACGTCGCACATCTGCTGCAGCAGGTCGCGCGGCTCGCAGGCCCGCAGTGGGCGCCTCGCGGCCAGGTAGTGCATCTGGAGCAGGTAATCGACGGCGCTGCCGTTGTAGCGGATGCCCAGCTCCCGGCACTGGCGCCGGAAGATCTCCCGATACATGGCGGCGGTGGGCGACCCGATGCGGATCTTGTACCGGATGCGGCGGAGGAAGGCCTCGTCGGCCAGCTTGCGAGGATCGAGGTTGGTGGAGAAGACCACCAGGCAGTCGAACGGCACCTTGACCTTCTGGCCCGAGGGGAAGGTGAGCGTGTCGAAGCGGCTCTCGAGGGGGACGATCCAGCGGTTGAGCAGCTCCCGCGGGTCGCAACGCTGGCGCCCGAAGTCGTCGACGAACAGGACGCCGGAGTTGGCCTTGACCTGGAAGGGGGCCTTGGTGAACGTGGTCTGGGACACGCTGGCCAGGTCGAGCATGTCGAGGGTGAGTTCGCCACCCACCAACACCGTGGGGCGCTTGCACCGGACCCAGCGGTGGTCGTGCTCCAGGGGCTCGTCCACGATGGCCTGGTGGTGAATCTCGTCGTAGACCACGACGATCTCCGAGCCCGCCCGCAGCGCGCGGGGCACGAAGACGGAGCCGCGCATGGCCTCGGAGATGCACTCGGCCATGGCCGTCTTGCCGTTGCCCGGAGGCCCGTAGAGAAAGATGGGGCGCCCCGAGCGGATGGCGGGTCCGACGTGGCGCAGCACCTTGGGCGCGAGCACCAGGCGACCGAATGCGCGCTCGACCATGGCGGGGGTGACCACGTGTTGGTCGATGCGTTGGTGGCTCAGCTGCTCGACGTATTGGTCGATGGGGACCGGTGCAGGGCCGCGGTAGTTGTCGCGGGCCATGATCTCGGCGACCTTCTCCCGTCCCTGACGGGTGACGGACCAACGGAACCACACCCCACCCAGGGCTCCGCTGCCGCCACCACCCGTCACCATCTGCCGCTGCTTGAGGGTCTCGAGCAGACCGTTGACCACGTGGAAGTCCAGGGCCAAGCGACGCGCCAGCTCGATCGCCTGCAGGCCGCTCCCGAAGTAGACGTGCTTGAGGGTCAGATCCAGGAGGAAGGGTTCCTCCAGCCCCGTCTCCTCGATGGTCTTGGCGATCGCGGGGACGCGCGTCGGGCAACCGACCTGGTCGGCCGTTCCGGACGTCCGACGAGAACTTCGAGGCGCCGCCGATATCTGCATGGTGTTCCTTCCTCGAGACGGAGGGGAGACAGACCCGCAAGCTTCGTGCCACGCCGCCCAAACGCAGCGAAGCACTGTTTTCGGCAGAGATCCGACGATCCGGGCGGGGCCGCCCCGGCACGGGCACCGCGGGAGGGACGTTCGTTCCGCAGGACAGGACGCGAGCACCTCACCCGTGACATCCCCACAATCCCGCGCTCCCGTTCACCAACATGGAGGTGAGCGGTGCCGGAGGTGGCCATCATCGGTGCAGGCTCCGCGGGGCTGGCGGCGGCCGAATACCTGTTGACCGAGAGCGACGGCGAGAACGGAGCCCGAAGGACACCTCCTCCCAGGTCAAGCCCCCCAATCTGCGACACGTTCGAGGGTCATGCCCCCAAAAGTGACACAAGCTCGGACCGCGAGCCCCTCCAGCGAACCGTCGAAAGCGCGTTTTCGGGCGACGCCATGGCCACACGGGTCCAAGGGACCCCCATCGCTGTCGCAAATCCGGGGGCATGACCCCCATCGCCGTCGCAAACCCGGGGGCATGGGTCTCGAGACTCGCGCCGGCCCTGGCCTGCGGACGTCCCCCTCGCCCCTCGGGGGTTACTCCCTCCTCGGAGGCACGCCATGTCCAGCATCCTCGTCGTACGCAACCCCAGCCAGAAGCAGCTCGACGAGATCGGGGTCCCCCAGTGGCCCATCTGGACCAAGGAGGCCTCGGAGTTTCCATGGACCTACGACGAACCCGAGACCTGCTACTTCCTCGCGGGCGATGTCGTGGTCACCCCACAAGGCGGCGCGCCGGTCCAGGTCGGTTGTGGAGACCTGGTCACCTTCCCCGCCGGCATGTCTTGCACGTGGAGCGTCCGCAGCGCCGTCCGCAAGCACTACCGGTTCGGGAGCTAGGTCCCCCATGCTCGGCACGTTGCTCCCCTGCCTCCTGCTGATGGCCAGCGCCCTGGCCCAACCCCCGGCGCCAACCCTGGACCAGCTGGACCAAGCTCTCGCCCGGCTGGCCGATCCCGCCCAGGTCGAACGCTACCGCGTCACCGCCAGCGCCACCTACGCCGACACCGACGGCGACGACGCCCACACCGACGTGGTGGTGACCGAGCTGTCCTGGGACGCCGGTGGCCAGCCGGTGATCGACAAGATCTCCCACCTGCACGACGGCGAGCCCTTCAGCGACGAGGAAGCCGAAGAGCGCCGCGAGGACGACGGCCAGAAGGGTGAGAAGAAGTCCTCAATCGAGGCCGCTATGCCCGCGGGCGACGACCTGGCTCGCTACACCTACGGGCCCACCACGAGCGAGAGCGGGCTCTCGGTCGCCTCCTTCGAGCCGAGAGACGGCGCGCAGAACAACGACGATCTGCAGACCGGCCGCGTAGCCTGGGAGCCCACCACGGGCCGCCCCCGCTGGATCGAGTTCTCCCCCGTGGACAAGCCCTTCATGGTCAAGAACGTCACCACCCGCCTGGTGGTGGGCGAGTCCGACGGCAAGCTGCACACCACCCGCGTCCTGTCGTGGGGTGTGGGCGGACCGCCGCTGCTGCGAAAGAAGTTCGACCTGGACATGCGCTTCCACGACGTGACGTGGAAGTAGCGCGACCGTCTACTCGTCGAACCGGATGGGGCGGAACCGAGCGGCGGAGCGGCGGGAGAGCGGCGGTGTCTGACACTAGGAATTAACAATTGTTTGGGACGGGAGCGGGTGAGCGGCGTTGCCCGCCAAGCGCCGCGCCAGCTCGGCGGGGCGGGAGGCCGAACCCCGATGGGCAGAAGCCAGTTCGGGACGGTCGAGCCGAGGCAGGACGACGAAGGCACCGACCCCAAGGGCCAGGCAGGCAGCGAGGACGACCGACGTGCGGATGCGGTGCTCCACGGGACCTCCCCGGATCGTGGGGTGTGGAACCCGTGTAGCCGAAGCAGTGGCGGGGAGTTCGCGCTCGGCGCGCCAAACCCGGTTCACCTGGGCACGCACCGGGTGTCGAAACGCGCACCCTCGCCATGCGCTTTGTCGGACTTGTCCCTAGAAGGTGGCGCCGCCCCACCGCGCCCCGCTCACCACCCGAAGCTCATCAGCTCACCCGACAGGCTCCCCACCACGGCATCGCCGGAGTCCGTCCCCCCCTGCTCCATGTCCACGCTGCCGATGATGTAGGACACGAAGGAGAAGTCCTCCATGGTCTCCACGTCGATGTAGTACAGCGCGCCCATGGCCTCGTCGAAGCCCAGCTCGAAGCCGCCAGGGGCGAAGTAGGACTCCGGCGCCACGAAGTAGGCGATGACGGCCTCGCGGCTGTTGAGCCAGGACGCAACGTACAGCACGGCGTCGCCGTGGGGGCTGCCAACGACGGACCCGACGTCCTCGGGCTCGAACAGCTCGTCGTCGATGGTGAAGGAGAGGCTGGCGTCGCCGTAGGTGAAGGGATCCTGATATAGGATGCTGCCCCAGGTCGTGTCGAAGGTGGCGGAGATCTCGCCGATCATGTCGAAGCACCAGTTCTCGCGGATGCCGTACTCCCACTCCTCGCCCTCCTCGAGGGCGGCCTCGACGGCCGGTCGCCGACCATCGACGATGTTGCCCAGGCTCTCGATGGCCTCGCCGACGTAGGCGGCGTGGTCCTCGTACATTTCGGCCAGGACCAGCGCCCGATCGCGCTCCATGCGCTCCTCGAAGACCTGCTCGTCCCAAGGGCCGTCCAGCAACTCGCGCAGGCGTTGCCGGTAGGCATCGCGGCTCTCTTCGATGGAGAACAGCCGATTCGCCAGGTAGCCATAGGCAAACACCGAGGCCGGCATGCCTTCCTCGGCCTCGCTGTACAGGATGGCGTCGATGCCCCAGGGGATGAAGTGCAGCCGCCCGCCGTCCGTCGCGTCGGCGTACAGGTAGTAGTTGTTGGTGTTCCAGGCGTAGCCGTCGGTGTGGGAGCTCAAGACCTCCGCGGCCCAGTGCGTGTAGAACGCGTCCAGGTTCAGCACCGGCTCGAGGGCCTCGAGCAGCTGGTCGTCCTCGACCTCGAGCGCGGCGACCAGGGCCTCGATGTCGGACCAGTCGTCCTCGTCCTCGTTGGTCTTCTTCTCGAGGGTGCCCGTCCAGCCCTCGCGGAAGTCGGACAGGGTCCCCTCGTAGAGGTTGCCCTCGTCGTCGTCGAAGTGCCGCCGAAGGAACGCCTTCTTGAGGGGCTCGACGTTGACGAACACCCCGAGATCGTCGCCGTTCACCGCCACGGTGGCGTAGTTGCAGCGGCTCGCGGGCATGCCCGCGTCCCGGTAGAAGCCATAGCCCAGGCACTGCCGCAGATAGGATGGATCGGAGACGGCGTTGTTGAGGGTGAGCCGCTCGACCCCGCTGAACAAGGCGGTCTCGCCGTACTCCGACAGATCGATCTTCAAGGCAGGCTTGGACTCGGAGAGGGAACCCAAGAAACCCTTCTTGCGCACGCCGACGTTGGGGAACTCCTCGCCGTCCACGGTCACGGTCGCGGGGAAATAGGTGAAGGGGCTGCCGAAGGGCTCGGAGAGGCAGTCCTCGCCGCTCAAGAGCTCCCAGGCATCGCGCGTCTGGGTGCGCAGGGCGTCCCAGTCGCCCGGGTCGATCTCGATCTCCACCCGCAGCACGTGGTCGGGATCGTAGACCCACTCGCTGAGGTCGGGGGCGGCCGTGTCGCCGGTGTCCGCGGGGCCGATGGAGGGTGTGCCGCAGGAGCAGCCCGCGAGGAGGGCGAGGGCGAGGGAACAGATCAGGCGGAACATCATGGGCAGAGTGTAGCCCCGTGGGCCGAGACAATCGAAGCGGGGGCCGTGGAGCATCAGGCCATCCAGGACGTCGGGGGCGGCATCCGCACGGTCGTGGCGCGGGATCCCGACGGCAACCTGCTGGGCCTGATCGAGGACCCCACCACACCCACTCCCTGACGGGCGGGCGAGCCAGCCTCCGGCCGCCTATACTCCGCGGAATGAGACTCCCAGTCCAGCACGCGCTGTACGGCGCCCTCGCCCTCGCCGTGGGCTGCCCGGGCAACGGCGAGGAAACCGCCACCGCTCAGGCGGGAGAGCTGCAGACCCTGCTGGTGGTGGTCATGGATGGGGTGCGCCTCGAGGAGTCACTGGGGGACGAGGTCTCCACCGCGACGGGCGAGCTGCCCCGGGACATGATGCCGACGATCTGGGACGAGCTGGCGCCCCAGGGGTACCGCTCCACCAACGCCTGGAACGTGGGGGCCACCACGACGGTGCCGGCCCACGCAGCCCTGCTCGCCGGCAGACGCCTGCCTTACGCCAACTTCGCCATGGGCTCCCGGCCAGGCCTGTACCGCCCGCGGCTACCGGGCCTGCACGAGGAGCTCGAGAACAGGGGGATCGTCCAGTCCGGGCGCTCGCTGATAGTGTCCAACACCCCGCTGCTCGAAGGACTGGCCCAGAGCCTCTGGACCTGGCCCGACGACGCGAAGGTCGGGGGGGCCACCTTCGTGATGGCCGTCAACGACGAGGCAGAGGGCAACGGCAGGGAGACCGATCGCGCCACCCTCCGCCGGCTGCGCTCGCGCATGGACAACGGCGCCGTGGAGCTGGCCCTGATCAACCTTCACAAGGTCGACCTGGTGGGCCACTACGGCAACAGCAACTCCTACCCCGACGCAGTGCGCGAGCTGGACGAGCCCATCGTGGAGCTGTGGAGCTGGGTTCAGTCCAACCCTCGCTACGCGGACACGACCTGGATGGTGCTGCTGGCCGATCACGGCCGAAACACCACGGCCGACACCAACCCGGTCTGGCGCCACCACGGCTGCCAGTGCAACGGCTGCCGCCGAGTGCCCTTCCTGCTGCTCGGTCCCGGAGTGCACGCCGCCGCCTCGGGGGACAACCCCTTGCTGCTCACCGACGTCGCCCCCACCCTCGCCGCCCTTTGGGGAACCAGCCTACCCTGGGCCGACGGCCTCGTGCGGAACGACCTGCTCGACAGCGCCACGAACATCGCCAGCCGCGAAGGCCTGGCTGACTTCGCAGAAGCCGGAGGTCACCGCGCCGAGCTGCGCTACACGGACGACCCCAACCACCGCAAGGCGCTGTGGCTCGACGGTGTGGAGGTCTCCAACCCCGAAGCCCTCGAGGTCGAGAGCCCGGCCCTGGCTTCCTCGGGCGACGACGCCTGGCTCTGTTTTCGAGAAGTGGTGCTCACACCGGACGAACGGAACACGCAGTGGCTGGCCCGCTGCCTGTTCAGCGATGACGACGGCCTGAGCTGGGATGACATCGGCGCACCCGCAGAGCCCGTGGGGCCCTGGTGGCACCCCACCCTCCTGCCCCGAGACGGGGGGTTGCTGGCGCTATATCCCTACAACCCCAACGGCCTGGCCAATACGAAGAGCATCGACGGGCAAGGCGCCTACTGGGTCGAGGCCGCCTGGTGGGATGGGCAAGGCTGGTCCACGGCCGCAGCGCCGGAGGACGTGGTCTTTCCCACGGACCTCACGGCCATCCCAACGGACAAAGGCCGGGTGCTCGTGGCGGTCACCGGCTCTACCGACCCCGAGGACGCACGCAACACCCGTGGCATCTTCACGGGCACGGTGACCGTGGAAGATGGCGCACCCCACTGGGGCCAGCTGCGCGCCACGCGCATGACCGCCCTGAACGACGACGCGGCCTCCGGCTGGCGGCTGGAGCAACCCGCCCTCCACGTAGACCCGGAGGGCGATCCCCAGCTCGCGGCGGTGGCTGTCGGCATGAACGAGATCCACGGCGTGGTGGCCACCACCCAGGGCAGGGTGGCATGGGCCGCCCAGGGCACGGTCGACCTGCCCGGTCAACCCCTGCCCCACCTGTCCCCCATCTGGATCGACAACCGTCCAGCGTGGGCTGTCAAAGACGGCGCCACGGGCCTGGTCTCCGTCTGCGCGGCCCTGCCAGACGAAGAGCCCAGCTGCGTGGAGACCGGCAGCGAGCGGGTGCTCCTGCTGCGCCCCGGGGAGGGTGGGATCGCGGCGGTCGTAGATCGCAGCGAGGGCCAGTGGGAGCTGCTCGAAATCGACGACGCCGAGTTCTCTGCTCGCTAGGCCCGAGCCATCGGGTGTGAGATGGGGCGCAGCGTTGGGCGAGCGCTGCCGCTGAATGCTCCCACAGAGGAGGTCTCGCGCTCACGAGCCTGGCTTGGCTGCTTGCCCTGGCCGGGCAATCCGCCCTCGCAGTGCCGGTGCAGCTCCCGTCGAGCCAGGACCCCCTGGACTGGTACGAGGTCCTGAAACGGATGGACATGGAAGCGGGAGAGTGCAGGGGACCAAGCTGGATACACCTCGAGGACGTGGGCCGTCACTGGGTCCTGCAGGTGCGCGACTCAGGCGGCGAGGTACACATCGTGACGGTGCCTCCGCCGCGG
>CAZVHW010000142.1:0-2920 GCA_964626835.1 uncultured Enterobacterales bacterium
ACAAGGACCTGAAGATTCGTCTGACCGAAGCTGCCCGGGAAGACCTGGCCAGCAGGGGCTACGACCCGGCCTTCGGCGCCCGACCCCTCGACCGGCTGATCCAGGAAGAGCTGCGCAAGCCCCTCGCCGAGCTGATCCTCTTCCAAGACCTGCCCCGAGGGGCCACGGTCGTGGTGGAAGTCGGTGAAGACGGCACGCTGAAGCTCGTGCCCTCCGAGGCCTAGCCCATGGCGATGTGGTTCGTGCACCTCGAGGCGGTCGAGGAGGCTGCGCGCCGCCTGGACTTCGACCTCGAACCGTCGGCACTCGCTTGGGGTGCGGTCTGCTGTGACGTCGACAAGGTCTCCAGAGTACCCCGCGCTGACAGCCATCTCGCCTCGGTTCCTCGTCCCGTCACCGCCCGTGCCCTGATGGACGCGCTGGAACTCGAGCCCGAGCAGGCGGCGCCTGCGCGCTCCTTCATCTGCGGTGTGCACAGCCACCTGGTGGTCGACGACGCCTGGTATTCCGGCCTGCTCGAGGCCCTCGAGCGCCACCCCGTGCCTGGATTCACCGAAGACGGGATGCGGGCTCTCAACCTGCTGCTGGACATGTCCGCACGGTCCCGCATTCGGGTCGACGGCCTGGTACTGGAGCCCACCCGCGGTGAAGAGCTGCTCCCGTTCCTGGCTCCCCGGCCAGCGGCCACCCTGCGCGCTGCCCTGCGGTTCTACCTGGCCTGGGACGGAGACATCGGCCGCGCGCCCCACGATCCTCACTTCGTGGGCTGGGTCGACCGGTTCAGGGCTCTGCTGGAGCGCGAGCGGCCGCGTCTCGAGCCGTTCTTGGCGTCGCTGGACGAAGGAGCGCTCATGGCTCGTGTGTGCGAGGCGACGACGCGAGCGATGGCGGGATGGGCCGATCTGCGTCCCAGCGGGCGGCTTCCCTGACCAGATCGTCCCAGCGGTCCAGCCGGTAGCGCTCCACGATGGCTGTCACTCGCTGGGCATACTCGGGATCCGTGGCGTAGCGCGGCGCGACTTGGGCCAAGAATGCGCGCCAGTCGCTCCATCGCGCGCGGGCCTCCTCGTAGCGCCTGTCCTCCCCGAGAAGTTCTGCATGCTGCTCGATGCTTCCCGCGATGCCGGAGTACGAGCGGAACCGCGAGCGCAGCCGGACGGTGTCGGCGCCGACTTGCTCGGTGGTAGGCAGGACGACTCCCCCCTGTTGGGCCCCGGACTTCACGCCGAAGAGGTTGTGGTGTTGTCTCGCCAAGCGCGACTGGCCCCAGCCACTCTCGTGTATGGCTTGTCCGAGTGCCACGGACGGCGGGAGCCGATGGGCGCGTGAGCTGTCGAGCACCGCAGGAAGGAGCGTGGCCAGGAAGGTGCCCTTGGCACCCGGGGGGAGCACCGGTTCGCCATGCGCCAGCAGGAGTATCAGGCTGCGCTGACGCTGCTGGCGGGACTTCTGCGTGATCCAGAGATGCCGCAGTGCGCCGTCCAGCCCGTCCACCTGCACCATGGGATGGCGGGTAACGCCGTCGAGGAGCAAGGAACCGGCGCGCTGGCGCACGTCCTCGTCCTGGGCGCCGAGGGCCAAGTTCATCAGCGCGGGCAAGCCGCAGTTCGGGTCCTCCAGGCTGACGCGGCCCGCGAGTCTCAGGCGCTGGATTTCTACGCGTCGAGCGAGGGCCTGCCCGTCAGGGCCCTGGTGTGTGGCGAGGCCGGTCGGCTTCGCTCTCGTCGCGCGCTCCCCGGCGTCAGCACCCAGAAGCAGGAGCAGGGCCATGGCCAGCAAGCAGGCCAGCAGTCGGGAAGGGGGGCTGGAGTCCGAGCGTCTCATGGCATACTCATCGGAGTGGCGAACGAACACTTGACGAGAAAAGGGCTGATCTTGATACTGTGTTGAAGAATCACGCCTTGACAGCGTGGACTACTGGTGTTGCGAGAACCCCTACACTCCGAGGATCCCTCCTTGGGAGTGTGTAGCGAGAGCGAGGCTGGCCCATGACAGAAGCGATGGAGAGGATTCGAGGCGTCCGAGACCTCCTGGTTCAGAACTTTGGCGAGACACCACCGGAGTGGGCCTTGGTCTTGGGAAGCGGAGTGGGTGGGCTGACTCGGCAGCTCGAGGATCGCAAGGCGGTGCCCTACACCGAGCTCGGCTTGCCCGGTACGGACGTGGTGGGTCACGCAGGCGAGGTCGTGCACGGCAGGCTCGTCGGGGTACCGGTTGCCTGTCTGTCGGGGCGCAACCACCTCTACGAGGGGCACGATCCGGTGGACGCGGTCCTGGGTCTGCGAGCGCTGTTGTACTGGGGCGCCAAGCGCGTGCTGCTCACCAGCTCCGTTGGAAGCCTGCGGGCGGACTGGCCGCCGGGCACCCTCGTCATGATCCGGGACCACATCAACCTGAGCGGGATCAATCCCCTCCGGGGTCCGAACCTGGAGGAGATTGGGCCCCGCTTTCCGGACATGTGCCAGGCCTACACGCCGTCGCTGCAGACGCTGGCACGCACCGAGGCGGCCAAGGCGTCCGTCGAGCTTCGCAACGGCGTCTACTGCTGCATGCCCGGCCCTGCCTATGAAACCCCGGCCGAGATCCGAATGCTCAGGGTGATCGGCGCGGATCTGTGCGGCATGAGCGTGGTGCACGAGACCATCGTCTCGGTCCACGCAGGTCGGCCGCTGCTGGCGTTCTGCATCGTGGCGAATCCCGCCGCGGGCATGAGCGACAAGCTCCTGGACCACCACGCCCTGACCCAAGCTGTCTCCGCCAGCGTCGAGCGTCTCTCACGCATTGTCCTGCAGGTGGTGCGGAAGGCGTGAATGTCCCGTGACAGCTCGTCGCTTGCTGCATTCGCGGGGACCCGGTAGGCTTGCTCGATGATGCGCGCCTGAACGGAGGTAGTCCATGGAATGTCCAGCTTGCGGTAGGG
>CAZVHW010000142.1:2930-7425 GCA_964626835.1 uncultured Enterobacterales bacterium
GGGCCTAGTCGAGCATGCGGTGGGCGGGCTCACGGTGGATGTCTGTCGAGGTGGCTGTGGTGGTGTCTGGTTCGACCAGCTGGAGCTCATCAAGGTGGACGAACCCCATGAAGCCTTGGGCGAGGAGCTGCTCGACATTGAACGAGATCCCGCAGTGAACGTCGACATCGAGCGTCGCCGAAGCTGTCCGCGATGCGTTGGCCAGATCATGATGCGCCACTACTTTTCGATCATGCGGCAGGTCGAGGTGGACGAGTGTCCGCGCTGTGCCGGGTTCTTCCTCGATGCCGGGGAGCTCCACGCCATTCGCGAGCAGTTTGGGAGCGAAGCCGCCAAACACGGCGCCGCCAAGGCTGCTTTCTCGGACCAGTTCGGGGAGCAGCTGGCAGCCATGAGGGCCGAGAGCGAGGAGAAGGCCAAGAGAGCGCACTCGGTAGCCCGCCTGTTCCGGTTCATCCTGCCCTCCTACTACCTCCCGGGGAAGCAGAAGTGGGGGGCCTTCTAGCCAGCCTCGGGCTGGCTGGTGGGACGGATGGAACGGGAAGGACCCAGGTCGAGGGGTGAGGGGGAATTCCAAGTACTCTCCATCGAGCCAGGAGGCTTGGATGGTTTGCTGGACGACTCTTCCCGACGACCGAGGGGGCTCGAGGCCCATAGCGCCCCGGTGTTGCTGCTCGAAGCCGTCCTCCGCCTTCCCGCCTTGACCGAGGTGGAGCAGGGCAAGGAAGAGGCACCCTTGGTCCTGGCGGTGGCTCAGCTGGTGGATCGTTTTTTTCACGCGGCCCGCGTCTTGGGGGGCGTACCGCTCGGTATCGCGGATCTGCACCTGCTGGTGTGCTGGCCGGCTGCAGAGGAAGGGCTGGCCGATGGCACCAGGCGCGCACTGCGGCTGGCGAGGAGCTTGGCCAGCGACATCCGACAACTGTCGGAGATCCGGGGGGTTCGAGCCGAGTTCCGACAGTGTGTGAGCGTGGGTACCGCCTGCTTCGGACGTTTCGGAGGCTTGGCCGGTTCGTGGCCGCACCTGCTCTCCGGTACCGTCGCCGACCTCCTGCGCCCCGCGTGGGTCTCCAGCCGCGTTGGCGAGCTGGTGCTTCCCTTGGACGCTTGGGCCGCTCTTGGCATGGACGCGGTCCACGAGTCGCGTCGGGACGGCCTGGTGGCGGTGGACATCGGTGGTGAGGGGCTGGCCTCCCTCGATGACGTCGCGTTGCAAGAGCTCGAGCCTCGTCCAGCATCGCTTCTGGCCCTCGCACCCTGTGCGGTGGCGGCACTGGAGGTCTGCGGGCTCGATCCTGCCAGCAGCCACCACGGCCGGAGGCTGCACGCGGTGACCCGCAACCTGCAGCGCGCGGTGCGCTCGAACCGTGGTGCGCTGGTGGAGCTGCGACACGACCATCGAGGGCTCGTGGGCATCGTGGCCTTCGACGCGGATGCTGGACACTCGACGAGAGCTGCCCTTCGGGCGCTGCGTTTCGGCCAGGATTTTGGTCACGGCCTCGCCGACCAGGGACTCGAGGTCCCCGTTGGCGTGGCGTCGGGCGCGGCCTGGCTCTGGAGGGGCGCCGATGGCGAAGGCACCGCCCTGCTGGGACCTACGGTCGATCGCGCGCTGGCGTTGATCGGAGCCGGCGCGTCCGAGCTCGTCTGCGACGCTGCTACCGCGCGCCTCACGCGCAGGCGGGCCCAGTTCGAGGACCTGGGGCCTGGCGCCCCCCGCGGGCTCGGCGGCCAGCGATCCTACGCCGTCGAGCAGGTGGAGCAGTCCACCGCCAAGAGCTGGCGTGGAGCCAGCGGGCTGATCGGGCGCCAAGCCCAGTTGGCTCAGCTCGATCAGGTGGTCGGCGAGTTCCTGGCGGGTAGCACCGTGGTGCTCATGGTCGAAGGTGAGGAAGGAGTCGGCAAGAGCCGCATCGTGGACGAAGCGGTCGCGCGTCTGCGTTCGGAGTCCGTCCAGATCCTCACCGGATACGGAGTTCCCGGCGCCTCCGCTGCGCCGCTCACGCCATGGAGGGGCGCGCTGCTCCAGCTGCTCGAGCTCTCCGAGCCCACCGAACCCGAGACCTGCCGCGATGCTCTGCTCGACAGGATAGCGAGGGTTCCCTCCGCTGGGTACCAGCCGGACCTCGACGTGCTCGGCGCTGTCCTGCCTTTGCCCTCGGCCGCGGCGCCGCGTCCCGCCCCCGTGTCCACGGGTTTGCTGCTCGAAGAGCTGCAGCGCCTGATCCTGGTTCTTCGTGGAGGGGGGCCTCTCGTGGTGGTGCTCGAGGACGGGCAGTGGCTAGACTCGGCCTCGTGGAGCCTCGCGAGGGAACTCGCCGCGCACCACGACGACCTGCTCGTCGTGGTAGCCCTCCGCGGCGAGGTGGCGGAGACGGAGCTGGAGGTCCATCGACTGGCCGCCCTGCCCGAGACCACCGTGATGGTGCTGCGCGGACTCTCGGCGCAGGACATACCCGGGCTCCTCGCGCAGGAGTTGGGATTGCGCGGCTTCGCCCCGGAGCTGATCGCCTGGCTTCACGGCACCACCAAGGGCAACCCCCGGGTTTGTCTGGAGTGGATCAAGCTGCTCATCGAAGAAGGGACACTCGAGGCCACCGACGGCGAGATCATGCTCTCTCCGACGCCCGCGGAGCTCGCCGGCAGCGGCCTGAGTGGCCTCGCTTCGCTGCTGGTCCGTCGCATCCGCTCGCTGCCCCCCAGCACCTGCAGGACCCTCGCGGTGGCGGCTCTGGCGGGGGGGGTGTTCCAGACCAGGCTGCTGCTGTCGGTCCATCCCGACCAGCCAGCACACGAGCGGGTGGTGACCCAGCTGGAAGCGCTGGCCGCCGCGGGCCTCATCCAGCCAGCGCCGGGCCGTGCGGATGCTGCCTGGACCGTGACCCATGCGGTCGTGGCGCGCGTTGCACGGGAGTTCCTCGAGCCCGAGGAACTCAGACAGCTCCACGGCCGCATCGCCGACTGGTACGAGGCGGACGGGGGTGAGCTGGCGCCCTTGTACCCCATGATGGCCTCTCACTGGCTAGCTGCAGGAGTTCAGCGAAAGGGACTGGACTACCTCGAGCTGTCTGGCGATCAGGCGATGCGAGCAGGGGCCATCTCCGAGGCGGCGCGGCATTTTCAACAGGCTCTTCGCGTGGTCTCCGGTGAGGGCGGGGACGCCCTCGAGATCGGACCTCTGCGGCGGGCACGCTGGGAACGCAACCTCGGGGACGCCCGCTTCGCCTGTGGTGAGCTCGAGCGTTGTGCGACACACTTCGAGCGTTCCTTGGGACTCCTGGGCCACTCCATGCCGGGTAGCCGCGTGCTCCTGGCGCTGCATTTCGTCGCACAGCTCGGACTTCAGCTGCTCCACCGCTTGGTTCCACAGCGCTGGTACCTCGCCTCGGAAGCGCAGCACGGCCGGTTGCTCGAGGCCTCGCTGGCTGCCGAGCGGCTGGCCGAGCGCCACTACTATTCGGCCGACCTGCTTGCCCTTGGCACCAGCTCGGTGCTGTCCGCCAACCTGGCGGACCGCATCGGCGAGCAAGGACGCAACGCCCGACCCTACGCCTCAATGTCGGTCCTCGCCGGCCTGGCGGGGTTGGCGGGCCTGTCCTCCAGGCTCTACGAGCGTGCGGTGTCCATCGGCATCCAAGCGCCGGATCCCCCCGGGTTGTCGGTGGCACTGTTTACCCGCAGCGCTCACTTCGCGGGGATCGGGCAGTGGGACCGGGCGGGCCAGCTGGCCGAGCGAGCCGTGAGAGAGGCCCAGGTGGCCGCAGCCTGGCAAGAGGAAGGTGTCGCTCGGACAATGCGGGCCATGTGCCTCTACTACAGGGGCCGTTACGGCCCAGCGGAGGCCTGCTACGGCGAGCTGCTTGGCTTGGCCAGGGAGCGCTACAACGCCCAACACGAAGCCTGGGCGTTGTACGGCGAGTGCCAGCTTCAGACGGGCCGACTGCACGAGGCGGCCAGGTCGGTTCAACAGGGGCTGGCCGTGCTGCGCAATCTGGAAGACCATCCCTCCAGGCTGATCTGCCACGGCCTCCTCGCGGCCATCCTCTGCAGACAGGGCCGGCTGGATCGTGCGCGAGAGGCGGCCGATCTGGCCTGGTCCCACGTCCAGCGCGTTCCGGTGCCCTTCGTTATCTCGACCTTGGACGGGTATAGCGGCCTCGCTGAGTCCTGTTTGGCTCTATGGGAGCGGGAACGGGACTCGGGTGTGGAGGGCAGCGCCATCCGTCGGCGAGCTCAGCGCGCGGTGGCGTTGCTGGGTCGTTACTCCAGGGTTTTCGCCATCGGGCGCCCGCGACACCTCTTGGCCAAGGCCGAGCTGGCTCGCCTCGCATCTCGTCCCGCCGCCTCGCAGCGTGCGCTCGAAGGCGCGCTGACGTCGGCTCGCGATCTCGGCATGCCCTTGGAACTCGCTCGCGCGCAGGCCGCGCTGTCGGTCTGCGAGCTGGTCGAGGTTGGACGTCGTGGTCAGCTTCGTTCCGACGCCGAAGCCGCGTTT
>CAZVHW010000142.1:7435-14362 GCA_964626835.1 uncultured Enterobacterales bacterium
GCCCTGGGCTGCGGCTGGCACGCAAGGCAGCTGCGTCACGGAGACGGTCAGCAGGGACAGTCGCAGTAGTCCTTCGCGATGGCGCACGCATCGTGGGCGTCGCTCTTCCACAGCTCGACCTCATCGGGCCAGGTGCGCTGAACGATCTCTGGGACGCCATCGGCGTCGATGTCGATCAGGCCGAGGTGCTCGGTGGTCTCGTGTTCGCGGAAGGGGACGATCGCTTCGCCGAACCCGCCCTCCTGGGTCCACTCATAGATGGCGGAGAGGTCTACTCGCACGTCGTCCTGGCCGCACCAGGTCACACCGTCACCTGTCTGGAGGCGGAGCAGCACCAAGAGCAGCTTGCGTTCGGGGGCAACGAATCCTTGCAGGGTTACCAGCTGTTGGAGCGGTGTCGCGCGCTCGGCCGCCAGGCCGTGGGCCCGTCGGAAAGCAGCGGAGAAGGCGGGACTGCGGTTGGCCAGCGCCTTGGCGTCGTCTTCCAGATCGATGTCTCGCAGCGCCGCCAGTGGCGTGTAGAGGACCGGCTCGGGATGATCGGAGGGCAGCGCCAGCAGAGGCCGTTCCGGCAAGGCATCCTTGCAGCTGAGGGCGGCGAACAGCTCCGGTTCGCCACAACCCGGCTCTGTGGGCACGGGCTGCTGGGCGAGGTAGCCGAAGTGCGGCTTGCCTCGCACGATGGCCGAGAAGCCATCGGTTCTGCAACGGCCGAGGGGCTTGCCTACGGTGGGATCGTAGAGCTTCCAGGACTCGCCGTCGTGATGGGACTCGATGTTCTCCGCTTGGACCGAGACGGACCAGGCTTCGAGTCCACCCAAGGGTTGGAGGGGCTCGCTGCCGTCGAGGCTACGCTCGAGGGTTACCTGGTCGGCCGCGAGCCAGAGCCAGGGCCTGCCGTCGTGAACCTCGACGAAGCGCGTGTCCCCACAGCCTTGGTTGCGAGGCGCCCTGTCGCCGCGACACCAAGCCTCCACCACTTCTTGCGTCCCTACGAACCGCCCCGCCTGTTTCACGTAGTTGTCGACGCCGATGTTGTCGAACTCGCGGGCCAGCGCCGTGGCTTGCCTGCGGTACTCGAAGGCACCGGCGATGGTGATCTCGAAGCAGGGCATCAAGCCCTGGAACCAGCTCGAGGACACGCGAGCTACGTCGGCATTGAGGTTGGGGTGCGAGGCTAGCGTGACCAACGATGGAGGCATGGCGCGAGGTTCTCGTGAGGACATCAGGATCACCATGAACCTGTCCGAGAACATTTCGGGGGTGCTGGCCACCGGTGGCAGCGGAACGAGCAAGCCGTTGGGGCTGCGGAGGACCTCGTCGCCAGAGGTTGGGCCGGCCGTAGGTGCACTCTGCTGCCACTGCTCGAGGACTTGATCCAGCTCCTCCTGGGTGGCGGTCGTCTGCGAGTTGTCGCATGCGCCGAACACGAAGGCTGCTACGACGAGCTGGCAGGAAATGAGCCGACTGGGAATGGTCATGGTTCTTCAGCCTTGTTTTTTGTACCGGCTCGGTACCGCAGGGGTATGATTGGGGCAGAGGTCCGGGTTGGGTGGGCTCGCTCCTTGTCTTGGGATATCCCGCGTGCCCCTGCCCGGTCGAGGGTGTGAGGTGGGGTGGCAAACACGTTACCTGAACACCGGTTCAGTTTGCATCGGAGCGCACTCGTGGCAGACAAACGCATCGTCGTTGTGGGCGGTGGAATCGCTGGCATTACCGCTGCCTTGCACCTCGCCGAGCGCGACCTGGCCGTCACGCTGCTCGAGCGCAATGGGACCTCCATGGGAGGGCGTGTGGCGTCCTACCCTGACGTCTCCGTCAGTCATCAGGGTCAGCGCTGGACTTTCCCCCAAGAGCACGGGGTCCACGGGTGGTGGCGTCAGTACCGCAACTTTCGGGCTCTCATCGAGCGTCTGGATCTCGGCGACGGCATGATCGACGCCTACGACCAGACCCTGGTCTTCTGCGACGGCCGCGAGACCTACCGTACGAATGTCGGGCGGGCGACCCAGATCACGCCTGTACCGGAGCCCTTCCACCACGCGCAGCTGATCCTCGAGAAGAACATCCGTCGAATCATCCGCCCCAGTGACCTGCCTCGCTTCGTCACCTTGGGCTTCAAGGTGCTCGAGTCGGTCACCTTCGACCCGGACACGCTCCAGCATCGTGATCGTTACGACCACCTCTCCGTACGGGAATACACCCAAGGCGTCCCCTTGTTCTACAAGGCGTTCTTGCGGAGCCTCTCGCGCTCCGGTTTCTTCTCCGATCCCCAGCACGTCTCGCTCTGGGCCTTCCTGGTAGCCCTCCAACACTACGTCTTCCTGCGCAGGGAGGATCAGCGCTTCGCGTTCACGCGGGGTCCGATCGTGGCTTCCCTGCTCGACCCAATGCTCGCCCGGGTTCGCGATGCCGGTGGCCGCACGGTGTCGGGTGTCAGGGTGGCGAAGGTCCGCCGTGCGGATGGCGGAGGTTGGTGGATTCACTGGTCTCGTGGCGAAGGCCCGGCATCAGAACAGCGAGGCTTCCGGGGGCGTGGCGGGCGACTGCGCGCAGACCACCTTGTGCTGGCTGTAGACGTGGCGGGTGCAGCGGAGCTGCTCGCGCAATCGCCAGATCTCGAGCCCGTGTGGGGCGACCTGTCGGTGTTTCAGGGTCGCCCGGCGGTCAGCATTCGTTGTTGGTGGGCCCGTGCGCCCACGCTCGAGCACGGAGAGAGCGGTGTCTTCGCCGGCAGCACGACCGCCGACAACTACTTCTGGCTGCACCGCTTCCAGGATGCGTTCGCCGCCTGGAACCGGGCCACGGGTGGGAGCGTCAGCGAGTGTCACGTCTACGCCCCGGCGTCCAAACATCGGCTCTCCGATGCGGAGCTTCTGGACCGCATCCTCGCCGACATGGAGAACGCGTTCCCGGAGGTCACGGGATCCTGCATCCACCAAGAGATCGTGCGCAATCGGGCGACGCATATCAACTTTCCCGTGGGCTGCGCGGGCCGCTTTCCGGCGGTGCGAACCCACTTCCCCGACCTGTTCCTCTGCGGTGATTGGGTCGAGGGTGGCGAGGCGGTGCTCTACATGGAGCGCGCCTGCCAGACGGGTATCTGCGCGGCCAACGGCCTGCTCGAGAGCCTGGAGTGTGAACCCTTCCCGGTGCGGAGCCCGCTGTCCCCTCCCCCACACATCCAACGACTGCAGCGGGTGCTGAGAAAGGCGCAGCGCTTCCTGCCGTCCAGCTGGCCCACGGGCTAGCCCACGCGCCAGTCCGGGTTGAAGAGGGGCCTAGTCCAGACCGAAGAGGGACTTGGCGTCGGGTTGGACGAGCTCGGGTTGGTCTTCCTTGGCCAGGAGGAAGGGACCCAGCGCCAGGTCGTCCATGTCGGTGCGCATGAAGCAGAGGTAGGCATCTTCGGGTGTGCACACGATGGGCTCGCCGCGGACGTTCATGCTCGTGTTGACCACCACGGGGCAGCCGGTGCGTTCGTGGAAGGCCTTGATCATGTCGTAGTAGAGAGGCTCTTCGTCGCGGTTGACCGACTGGATGCGTGCCGAGCCGTCCACGTGGGTGACAGCGGGGAGGTCTTGGTCCTCACGTACCTGGGCTACCAGGAGCATGTAGGGCGATGGTCGGTCGATCTCGAAGACGTCGCCGATGTGCTCCTCGAGGACCGTGGGAGCGAAGGGGCGGAAGCCCTCGCGTTTCTTGATCTTCCATTTCAGCACGTCTCGCATCTTGGGATCGCGCGCGTCGGCGAGGATGGTGCGGTGACCCAAGGCGCGGGGACCCCACTCCATGCGACCTTGGTACCAACCCACCACCCGTTGGGTGTCGATGCGTTCGGCGACGGCATCACAGAGCTCGGGTGGCTCACAGCGCCGATAGACCGCGCCGTAGTGATCGAGGGTCTTGCGCATGAGCGCTTCGTCGTAGCCGGGCCCGAGGTAGACCGAGGACAAGCGCGGCTGGCGTGGTTGGCGCAGCAGGGAGTGCCAGACCCAGGACGCCGCTCCCATGGCCCCACCGGCATCGCCTGCGGCGGGTTGGATGTAGAGATCCTCGACCGGCGCGCGGCGAAGCACGTGTCCGTTGGCCACGCAGTTGAGCGCCACACCGCCCGCCAGGCAGAGCTTTGACAGCCCCGTGCGCTCCACGACCGAGCTGGCGAGCTTGACCATGACCTCGTCCACGATGACCTGCAGGCTCTTGGCGATGTCTTTGTGGAACTGCTCGAGGGGGCCGGTCTCGAGCTGGCGGCGCGGTTGGCCGAGGAGTTCCTCGAGGCGTGGATTGAACATGCGCAGGGCGTGGTCGTAGCTGAAGTAGCGCATGTCGAGGCGGAAGCTGCCGTCCGGAGCCACGTGGATCAGCTCCCGCAGCTTGTCGACGTACCGGGGCTCGCCGTAGGGGGCCAGGCCCATGACCTTGTATTCGCCGGAGTTGACCTTGAAGCCCAGGTACCAGGTGAAGGCCGAGTACAGCAGTCCCAGAGAGTGGGGGAAGCGGATCTCGCCCTTCAGCTCGAGGTCGAGCCCGTGCCCTTCGCCCCAGGTGGCGGTGGCCCACTCGCCGACGCCGTCCACCGTGAGCACCGCGGCGTCTTCCCAGCCCGAGCAGTAGAACGCGCTGGCGGCGTGGGCCAGGTGGTGGTCGGCGTAGAAGATAGGCCCGGTGTAGTCGATCTTTTTCTCGAGCACGGCGGGGAGACGCAGCTTGGTGGTGAGCCAGTTGGCCGTGCCGTGGAAGAAGGGGTGCAGGCCGCGCGGAAAGTGATGTACCTGCGACACCAACAGGCGCTCGAACTTGCGCATCGGCTTGTCGTAGAAGGCCACGGCTTCGACCGCCGAGATGTCGATGCCGGCCTGGGCGAGCACGAACTCCACCGCGTTGGTCGGGAAGTCGCTGTCGTGTTTTTTCCGGGTGAAGCGCTCTTCGCTGGCGGCGGCGACGGGTACGCCGTCCTGCAGCAAGCAGGCCGCCGAGTCGTGGTAGAAACACGAAAGGCCGAGGATGTTCATGGTGGGAACCTATCCGCCTCGCTGGGGGAGGGCATGGCTCTTGGCTCGATTGCAATACCGCCCTGCACCGTCGCGTAGCAGGGGTGTCGGTGACGGCGAGGGAATCTCCTCGAAGTCCCAAACGAACCCATCAATTCGAGGTCCCGCCATGTCCCTGCACGACAAGTCCCCCAGCATGGCAGCCATGCTCAGCTTCATCATCCCCGGCATCGGCCAGTTCTACACCGGCAACTGGGTCTGGGGCCTCTTCTGGCTCATCGTCACGCCGGGACTGTGGATCGGGTCGGGGGGCCTCCTTGGCTGGATGTGCCACATCCTCTCCGGTATCCAGGCCTCTGGCTTCGCCCACCGAGGCTAGGAGCTTCGAGCGTGCCTCCATCGGCAAGGTGGTGAAAAGCGACTAGCCGGTCGGAAAGGGCTTTCCGCCCCAGAATGCCCGTGCTACCTTCCCTCCCTGCGACGCCCGCTGCTGCGGGCGTTGTCGGATCTCGACGCGATTCTTCGGTCGACCCGACGTCGTTCGCGGAACGCTGGAGGAAGCGGCATGGGTCGGTCTTCGGAAAAGAGCGTGCTGATCACCGGTACCGCCGCTGGAACAGGCCTGTGTACGACGCTATCGTTCGCCGAGCGGGGGGCCGACCTCGTGCCGACGGGCATCGGCCATCACGGCGAACTCACCGAGACATCACTCGAGACCCGGAACCCACTGCTGGACGTCAACCTCTCCCTCGCCGCGTAGGAGCACCCATGCGTCGTGTCCGCGACCTGAAGAAGATGATCCGCGATCGCCGCTTCGGCTTCGCCACCGACGAGGTCATGACCGGATACCACCGCTTCGAGCCTGGGCTCGGCCCCGAAGGCGAGCTGCCTTTCGAGTTGCGGGTCACCTGGGGACCACCCAACGTGCTCCGCTGGATCGACCCGGCGGACGATGAGTTCATGCGGCACCACCTGACGGGCACGGTCACGGTCGGAGGCTGGGGCGAGCACATTCCCTGCGAGGGTACCCTCGAGCTGCTCTACTTCACCAAGCACCTCATCCGGTACACCTTCACCTTCGAGTACCGCGGCGCGCGGTACCGCTATGTTGGCGAAAAGGTGAACATCAAGATGTGGAACCTGCCGGTCTCCCATACCACCTGCTTCGGGCGTACGACCGAGGTCGAGTCGGGCAAGCTGATCTCGACGTCGGTCACCCACTTCCGAATGCGAACCCTCCCAGCCTTCGTGCTGAGCTTCAGGTTCGCCTAGCTACGCCAACCACCGCTCGAGCCAACCGTGCACGGTCTCCCACCACAGCTCTCGGTTGGCGGGCTTGACCACCCAGTGGCCTTCGTCGGGGAACCAGAGCAAGCGGGAGGGCACGCCCCGGCGCTGCAGCCCGGTGAACAGGCCCAGGCCCTCGGCCGCCGTGCAGCGGAAGTCCTGCTCGCCCTGGATCACCAGCATGGGTGTTTCCATGCGGTCGATGAACAGGTGAGGGGAGTACTGGCGGTAGCTGGTGGGGTTCTCCCAGGGGGTGCCCTCGAACTCCCACTCCGTGAACCACAGCTCGTCGGTGAGGTACTCCATCATCTCGGTGTTGAAGATACCGTCGTGGCTCACCAGGCAGCGGAAGCGGTGGTCGTGGGCGGCGATCCAGTTGACCATGAAGCCGCCGAAGCTGGCCCCGGCAGCGGCCGCCCGGTCTGGATCGCAGAAGGAGTATGTGTCGAAGACGTGGTCGAAACCTCGCTGGAGATCCTCGAGGCAGGCGGCGCCCCACTCACCGCGGATACCGTCGGTCATGGCCTGGCCGAAGCCCGTGCTGCCCCGGGGATTCAGCATGACCACCGCGTAGCCGGGGGCCGCGAAGAGCTGCGCGTTCCACCGCTCGTGGAAGTCGTGCAGGAACGCCCCCTGAGGGCCGCCA
>CAZVHW010000143.1:0-4998 GCA_964626835.1 uncultured Enterobacterales bacterium
ATCGAGCTTCTTGTTGACGTTGTCCAGCAGCCGCACCGAGGCGCTCTCGATGCCTAGCAGCACCCGGCGGCAGCCCGCGGCATACATCAGGCGGCAGGTCTCGGGGTCGAGGCGGTCGGCCCGGGTCTCGCTCAACCAGACGCAGCGCTCCGGCAGGCGGCGGCGAATGAGCTCTTCGCAGAGGACGGGGAGGTCTTGGCGGTGGAGGGGGAAGATGGGGTCGACGAAGCCTATCTGTCGCACTCCGAAGCGGTCCACGAGCAGTTCGTACTCGTCCACCACGCGGATGGGATCTCGGCGGCGGTAGGTCTTGCCGTGAGAGTACAGCAGGGAGCAGTAGTCGCAGCGGTAGGGACAGCCGCGGGAGGCCGAGATGGTGAGCACCGGACGTGCGATGTCGGCAAAGGGCAGCAGGCCGTAGCGGTGGATGGGGAAGAGGTGCCAGGCCGGGGTGGGGAGATCGTCCAAGGCCTCGACCAGGGGTCGCTCTTCGGTGCGTTGAGGCTCGCCGTCGGCTGCCCAGGTGATGCCAGGGATGCCGGAGAGGTCGCTGGTGCCGGCCTGCCAGGCCTGTACGAGCTCCACGATGGTGTGTTCGCCTTCGCCGTGGACCGCCGCGTCGGCGTGCCCAGCGGCCACGATGTCGGCGGCGAAGACGTCGGCGTGCACGCCGCCCCAGACGATGCGCACCTGGGGCAGGACCTTGCGGATCTTGTCGGAGAGCGCGGCGCAGACCGGCGCCGAGGGCGTCATGACGGTGAAGCCCACCACGTCGGGCTCGTAGCGCTGCACACGCTCGAGGACCTGGTCTGCCCCCAGACCTTCGGCGAACATGTCGATGGCACGCACCAAGACGCCGGCTTGCTCGAGCGTGGCCGCGAGGTATGCGAGGCCGATGCACGGCATGGGCTCGAGCAGCCCTGCCACGCGGCCGAGGCGGTCGAGGTTCATGCCTGGGTTTACGAGCAGGACGCGCATGGAGTTCCCGTGGATGGGCCCCACTCTATTCGCTGGGGGCGGTGGGCGCTGGTTCTTCTGTCGTGGTGCGATAGTCGCTCGCCTGGAGGTTCCATGCGCGCCCTGCTCCTTCTCCCCTTCGCGGCTCTGTTCCCGGGCTGCAGCGACGAGTGCCAGCCTCCATCCGACCTGCTCTCGGGTTCGATCGAGGCCACGATCGATGGCCAAGCGTGGAGCACCGCTGCGGCCACCTGGTCCGAGACGGGCTCCAGCCTGAACGTCAACGTGGATCGCACCGATGGCTACACCATCAGCATGGTGGTGCAGAGCGCCATCGACAGTCGCAACGTGCTCGACCTGCTCGACCAGGACGATCTACCCATCGAGATCACTCTGGGTGAGGGCGAAGACGGCGGCTGGGCCGTGGTCTACGTCGAGGGGCAGAGCACCAGCTACAGCACCACCGTGGGTGCGGGCGGGTCGATGTCCATCGTCGAGCAAGAGGGCGACCAGCTGGCGGGCTGCGTGTCGTTTGGCGCCAGCACCAACGATGGCGACGAGCTGCAGCTGACCGACGGGTTCTTCCGGCTTGTGCCCTGGGAGTGAACGTCAGAGCGTGCGCTCGAGCAGCACCTCGTCCTCGTAGCGGCCTTGCACGAGCACGTGCTGCCGGGCCACGCCGATGTCCGTGAAGCCCAGTCGGCGGTAGAACGCCAGCGCGCCGATGTTTCCGGCGCGGACCTGGATGCTCACCTTGCGGAAGCCCAGCGTTCGGGCATCGGCGCGGTTCTGCTCCCAGAGGCGTCGAGCCAGGCCTCGGTTGCGCCAGGCTCGCTCCACGTAGGTCCCCAGCTGGGCGACGTGCGCCATGGAGACGAAGGGGGACGCGGGCTCGATGCCCTGGAAGGCGCGGATCTCGCCTTGCGCCAAGGCCACCAGGACCTGGGCGCGGGGGCCCAAGGCCGCGAGAAAGGCGCGCTCACCTTCGAGGGTGACGGGTTGGTCCAGGGCCGTGAGCCCCCCTTCGGCCACGATGCCGTTGAGCACGCGGGTGATCCCCGGCGCATCGTCGAGGGTCGCAGGGCGGATCTGGACCTCCACCTCCTAGAACTCCTGGGACTTCCGGCGTGCTGCGGCCTTCTTGGCCAGGGCCAGGCGCCGCTGGCGGGAGCGCCAGGAGATGACGCCCGCGACCCCGAGGCCCGCCAGAGCCAGGGCCGTCAGCATGTACCAGGTGGCGGATCCCACTGGGTCGACGCGGCGTATGGTCAGGTAGGTGCGGGCTGAGTCTTCGTCTTCGCCCAGGAAGCGAAGCCGCCGGAGCGTGCTGTCTTCCCAGTCGTCTTCCTGTTGGGTGACGAGGTCTTCCGGGGCGTCGTCGAGGTCTTCCCCGCCCTGCCCGGGATCGGGTGCGCCCGGGCGGGTGTCGCGCAGCTTGCGGTCGGGGAAGTAGGTGCCGTCGTTGCGCCAGGCGGAGATTCCCAGGACGGAGTCCAGGTTGGTGGCGTTGGCCCGTACCACTGCCTTTTCGGTCAGCGGAGGGCTGCGTCGATGCCACTCGTTCCAGCCCAGGTCGGTGCATCGCCCGGTGCAACCGCCGATGACACCGGTGGCATCGACATGGAGCAGCATTTCGCCGGTACTGGGCTCCGTGACCAGCTTGGAGCCCTGGGGGGGCTGTACCGAGCCGAGGTCGCCCTGGGTGCGGGAGACGGCGGTCGAGATGTGGCCCTCGGCGCCGGTGGCCCCAGCGCGCCAGAGCACGTACCAGGTGTCGTAGCCCAGCTGGCGCATCAAGGCCGAGGCCGTCACGGCCGCGTCGTCACAGTCGCCTTGTTCGTCCACCAGGAACTCCACCGCGTACTTGGGGTACTCCGTGAACCCGGTGGAGGTGTCCTTGGCGTACTGCAGCGCCTGGACCATTCCCTGGACGTAGCCAAGCTTGTGGGCGTCGCTCGTGATCCCCTTGTCGGCGAACAGCTGTTCCAGTGCTCGGGCCAAGGGGGCCAGGTCTTCGTGGGATGTCTCGACGATTACCTGGATGGAGTCGTGGGCCCCGTTGCGGCGGGCTGAGTAGGCATCCAGCGAGACACCCATGGTGGCCCAGGCGTAGTCGTCGCAGCGGTCCCGATAGGATGGGCAGAAGGGCCAGGACAGGACGCGTACGCCGGTCTGGCCGCTGGCGTCGGGCTCGTGAACCTTGTCGTCGTGGTACACCCGCGCCCACTGGATGGGCTGGCCAGCGGCCTGGGCCGAGGGGACGGTCACGACCGCGACGAGGAGGAGGGCGAGGAAGGCGCGGAGATCGGAGGCCATCAGAAGTCCTCGTTGCGGCGACGTTGGCTACGCTGCCGCGCTCGGGCCTGGCGACGGCTGCGGGCCACCAGGGAGCCGATGCCGCCCGCGGCGACACCGGCCAAGGCGAGGATGGCGAGGCCGATGTAGAGGGGGTCGTTGCTGCGGTCCCCCGGACGGCTGGCCCGGCCCATGGCCTCGGCCTGGGTGCAGTTGTCGGGGCGGGGCGTGGGGCGCTGGGGGGGGGGCTGGCGCGGGATCGGGATCGGGATCGGGATCGGATTTGGGATCGGGATCGGGATCGGGATCGGGGTTGGGGTTGGGGTCGGTCAGGGCGTCGGTGGTGGGTTCGACTCCTGGACTCCAGTCTGCGCCCAGCACCATCTGCAGGGTCCAGCTGTGCAGCTGGTCGATGGCCAGATCGCCCTGTGGCTTGGCCTTGAGGTGCAGGGGGAGCACCACCGCGGGTGGATCGGCGCCCTGGACCGGCCAGGCCCAGTCGGCCTTGGCCGGAGCCTGGCCATCGATCGCCAGGCCGAACGCCACGCCGGAGGACGTGGCGGGTGTGGGATAGCGGGCCAGTCGGGCTGCCACTCCGAGCTGTTCTAGGGCCATCAGCGCACTCAAGCTCGAGGACAGGGTGTCTCCCGCCTGTGCGTCGTAGAGCACTTCCCAGGGTTCGAGCACCGTGTCGTAGTGCGAGACGGGCACGGGGCTTGCGAAGGAGGAGCAGCGCAGCAGCCCGGCCCAGAGCCCGGCCGCCTGCATTCCGCTCAGGCTCGAGGCGCCGGACACGTCGCGCATGACCGCCTGAACCAGCGCCCGGGTTTGGGCGCCCGAGGCGCTGGAGACCAGCGCGGGGGTGCGATCCGCTCCGCGCGAGGCGTCCACCCAGCTGTTGGGCACGTGGACGATCAGGGTCCAGGGTTCTTCGTCCGGGGGCAGGATGCGCACCAACTCCACGACCTGGTTTCCCGGGTCCACCACGTCGCGGCGCTGCACGATGTCGGGCTGCAGCTCGACCTCGAAGCCCGCCGCGTTGGCGAGGGGGATGGAGACGGCGAGGGCGAGGGCGGTGGGCAGCATGGGGGCTCACGGTTGAACTAGACCATATTCCGTTCGTGGGCCGCTCGGTTCGGTGCGCACGATCCGTGGCCCGCCCCGCGGTCTGCGCGGAGGATCCCTCGCCTCTGGGCCGGATCTGGCGATTCCTCTCCTTTCCTTTCGCGAAAAAACGGGGACGTGGGATCCGGCACGAGCCGTGACGGTGTGGTCGGTCAACGCACCTTCTGGGGCTCGCGCGGAAGCGTGGGACGGCTCGACGGTGGCGGGAGGAGCCGGGTCGAGGTCGGTGCAGGCCACGAGCAGCAGGGCGAGCAGTGAGTGTCGGAGCTTCCAGCGGGACGACATGGGGAGCACTCATCGGCGGCGGCGAGAGGAAAGAAGTCTATCGAGGTGTGGAGGGCGAGTCCCATCGTGTCGTTCGCGGCGCGTCCTCCCGCGAGGTCGTGGTGCCGGCGCCAGAGTAGCCGTTAGGCTGTGGCCCATGCAGCGCCGACACCTGTTCGAACTCACCGATCTACCCGGCACGCCGTGGGTCGTGCGTCAGCTCGTGGTGGACTACCTGAGAGCCGTGTTGCGGCTGATGAAGCCGTTCGACTGGCTCGCGGACGACCTCTCTGTGCTGATGAAGGGTGCCGGTACGAATCGGATCGTCGATCTGTGCGCCGGCGCCGGCGGGCCGTG
>CAZVHW010000143.1:5008-14257 GCA_964626835.1 uncultured Enterobacterales bacterium
GCTCGGCGAGCCGGCCGAGGTGTTGCTCACCGACCTGCATCCGGGAACCGCCGGCGCCCAGCTTCCTGCGCGGGTGGCGGCGCATCCCGAGTCGGTGAACGCTTGCGCCGTGCCCGCTGAGTTGGTCGGGATCCGCACCATCTTCGACGGCTTCCACCACCTGCGGCCCGAGGTCGGCGAGGCGGTCTTGAAGGATGCCGTCGATCAGGGCGTTCCCATTGGTGTCTTCGAGGTCGTCGAGCGCAATGTGCTCGCGATGCTCGGCATGGTCCTGCTCGTGCCGGTGGCCGTGTGGATCCTCACGCCTTTCGTTCGCCCGTTCACTTGGTGGCGCCTGCTGCTCACCTACATCGTGCCGGTGGCCCCCGCTGCCGTCACGTTCGACGGCGTCGTCTCCTGCATGCGCGTCTACGAGGTGCCCGAGCTGGAGGCGATGTCCGCGCGCGCCGATCCCGAGCGCGCCTTCGAGTGGCGGACCTGGGAGCAGAAGGACGGTCTGATGACCGTGACCGCGCTGATCGGGAGGCCGGCGGTGTCGACGCCGTGATCGTCGGTCGCGAGACCTGGGCTAGGTTGCTTCCGGAGGTCTCGCCTTCGCGACGATGCGTCGAAGCGTGTTCATGTTCCGTGCGGTCGTGGGGCCTCCCCGGAGCGCTCGATCCAGTCCGCCGCCAAAGATGCGGTGAATCGGTCAACTTGCCTCGGATTCGCCAGTGGATTTCGCTCTCCGAGAATCGGAAGTCGTCTGTCCCCGATTCGAGCCCAGCGAGCTCCGAGCGCAGGGACTGCGGCGCGGGCCCATGCATGAAGATTACATGGTGTGAGGACCGGAATCGCCCCTCCGCGCCGGCCTCGGTCACCCCGGACGCGGCGATCGCCGCGAGCTGAGCAGGGGTGCGTATGAACGTCGCGACCTGGTAGCCCAACGCCCGCGCGAGATGGCGCTCGATCCTGTCCCTCAGCCCGTCCACGTCGTTGGATTGAACCGAGAACAGGACGTTCCCGCTCGCGATGAAGGTGGACACGTCAGCGAAGCCCAGGTCCTCGAAGAGTCCCCGAAGTCGGGCCATCTTGACTCGGTGACCACCAACGTTGATGCCGCGAAGGAAGGCGATGTACCGAGGCATTTCAGTTCTCTCCGAGTTGGGCCTTTAACCGAGCGACCGGGGTCTGTGCCGCGGCAGCACCGCCAACCCGGAGAGGCGGTTCTGTAGGGTCAGGGGCCGGACCGGGGAGCCTCAGCCGTCCTTCGTCGAACTCGACAACGAACAAGCTCTGGGAGAGCGGATCGCCGACAAAGGCGTCCAGCGCGCTGGTGGCGAAGTGCGGGTTGAGGGAGCCGACGTCCGAGCCGATGGCGATGACCAGCGCTTGTCGGGCGGGCTCGGGCGGGTCGACAACGGCCGGAGGCGAGGTCTCGACGTCGGTGCAGCCGACCTACAGGGCAGCGAGCAGGGCATGGGGGAGCTTCCAGCGAGACGACATGGGGAGTACTCAACGGCTGCGGCAGGGTGGAGAGTCTATCGGGGTAGGGGGGGCGAGGTATAGTCTCGGCATCATGGAGCGAGACCTTTCGAGAAACCCTCTCCCGGCGCGGCTTTGTGTCCACCCACTCTTGGAGCGCGACTGACTCGGACCTCTCGGACGCTCGGGCCGTGGGGTGGGCCGTTCTACCCGACGCTGCTCCTGGTCGCTGGATTGGCCGGTGTGTGTGGCTGCGATGCCTGCCAAACGGAGACGCCGAACCGTATAGAGCGGACCTTCTTTCCGCCGGGCTCGCCACCGGCATGGCAGTGGCAGAATCCGTCGCCCCAGGGCAACGATCTGTACGCCGTGGCTTTTGGCGGCGCGCGGCAAGGAGTTGCCGTAGGGGCGGGTGGCACGGTGTTGAGAACGGTCGACGAAGGCGAGACTTGGTCCACGACGCCCAAGCTCACCATCTCGAACCTGCTCGGTGTGGGTTTCGCCGATGGCGACAACGGGTTCGCGGTAGGCATCGATGGCGTGTTGTTGAGGACCCGGGACGGTGGGGAGAGCTGGGCGCTGCATCCGGAGCTCACCGAGGACCGGTTGAACGCGGTCTCGTTCTCCGACCCCCAGCACGGGCTCATCGTGGGCGACCGTGGCACGATTCTTCACACGGCCGACGGTGGGGACAGCTGGAACGGCCGGCGCACGTTCACTTTTCGTGAGCTGCAGGCGGTCGCGTTTCGCGACGAGTCCTTCGCCGTGGCGGTCGGCAATGGCGGTACCGTTCTTCAGAGCGAGGACGGCGGAGGGAGCTGGGACAAGGTGAGCGTCTCGACCTCCGAGCACCTCGAGCACGTCATGTTCGCCAGCGGTGAGATCGGCATGATCGCTGGAAAACGTGGCGCTATCCTGACCACCGAAGACGGCGGGCAGGCTTGGCAGGCTTGGCGCGTAGGCCGCGGATGGATGATGGGGGGTGCCTACGCGGATCCACGGAATGCCATCCTGGTGGGATTGCACGACAAGGCGCTGCAAACGGAAGACGGAGGAGCGACCTGGACGACATTCCCGAGCGAGTACATGTGGGATGCCGCGTTCTAGTCGGATGGTCGGACGGGCGTCCTGGTAGGCTCCGGCGGGCGGGTCCTGCGGACCACCGGCGGGGACGATGGCTGGACCTCGGTGACCGGGCCCCATCCGGATCTCCACGCCGCCGCCTTCGCGGACCGTGACCATGGATGGGCCGTCGGCGAGAGGGGCGCGGTCCTGGGTACGAGCGATGGGGGTGGTGAGTGGTCCGAACAGGTAAGCGGTGTCACCGAGAACCTCTGGGCGGCTGCCGCATTGGACGACAACACCGCGGTCGTGGTTGGCGCTGTGGGCACGATCGTCAAGACGGAAAACGGGGGGGTGGACTGGACGTCGCGCGGGCCTGGTTTCTCCGGGACCCTGACGGCGCTCTCATTTGCCGACAGCAGCACGGGCTGGGCGGGTGGTAGCGGTGGTACCATCCTCCGCACCCGAGATGGCGGCGAGACCTGGACGACTCAACATGCCGGGACCAACGAGATCATCCGCTCGATCCACGCCCTCGACCCAGACACCGCTTGGGCCGTCGGCGATCAATGGAGCATCCTCCAGACGAACGACGGGGGCGACACGTGGAGACACGTGTACAAGGGCAGCGGGCTGTATTGCGAGGCTGTCCTGTTCGTAGATCCCAGTACGGGCTGGATCGTCGGCGGGGGCGGGACCATTCTCGAGACCACCGACGGCGGCGAGTCTTGGAACACGTACCGAACCGGCACGGGAGCGACGCTGTTCTCCGTCGCGGCGCTCGACGCCGACCACGTCTTCGTGGTGGGCGCCAGTGGATCGATGTTCGAGAAGGGCGATGGCGCTGACAGCTGGACACCGCTGCCCAGTGGAGGCCCGAGCCACTTCCATCAGGCCGTGGTCATCGATTCGAAGACGGTGTGGATATTCGGATCGGACGGGGCCATTCTGCGCCGCGCGTCGGCGCGCTGATTCACGCGTTGGCGCCTATCACCACTCTCTTCCAGTTGATCTTCCGGGCGGGCGTGGTCTCTGTCATCCTGGTGCTCCCTGGTGGGTGGACGATCTTCACGCGCATTCGAGTATAGCAGGATTTGTCCTGGACGTATTCGCTCCTGACCCCTTCGGTTGCAGCCCTCGAGGCCAGGCAGACCTCGGAGCGACAGCCATGGCACGACTGCCTGCGAGGGGGCGGCCTGGAGCGCGCTCCCTGCGGCGGAGTGCCTCGTCCCGACCACAGTCAATCATTTACCATGGCGCTCTACATCCACTCCGGTCCGCTCCAGGAAGTCGGAGATGCGCTGTTGACCGAGGAAGGAACCCCAGGATGCCTGGGCCCGGAACGCCTGGGCCGCTCGCTTCGCGTAGGCCAGCTCGAGCACGAGGTGGTCGATGCGGTGTTCGATGATCAGGTGGCCGGCGGCTGGGATGTAGGTTGACATCCCTTCCTTCAGCGCCTTCGCCCGAGCGAGTTGGTCTTCCAGGACCTCGGCCCGGGAATCCAGCACCGCCAGCGTCTGGTCCAGTTCCAGCAGGAAGCTGCCGGAGATGAACAGGTCGATGTCGAAGGTCGTGGCATCGGGCGCGCTGCCAACTCGCTCCAGGTCTGAGAGCAGCTGGGTTCGACCTTCATCGGTGATGGCGAAGACCTTGCGTTTTCGCCCGCCGCCACCCCCTGGAACCTGAACGATGAGGCCCCGCCGTTCCAGCCGGGTGAGGGTCGCGTAGATGTGTCCATGCTCCGCCTTTGCCCACCAGCGTACGTGCTTGTACTGGAACTCCAGCTTGATCTCGTAGCCGTGCATCGGTTGGCGGGCGAGGCTGGAGAGCACCAGGATCTCCATGCGCGACGGGGCTTTGTCTTTGTGGGCCATTCGCCTAGCTTGGGCTGTCAGGAGGGGTTCGTCAAGTAGCGAGTTGATAGATGGTCAACAATAGACTATTGTGCTCTCGGGGATACCCCGGAGGTCCCATGAACCTGATTCTGCTCACCCTGTTCGCCTGTTCGGAGACCTTCTATGCGCCCGATGCCGAGCTTCCGACCTTGACGGACACCGGCAGCTCGGAGACCGATGACACAGGGGCGTGGAGCAAACCGAGGACACCGCGGTGGTCGATGACACCGCCGTGGACGAGCCCGCCGAGCCCTGGGAGCCCTTGCCCGAGCTGGCTCCGTTGGCCGAGCGGCGCTGTGATGGGCGCACACCGACGGCCACCTACGATCCGGCGGCCTGGGGTCCCCACCCGGTGGGCGTGCGCACCCTGGAGTTCGCGGATCCGATGCGACCGGACCGCACCCTCCTCACCGAGGTCTGGTACCCGGCCGACCCCTCGGTGGAAGGCTCCTCTGGAGAGTCCTACGGCCTGGGCCTGGACGACCTGGCGCTGATGGCTGGCGATGACAGCGGGTTCTTGGCCGCCTTGGTGCTGATGTTCCTGGGGGACGGCGACCTGCTGACCCTGGTCGAAACCAACGCGGTGCGCGACGCGGCGCCGGCCGCGGAGGATCCCGAGAGGGGATTGGTGCTCTTCTCCCACGGGTACCGGGGCGTGCGCTACCAGTCGCCTTCCTGACCACCTATCTGGCGAGCCACGGCTATGTCGTCGCCGCACCCGACCACGTGGGCAACACGCTGTTCGATGGCAGTGCGTCCGATGACGAGGCAGTAGCGGGCCGAATCCAGGACATGGCCTTTCTGACCGGCGAGCTCGAGGACCTGGTGGCGGACCCCGAGAGCTTCCTGTTCGGGGCGTTCGATGTCTCTCGAGTCGGCTGGACTGGGCACAGCTTCGGTGCTTCCACCGTGCTCATGGCCGGCGCGATGGACAATCGCGAGCTCGTCGGCGTGTCTCTGGCCCCGGCCTTCGACGACCGCATGTCCGGCGTGTATTCCCCCGAGACCTTCGAGGTACGGGGAGCTCTGACCGTGGTGGGGGGCACCGATGATACGACCTGTGAGTGGTCCCAACAGGAGCTCGCCTACGAGCACACATCCGCTCCCCGTTTCCTGGGCCAGCTCGACGGCGCCCGCCACTTCGACTTCACCGATCTGTGCGCCAACGATCTGTTCCGAATGGTGATCACGTCGTTCGTGGAGGAACTGAGCGACGCCTGCGGTGATGAGCCCACTGCGTACCACGCAGCGGTTCAAACCCTGACCACGGCGACCATGAACCGCTACCTGGCTTGCGACGCGGACGCCGAGGCGGATCTGGTGGCCCCAGCGGTCGACCACCTCGCCAACTGGTGGGCCGATCCGGCCGGCGAGATCGCCGAGGAAGATCACCCGCTGGCCTCGCCCTGGACCGAGCCCCCGAGTACACCCGGCGAGGCCGTGACGGTCCAGGTGGGCGGCAACGACGTAGAGGTCGTTCGTTACGGGACGGCGACGGGCCGGCCCGTGGTTCTTCTACCGGATGCACGCTTCGAGCCCGAGGTCTTCTGGCCTCAGGTCGATGCTCTCGCTGGTTCCAATCAGGTAATCCTCGTCGACAGCGATTCCGCCGAGTTCGCTGCGGGGGTGATCGAAGCTCTCGGATTGTCCGAGCCCGCGGTCCTTGGCTGGGGTACGGGCGGCCAGGCGGCCCTCGAGCTGGGTCGCCGACAAGTGGCCGCGGCGGTGGTCGTGGTGGGCACCGCCCCGGCTCTGGACGCGACCTGGGCTGACACACCCGACTACAACGGGGGCCTCACCCTCGCGCACAGCCGTCACCTCGCCATGGTCGAGTCCGATGGCTGGGATCCGGTGGTCGTCGACATGCTGGCCAGAGGAGGGGAGGCGTCCCACGTCGCTCACCTCCTCGACCTGCTCCGCGCCGACGCCACCGCGACCGAGGAGCCCGACCTGCTCGACGAACTGGGTGACATCACCGTGCCTGTGTTGGTGATACACGGCGAGCAGGACGATGCGGTGCTGCTCGAGTCGGCCTACTATCTGGAGCGGGTATTGCCCGACGCAAGGCTGGAGGTCTTCCAACGCAGTGGGCATCTGCCTTTTGCCGAGGAGCCCGAGGCGTTTGCCGCGGCGATGTTGGGCTTCCTCGCGGAGTAGCGGCGCAGGTTGGTATGACGGTGGTGGGGGTGACGAGGGTGTAGGGCTCGAGGAGGTTCCTGGCGGGAAAGGGCCCTCGGGAGCGGTGTTTCCTGTTGAGTCGGTCGTGATCGTGGGCTAGTGAGGTTGAGTTCGGCGTCGGGCTCTGCCGGCCCGCACCTTCGAGCTCGAAGATGGAGCCATCGATGACAAGAAGCTCTCCCGCTGCGTTGGGTTCGGTCCAGGAGGCCTCCGGCGCGAGGAGCGCCCTGCGGCTCTTCCTCCCCGCCGTCGGGTGGCCGCTGCTCCTTGCCGTGGTGGCCGTCTCGTTCGGGAAGAACCCAGGCGGGCTTGCGATGGCTGGGCTGTTCCTGGGGTTCACCCATGGGACGCTGCTCGTCCTGAAGGACAAACGCCGCTTCGACCGGGCCTGGCGTCGGCTCTTGGACCAGGCCGCGTCGGAGCTGGACGGATTGAAGGTAGCGAGAGTCCCCATGGAAGGTTGGGGGCTGGTGGGAGTGTTGGACGGCGTACCCGTGCGCTTGGTGCGGGGGTACGGTCGCCGCAGCAAGCGTCGAGACCTGCGCGTTGTGGTCCAGGAAGAGCTCCTCGGGGTGACCGTGACGGCCGGGGATGGGGGCGGGGGAGGCGATACCCTTCCGGGTTTCGATGGCTTCCTCGTCGGCAGGGGAGACACGGCCACGCTCACTGCACGGCTCGACGCCGACGGTCGAGATCTGCTCTACCGCGCCATTGTAGAGCGGGGCTGGTTTCTGACCGATGGCTTTCTCACCGCGAATACCGAGCCGGTGGTGTGGGACCAGTACGAGATCGCGGAGTTGGTCCACGATGCGGTGAAGCTAGCGCGGTGTCTTCGCGGTGAGGGGAAGGAGGAGACGCAGTAGGGTCGGTTCGGTGGACACGTGGAGCCTCTCCGCGGGTTGAGCGGCGACGGCGGTCCGGGGGGGCGACCTCCACTGGTCCGCGCGCCCATTTTCCGCATCTCCTGGGCCCTCTTCCCCTACAAGGGCGGTGGCTCGTCTTCGTCGAGCGGCGGCGGCACGTCATCCAGCGGCGGCGGCTCGTCGTCGGGGGGAACCAGCGCCGCGATCTCGGGGACGTCGAGGGCGAGCTTCCAAGTCCGACCGAATGCCTTGCACCAGACCGTGTGTTCACCAGCTCGCTCGTTCGTGACCGCTTCGGCGATCTCGGCCGCTGTCTTTTTTCCAAGCCGCGCCCCACTGCAGGCGTAGTGGAACTCCGTGCTCCCGCCGTCGACTGGCGGCGGCTCGTCGCCGGCAGGTGTCAGCAACTCCGCGATCTCGGGCACCTGGGCGGCATCTTCCCAGCCCTTCCACCCTCGTCCGAACACTCGGTGGCGCGCCGCGGGATCTTGCTTGACCCACGATGCGATCTGGTCGAAGCTCACGCCGCTGTGGCTGCCTGACGGACCCTTGTACCAGTAGGTGGTAGCCGTGGAGATGCGCTCGGGTTGATCGGTGGGTGGGCGGAAGAAGGACCAGTTGACCGCCAGGCGGGGGAAGGTGGTGGCGACGTTGCCGTAGCTGTCTCGTTGCTGCTTGAGCCAGCCGTCGGCGACGAACATGCGGGTTGCCCGGCGGGCTGCATCGAGCAGCGCCCATTCTTCGACCCGCAGCTCTACGGCTACGTCGTGGGCGGAGGGTACCGGCAGGCCTTTTGTGCGCGCGATGGGGACGGTCCAGTCGGTGAGACCCTCGATGCGGGTGGCCCGGTGTCCATCGACCCGTTCGCGGGCCATGCCCTTTTCGCGGGCCAACTGGCGCCACTCGCGGCGCAGCTCGTGGAGCACCAGGTTGGGCATGGAGCCCTTGGCTCGCACGGCCACCGCACCGGACTGCACTTCGTCGTTCACGTTGGGGTAGACGCAGTAGTAGTAGTAGTCGGCCAGGGCCAGCAGGTCGGCGTGGCTGCCTCCGGACTGCAGGAGGTCGGCGATGCGCTCTTCGATGTCGCGGGCGATCTGGGCGGAGAACTGCCGGTCGGTCATGAGCGTGCGCAGCACGGTGGCTTCGACGCCCACCTCGTCCCAGGTGGTGTCCAGTGACGTGGTGCGCTTGCGGTAGGAGAAGGTGACCCGGGCATCGTCGCCTCGGCGTCGATGGCGGCTGCACAGGACGCCCAGCATCTGGGCCTGGTGGAAGCGCTTCCAGGCCACCTTGTAGTCTCGCACTTCCGATTCCGTGAACGGGATGATGGTGGGGAACTGGTGGTAGTCCTGGTGCAGGTGGAGGGCTTGTGGCTTGACCCGGTCGTAGAGCAGGCGGCGATAGTCGGCGCGTAGCTGGCCCACTTCGTTGGGGAAGTAGCCCGCGAAGGCAGACCATTCGGTGTAGAAGACCAGCTCGGAGGGGTCGGCGATCTGCACCTGGATGGGCTTGAAGCCCTTTTGTTCCATGCGCTGGATCTGCTCGGTGATCTCGGCCGCGAACACCGTGTCTGCCCGAGGCTGGATGCCCAGGAAGGCATCGGGTACGGGGCGGGCGATGCCGTTGGTGGGGTCGTTGTTGGCTTCGGTGACCCAGGGCAGCCCCAGGTTGAAGAGCTTCTCGAGCACTTCTCGCCGGTCGCTGGTGGGCATGGCCTTGAGTGCGTTGAGCACGGAGTAGCGCTCGAGGAACCCCTGCTGGGCGTCTTGGCCGTCTTCGACAAA
>CAZVHW010000144.1:0-14255 GCA_964626835.1 uncultured Enterobacterales bacterium
CGAAGCCCTGCTCAAGGAAGATCTGGTCGAAAAGGACGCCCTGTTCCGAGGGAAGTAGCATGGACGCCATCTCCCCCCTCGATGGCCGCTACGGCGAGCGCACCGCGCCGCTGGCTTCGTGTTTCTCCGAGCGGGCGCTCGTGGGCGCGCGCATCCGTGTCGAGGCGGCCTACGTGCTCGCCCTGGACACGCTGGGCGTCTTTCCTGCGCTGACCGAAGACGAACGGCTGGCGACTCGACGGGCCATGGAGCGCTTCGAGATCGAAGACTTCGAGGCCGTCAAGGACATCGAGCGGGTCACCCGCCACGACGTCAAGGCCGTGGAGATCTCCCTGCGGAGCAGGCTCGGTCTGCGCCACCCCGAGATGATCCACTTCGGCCTCACCTCCGAAGACGTCACCAATCTCGCCTGGTCCTTCCTGTTTCGTCGCTTCGTCGTCGCGTACCAGCTGCCGCTTCTCGATCGACTCATCCAGAAGCTGGCCGGGCTGGCCCGAGCTTGGCGAGACATCCCCTTCCCCTCTCACACCCACGGGCAGCCCGCCTCGCCCACCACCGCCGGAAAGGAGCTCGCCGTTTTCGCTTGGCGCTTGGTCCGGCTGCGGCGCGATCTCACATCGGTCAAGTTCAGAGGCAAGCTCGCCGGCGCATCCGGAAACTACTCGGCCATGGTGGCCGCATTCCCCGGCGTAGACTGGCCCATCCTCGCTGCCGGCTTGGTCCAGGGGTTGGGCCTCGAGCACAACCCGGTGACCACCCAGATCGAGGACCACGACGGCTGGGCCGCCTGGTTCGACCTCACCCGCCGCATCGACAACGTCGTGATCGACCTGGACAGGGACGCGTGGGCCTACATCTCCCGCGGCTTGTTCCGCCAACGCAAGGCCCCGGGTCAGGTGGGTAGCTCGACCATGCCCCACAAGGTCAATCCCATCAACTTCGAGAACAGCGAGGGCAACCTCGAGCTGGCCAATGCACAGCTCGTTCTGCTGGCCGACAAGCTCTGTCGCTCCCGCATGCAGCGGGATCTGTCCGACAGTACGGTGCAACGCAACGTGGGTGTTGCGATGGCCCACGCCTGGCTGGCCTGGAGCGAGACCCTGAAGGGACTGGACAAGCTCGAGATCGACCCTCGGGCCTGCCGCGCCAACCTCGACGCGCGCCCTGAGCTCCTGGGCGAACCCATCCAGACCATCCTCAAGGTCGAGGGTGTGCCGGATCCCTACGAACTGCTCCGCAGACACACGCAAGGTCGCGTGGTCACCCGTGAGGGGCTGTTGTCGCTGCTGAACGAGGTGGAGATCTCCCCCGAGGCCGCCGCCCGCATTCGTGCCCTCGAGGTCCATCACTATGTCGGCCTCGCACCTGCGCTCGTCGATCGGGTCGTCCGCGAGATCGAACTGGTGATTGAGTCATGAAGCTAGCCGTCATCGGATCGGGAGGCCGCGAGCACGCCCTGGCCTGGAAGCTGGCCCAGTGCATGGATCCTGCGGACGTGCTCGTCATGCCTGGCAACGGCGGCACGGCCAACAACGTGGCCGTGGACCCGATGGACTTTCCGGCCCTCGAGGCCGCCTGCCGCCAACATGGCGTCTCGCTGCTGGTCGTGGGCCCCGAGGCCCCCCTGGCCGATGGGATCGCGGACTTCTTCGAGGGCACCGGCATCCGGGTCTTTGGCCCAGGGCAGGCCGGAGCGCGGCTCGAGGGCTCGAAGGCCTGGTCCAAGGAGTTCATGGCCCGGCACGGCGTGGCCACCGCCGAGTTCGAAAACTTCGCGGGTCCCGCGGCAGCCCACGCCTGGATCGAGCGGTTGGGCGGGCCCTGCGTGGTCAAGTACAGCGGTCTCGCGGCTGGCAAGGGGGTCTTCGTCTGCGACGATCTCGCCCAGGCTCGACAAGCCCTGGAGACCGTCGAACAACGCTACGGCGCCGACGCCCCTACCGTGGTGGAAGCTCGGCTCGTGGGCAACGAGATCTCCATCCTGGGCTTCACGGACGGTCGGTCCATCGAGCTGCTGATGCCCTCCCAGGACCACAAGCAGTTGTTGGAGGGCGACCGCGGCCCCAACACCGGTGGCATGGGGGCGTTCTGCCCGGTCCCGGCCTTCTCCCCCGCCATGCTCGACGTGGTCCAGCAGCGCATTGTCCAGCCCACTCTCGAGGGGCTGCGCAACGAAGGCATCGAGTACCACGGTGTCATCTACTTCGGGATCATGATGACCCGCGCGGGGCCCCAGCTGCTCGAGTACAACGTGCGCCTGGGTGACCCCGAGACCGAGGTGGTGCTCCCCGCCATGGACAGCTCCCTGCTGGGCCTCATCGATGCCTGCCTCGATGGGACCCTCGCGGACTACGCCATGCGCTTTCGGCCGGGTTTCTTCGTCGACCTGGTGCTGGCGTCGGGGGGCTACCCTGGCAGCTACCCAAAGGGCCTTCCGATCACCGGACTCGACGCTCTGCCTTCGGGAGTGCAGGTCTTCCATGCCGGCACCAGGGTGACCGATGGCCAGCTCGTCACCGCCGGGGGGCGGGTGCTCAACGTGGTGGCCCACGGTCGCGACCTCGACTCGGCCATCCGGCTCGCCTACAGCGCCGCCGAGGGAATTCACTTTGACGGCAAGATCACCCGGGGCGACATCGGCCGCCGGGCCTGGATCCGCTGATGCGCAAACGCCGCGTCGCCATCCTCCTGTCCGGACGGGGCTCCAACATGGTCGCCCTGCTCGATCAGGTCCAAGGCGGGATCCTCGCCGACCTGTGCGAGCTGGTCCTGGTGTTTTCGAACAACCCCGACGCGCCGGGTCTCGCCAAGGCCCGAGCGCGGGGTGTGCCGGTGGCCAGCGAGCGCTCCCGTGGCACACGCCGATCGGTCTTCGACAAGGCCATGCTCGAGATCCTCGAGCGCTCGAAGCCCGACTGGATCGTGCTGGCTGGATACATGCGGATCCTCACCCCCCAGGTCATCCGCCGCTACCCGGGTCGCATCGTCAACATCCACCCCGCCGACACCCGCCAGCACCAGGGCTTGCATGGTTATGAGTGGGCTTGGGAGCAGCGATTGGACCAGACACGAATCACCGTCCACGTGGTGGACGAAGGCTTGGATACCGGGCCCATCCTTGCACAGCGCGAGGTCGACCTGCGGGGGGCCGAGAGCCTGGACGAAGTGGAGCGGCGTGGGCTCGCCGTGGAGCACGGCTTCTATGCAGAGGTCTTACGGGAACTGTTGGGCGGTCTACCGCCGGGGGTGTGTTGATATGTGCGGCATCATTGGCATTATCGGTCAGAAGGACGTCTTCCCCGAGCTGCACGCCGGCCTGTTGGCCCTGCAACACCGGGGTCAAGACGCAGCCGGCATCGTCACCTTCCAGGACTCCTTCCGCCTGAAGAAGGGCCTGGGCATGGTGAGCAGCGTCTTTCGGGAACGCCACCTGCCGCGCCTGAAGGGTCCCATCGGTCTGGGCCACGTGCGCTACGCCACCCAGGGGGTCAACCAGGAACTGGACGCCCAGCCCATGGCGGTCAACTACCCCCTGGGCATCGCCATGGTCCACAACGGCAACGTCACCAACTCCGGGCAACTCCGGCGCTCCCTGTACCAGGACAACCACCGCCTGGTACAGACCAGCTGCGACGTGGAGCTCATCCTCTACGCCTTGGCGGCCGAGCTCGAGACCAAGAACCTGGCCCACATCTCGGTGGACGAGCTCTTCGACTGCGTCCGCGCGGTACAGCAGAAGGTCAAAGGCGCCTACTCGGTCATCGCGCTCATCGCCAACGTGGGCCTGCTGGCGTTTTCGGATCCTCGCGGCATCCGCCCCATGGTCATGGGGCAGCGCTTCGATGACGAGGGCATGGCCTATGCGTTCGCCTCCGAGACCAACGTCTTCGACTATCTGGGCTTCGAGACCATGCGCGACGTCAAGGCCGGCGAAGCGGTGTTCATCGACATGAACCGCCATGTTCATCAGCGTATCTGCGCTCGGGAAACCCCGGCCTATTGCGTCTTCGAGTACATCTACTTCGCGCTCGAAGACTCCGTCCTCAACGGCCGCACCGTCGCCGGTGAGCGCGTGCGCATGTCTCGGCCTCTGGCCAAGACCTTCGAGGAAGCAAAGCTGAAACCGGACATCGTCATCGACGTTCCGGCCTCGGCCTACTTCTTCGCTTCGGGCATGGCCGAGTCCATCGAGACTCCCTACCGCAGGGGCTTGGTGAAAAACCCCCACATGGGTCGCAGCTTCATCAACCCCACCCAGGAGGACCGGGAGAGGGTGGTGCGCCAGAAGCTCAACCCCATCAAGGACGTCATCGCCGGCAAGAAGGTCGCGGTGGTGGACGACTCCATCGTGAGGGGCACCACCGCCCGCCACCTCGTGCGCCTGCTGAAAGATGGCGGCGCCACCGAGGTCTACTTCGTCTCGGCTTCGCCACCGTTCAAGCACCCCTGCGTCTACGGCATCGACATGTCCATCAAGCGGGAGATGATCGCGGCGAACTACTCCATCAAGCAGATCGCTCGCTACATGGGCGCCAAGGCGGTCATCTACCAGCGACTCGAGGACCTGCAGGAGCTGTACGCCGACCTGCCCTGCTGCTTCGCCTGTTTCTCCGGCGAGTACCCCACCGGGCTGTCCAATCGTGACCTCGAGGAGATCGAGCAGGAGAGGGTATGCTCCAAGAACGAGTAGAGACGGTCGTCATTCTGGACTACGGCGGGCAGTACACCCACCTCATCGCCAAGGCCGTGCGCGGGCTGGGTGTCTACAGCCGCATAGAGCGGCCCGAGAGCTTCGAGCCCGAAGCCGAGGGCAACCTGGTTGGTATCGTGCTGTCCGGGGGCCCCAACTCGGTCTACGAGCAGGGCGCCCCTGGCCTGTACTTCGATCCCCTGGCGGTGCCCGTACCCATCCTCGGGCTCTGCTACGGCCATCAGCTGCTGGCCCGCGCCGTCGGTGGCGAGGTCCACGGCGAGGGAGAGGGCGAGTACGGCCTGGCCCAGGCCGAGTGCCAGCCCGCTGGGCTGCTCTTCCGAGGCCTGGCGCAGCAGCAGCCGGTCTGGATGAGTCACCGGGACCGAGTGGTCCGCTTGCCGGCAGGTTGGCTCGTGACCGCGTCGTCCCCTTCCCTGCCCATCGCCGCCTTCGAGTCCCCGGACCAGCGCATCTTCGGACTGCAGTTCCACCCCGAGGTCAGCCACACCATCAACGGGTCGGCCATCCTGGACAACTTCCTCTCCCGCTGCACCAATCAGCGCGACTGGGATCCGGGCAGCTACACCGATCTACTGGTGCGTCAGGCTCGCGAGCGGGTGGGCGAGCGCGATGTCTTTCTGCTGGTCTCGGGTGGCGTGGACTCGCTGGTCACGCTGGCCCTGCTCATCCGCGCGCTGGGGCCCGACAGGGTGCACTCACTGCACGTCGATACCGGCTTCATGCGCCTGGGTGAGTCCGACCAGATCATGGAGTTCTTGGCAGGTCTGGGATTCGAGAATCTGCGCCTGGCCCGGGCCGAAGCTCGCTACCTTGCCGCGCTCGAGGGAATCGTCGAACCCGAGCGCAAGCGCCACATCATCGGCAAGCTGTTCATCGACGTGGTGGATGACGAGGTCAAGGCTCTGGACATCGGCGAGGACTGGTTGCTCGCCCAGGGCACCATCTACCCGGACAGTATCGAGTCGGGTGCCACGGACAAGGCCGAGGTCATCAAGACCCACCACAACCGGGTCGAGGAGATCCAACGACTCATCGAAGCCGGCCGTGTGGTCGAGCCCCTGCTCGATCTCTACAAGCACGAAGTGCGCGATGTGGGTCGTCAGCTGGGCTTGCCCGATCACCTCGTGGACCGCCACCCCTTTCCAGGACCCGCTCTGGCCATCCGGGCCCTCTGCACCGACGTCAGCACGCCGCCGAACGGCTTCGACGACGACCTGGACGATCTGCTCAGCGTGGCCGCCCAGCACGGCATGGTAGCCACCATCTTGCCGGTGCGCAGCGTCGGCGTGCAGGGTGACTCGCGCACCTACGAACACCCCGCGGCCATCTGGTACCCAGGCGAGGAGGATCCCGACTGGGATGCCATCCATCGCTGCGCCGCGGACGTGGTCAATCGCTTCCGTAGCCTCAACCGCGCCGTCTTCGTTCCCGGCGGCTTCGAGCCGGATCGATTCGTCCTGCGACCCACCTTCCTCGAGCGCTCGGGCATGGACCTGCTTCGCCAGGTGGACCACCTCGCGCACGTGCTCACCGATCACTGCGCCGAGATCTGGCAGATGCCCGTAGTGGTACTGCCACTCTACGACTCAGCCGGCGGCCAGGTCTTTCTGCTCAGGCCGGTGTGTTCCCGCGACGCCATGACCGCTGACTTCTTCCGCATGCCCCCCGACCTGCTGTACCAGGTGGTGGCGGCCCTCGAGGCCGTCCCAGGGGTGAGCAAGGTGATGTACGACGTCACCACCAAGCCACCGGGGACCATCGAGTGGGAGTGAGCATGCGCATCGTTCACGCCCGCTGGCTCGAGCCGCATGGTTCGTGGACCGAGGGCGTGGTCGATGTGGTCGATGGGCGCATCCAGCTGCGGCCGGGTGCTGACGAACCCGCCAGGCCAGGCGACATCGACGCCTCGGGGCAGCTCTTGCTCCCGGGCTTCGTCGATCCCCACGTGCACCTGCGTGAACCAGGCCAGTCCTACAAGGAAGGGATCGCCAACGGAACCCGGGCCGCCTTGGCCGGCGGCGTCACCACCGTCCTCGACATGCCCAACAACAAGCCCCCTACCTCCTCCGCGGTGCGGCTCGAGGCCAAGCGCGAGCGCTTCAGGCGCAAGAGCCTGGTCAACTGGGGATTGTTCCTGCAGGCTACCCCTCGTCTCGCCGCCGCGGAGCTTGCGGCGCAGCTGTCTCCAGGCATCTGCGGCCTCAAGGTCTACATGGCGAAGTCCTCGGCCCATCCTGGCGTCAACGACGTCGAGCAACTCGAGGCCCTGTTTCGGACGTGGCCCGTGGTGGCGGTGCACGCCGAAGACGACAGTTGCTTCCGCGACGGGCCCTACGACATGCGGCACGCCGCCCATCACGCGCATCGGCCGCGGGCTTCCATCCAGGGGGCCCTCTCCAAGATCGAAGCGGCGCTCCGCTCGCTGGAGCCTGCCCAGAGGCCCAGGGTCGTCATCCTGCACGCGGCCACCTCCGAAGAAGTGTCCTGGCTCGCGCGGCTGAAGGCCAACGGCTTCGACGTCCAAGGCGAGACCTGCCCCCACTACCTGCTGTTCACCCAGCAGGACCAGCTCGAGCGCGGCGGGTGGCTCAAGTGCAACCCACCCATCCGGAGTGAGCGGGACCGCGAAGACCTGAGGAGCGGCATCCGTGCCGGGGTCATCGACTTCATGGCCACCGACCACGCCCCCCACGCTCCGGCCGAAAACTCACACCCCTGCACTCCACCATCGGGCATCGCCGGCGTCGAGTGGCTCTGGCCCTTGCTGCTTCATGCCCGCGACCGGGGCTGGGTGGCGGACTCGCAGCTCACGCGCATCGCCTGTGGTGGAGCCGCCCGCTGCTACGGCATCCCTGGACGTGACGGAATCCGCGATGGAAACGCTGCGGATCTGGTGCTCGTGCGGCACGCACCCGGCGCGCCGACAGCCCCCGTCGTCACCCGGGCGGCCGTGAACCCCTACACCGACCTCGGGCTGTCGTGGCGTGTGAGCGCCACCATGGTCAACGGGGTCCTCTCCTACGACAACGGTCGTTTTACCGGCGCTTCTGGCGCCCAGGAGGTCTTCGCACCATGAGCTACCAGGACGATCTGGTCCGCCTGCTCTGCGACGCGGGCGCGCTGCGCTTCGGCGAGTTCACCCTCAAGGCCGGGGGCAAGTCCCCCTTCTTCGTCAACCTGGGTGACGTGGCTTCGGGCGATCACCTGGCGGGGCTCGGCGCCCTGCTGGCCCGAGGCTTGAGAGAGCACTTCCCGCTCTGCACCCACGTCTTCGGCCCGGCCTACAAGGGCATCGTGATGGCCAGCGCCCTGACCCAGGCCGCCAGCACCGAGCTGCGGTGGGATCTGCCCTTCTGCTACGACCGCAAGGAACGCAAGGCCCACGGAGAAGGCGGCAACTATGTTGGCAAGCTGCCCGAGCCCGGCAGCCGCGTGGTGGTGCTCGACGATGTCTACAGCTCCGGTGGTACCAAGGTACAGGCGGTCAAGGCCTTGAAAGAGCACTTCGGCGTCGATCCCATCGGCATCCTGGTGGCCGTGGACCGACGCCCGCGCGGCGTGGCCCTCGATCCTTCTTTGCCACCCATGGCTTCCCTGGTGGACCTGCCCTTCCTGGTGGACTGGCTGGCCCGCAACGACCCGGCCCACTTCGGGGCCGTCCTCCGTTTCTTCGAGGCAGGCGCATGAGCAAGACCTGGAGCATCGTCCCCGCCCTGGATGTCACCGATCTCGACGCCATGGAGCGCGTGGTGACGTCCCTGTCCGACCACCCCTTCGTACACGGCTACAAGCTGGGTTTCTCCGTGGGCCTCACCTACGGGCTGCCCCGCGCGGTGGAGTTGATCCGAAGACACAGCGACAAGCCGGTGATCTACGACCACCAAAAAGCCGCCACCGACATCCCGGCCACCGGCAAGCTCTTCGCCAAGGTCATGGCCAACGCCGGCATCGACGAGGTCATCCTCTTTCCCCAGGCGGGTCCTGTCACCCTGCTAGCCTGGATCGAGGCGCTTCACGAGGCGGACCGCAAGGTCATCGTCGGTGGTGCCATGACCCACCCAGGCTACCTCGACCGTGAGGGCGGCTTCCTGCTGGACGCCGCCCCCGAGCGCATGTACGGCATCGCTCGCGAGGCGGGTGTGCGCGCCTTCGTCATGCCTCTGACCAAGCCCGACATCGCCCGTGAAGCGGCGACCGCCGCCGGTCTCCATCCCGACATGGAGTACTACTCCCCCGGCTACGGCAAGCAGGGCGGCGACCCGGCCCGCTTCCCCTTCTTCCAACGCCACCACGTCATCGTGGGCCGCGCCCTGCTGGGGGCCGCCGATCCGGCGGCTTGGGTCAGCGAGCAGCAGGTCCTGCTGGAGGCCATCGAATGAAGCGAGACCTCATCTCCATCAACGACCTGGGGCGCGAGGACATCGAGCGCTACCTGTCCATGGCCACCGCCATCGAAGCGGTACCACGACGGGAAAAGCTGGACATCTTACGGGGCTTCATCTTGCTCGAGATGTTCTTCGAGCCCTCCACCCGCACCAAGCTGTCCTTCGAGTCGGCCATGCGTCGCCTGGGTGGTGGCGTCATGGGCTTCTCGGACATCTCGACCACCTCGGTCAAGAAGGGCGAGTCGTTCCGGGACACGGTGCGTACGGTCGAAAACTACGCCGACATCCTGGTCATCCGCCACTCCCAGGAAGGGACCGCGCGGTTGGCTGCAGAGATCAGCCGCTTGCCGGTTCTCAACGCGGGCGACGGGACCAATCAGCACCCAACCCAGACCTTGCTGGACATGTACACCATCCAGAAGTTCTTCGGGCGGGTCCGCGACCTCAAGATCTGCCTCGCGGGCGACCTCCGCTATTCCCGCACGGTCTACTCGTTGTTGCGCACGCTCATGATGTTCGAGGGCAACGAGTTCCTGCTCTGCTCTCCCGAGAGCCTGCGAGTGCCCTCCTACCTCAAGTACGACGAACAGGGCCGCCGGCAGCACTTCGTGGAGACCGACGACCTGCAAGCCGCGGTGCGCAACTGCGACGTGCTCTACATGACCCGCATCCAGCGCGAGCGGTTCGCCGACATCGTGGAGTACGAGAAGGTCAAGAACGTCTTCGAATTGGACGCCTCCATGCTCGAAGGCGTGCGGCCCCACCTCAAGGTGATGCACCCTCTGCCCCGCGTCAACGAGATCAAGCCCGACGTCGATGCAACGCCCCACGCCGGCTACTTCCAGCAAGTGGGCAACGGCGGGATCATGCGCCAAGCCGTCCTGATGCACCACCTGGGGGTGACGCTGTGACCGCCGCCTCGAACCAACACCTGCTCATCCCCAAGATCGAGTCCGGCGTGGTCATCGACCACATCCCTGCGGGCCTGGGGCCCCGCATCGTCGAGATCATCCACGGCCACCCCGGCCTGGAACAGGCCATGATCAGCCTGGGCCTCAACTACGGCTCGACCAAGATGGGTGCCAAGGACATGGTCAAGCTCCACGAACACCCTCTACCGGCATCGGTGCTCGAGCAGATCGCCCTGGTGACCCCAGGGGTGACCACCAAACGCATCGAGGGCTTCGAGGTCGTGGAACGCATTGTGGTACAGCCTGCGCGCACGATCGTGGGTTTCGCTACCTGCCGAAACCCCAACTGCGTCACCAATACCGAATCCGCCGTAACGACGCGCTTCACGGCGGTGGACCCTTCGGCAAGCAAGTTCCGCTGCGCCTTCTGCGAGCGGGTGTTCCGCCTGCGAGACATGCGCTTCGTCCAGCCGCGCTCGGCGTGGCGATGAGCCAACCATCGATTGCGACCGAGATCGCGGGGGTGCAGCTGGCCCGCCCGCTGGTGCTGGCCTCGGGGATCCTGGGAGTCAGCGCTTCGTCCATGGCCTTCGCGGTGGCCCACGGGGCGGGGGCGGTGACCACCAAGTCCGTGGCGTTGGCGGCGCGCAAGGGACACGCCAATCCGGTGGTGGCTCCCTTCGAGGCGGGGTTGATCAACGCCGTGGGGCTGAGTGGGCCCGGAGCGGACTTCATGGCCAGCGAGATCCGGGCGTTTCGAGAGCGCTGCGGCGAGCCGGTGATCGCCTCGGTGTTCGGGGCCGATGCCGAAGAGTTCGCTCGGGTCACCAGCGAAATGGTGCTGGCCGAACCTCAGCTCATCGAGGTCAACGTCTCCTGTCCCAACGTCAGCTCCGAGTTCGGCGTGCCGTTCTCGGCCGATCCCGTGGCCACGGCCGAGATCACCCACGCCGTGGTGGAGCGCGCTGGGGACATCCCAGTGGCGGTCAAGCTCTCCATCCACTGCCCGTCCTTGGCGGTGATGGCCCGAGCCTGCCACCAAGCCGGCGCATCGGCCATCACGGCCATCAACACGGTAGGCCCCGGCATGATCATCGAGACGGGGTTTGCCACGCCCGTCTTGACGAACAAGGTCGGCGGCGTCTCTGGGCCTGCCATCTTGCCTCTGGCCGTCAAGGCCGTCTGGGACATTCGTCGCGCCTGCTCCTTGCCCATCATCGGCACGGGCGGAGTCGAGAGCGTGGACGGAGCGCTACAGATGTTCATGGCTGGAGCGAGCGCGGTGGGGATCGGCACCGGGCTCTGGCGCCGCGGGATCGGGCTGCTGGACTCCGTCAACCGGGGTCTCGAGGTCTGGCTCGAGGCTCACGGCCACACATCCATCACCGAGATCGTCGGGGTGGCCCATGACTGACATCCCCACCATGGGCTTGGTCGGCCTCCCCGTTCTGCGCGTGGTTCAGCACGCCCCCGACACCCACAGCTACGTGCTGCCCTCCCCCTTCGAGCGGGCCATTCCGGGGCAGTTCGTCTTCGCATGGCTGCCGGGTGTGGGCGAAAAACCCTTCTCGATCTCCGAGCTTCACGACGGGGAGGTGGAGCTGACGGTCAAGGCCCTCGGGCCCTTCTCGCGGGCCATGGCCAGGCTCCGGCCCGGCGATCAGCTCGGCCTGCGGGGCCCATACGGAAGCCACTTCGTCAGCGATGGGCCCATGGTTCTGCTGGGAGGCGGTATCGGCATCGCCCCCATCCGCTTCCTCGCCCGCCAGCTCGAGCGTCATGGCCGCTCTTCGCACATCCTGCTCGGCGCACGCACGGCCAACGAGCATGTCTTCGTGGAAGACTTCGAGCGCCTCGGCGCGCGCTTCGCCACCGACGACGGCTCGATGGGACACCACGGCTTCGTCACCGACCTGCTCCACGACCTGCCCCTCAGCGGCGACACCACGCTCTGCGCCTGCGGACCCGAACCCATGCTCGTAGGGGTGCGGCGCATCGCTCGAGACCTCGAGCTGGACGTCCAGCTGTCCATGGAGCGCTACATGAAGTGCGGCCTGGGCATCTGCGGCCAGTGCTGCATGGACGGCTCGGGTGTACGTTGCTGCGTGGAAGGGCCCGTTTTCGACCAGCAGCAGCTCGCGGGCATCGTAGAGGTGGGGACGAAACATCGGGATGCGACCGGTAGAAGGTGAACCTGGCGATCACCGTAGCCACGATCCGCCCTCACCCCCCCAACACCACCATCGTGACCAACCCGGCCAGGTTGAGCCCCAGGTGGGCCAGGATCGCGGACTCGAGGTTCCAGCGGCGGGCGATCTCGGCCAGGACCAGGCCCAGCAGGCCGATCTGGAGCAGCTTGAGCGAGGGGGCGTCGGTGACGCTCAGGTGCAGCATGGCCCACACCAGGGAGACCGCCACGGCCGCGGACACCACCACCCACCCCCGCTCCTTGCCTACACGGAGCAGGAAGCCCAGCAGCGCACCGCGGAACACGATCTCCTCGGTCAGGGCGGCGCTGGTCACGTAGGGCAACGCCGTCAGCGCGCGGGTCATGGGGCTGGCCTCGGCCAAGCCCGGGTAGTAGGCCTGCAGCTGCTCCAACCCCTGTCCAGCCTCGACCCCGAGGTGATGGAACCAGAGCGTGAAGCCAACCCCGGCGACAGCGCCGACCGCAGCGGAGACTGCCAGCCTGGTGGGCTCGGGGGGGAGCCTGCCTGCCAGGATGGGCGTCTGGGGCCGCAGCCGAGTCCATTCCCCCACGGCCACGCAGTAGACCAGCACGATCCAACAGGCCCCCAGCAGGCTGCTGACCAGGCCCAGCCCCAGACCAGCGAGAGACCCCAGGCGCACCGCCCACTCGAGGCGGGGTAGCCCGAGGTCGGAGAGCATGGTTCCGATGTCGAGGTATACGAAGGTGGACAGCAGCTGTGGCACGGCCAGCAGCAACACGATGGCCCCCACCACCAGCCCTCGGCGCCACCAAGCGACCACGCTGTCGCGATGAAATGCCAAGAGGACCAACAGCGCGCCGAGGAGCAGCAGGTTGACCAACCCCTCGGCGCTGGAGATCAACAGCTGATCGGTTCCGCCTTCCACAGGTTCACCCGCCGTCCATCAGCGCTTCAAGAGCTTCTCGATGTCGGCCAGGCGCGCGCGAAGCTCCTCGAGCTCCTGTCGCGCCTCGTCACGAGGGGGCTCGGGGTCCGGAGGCTGGGGTTCTTCCGGCGGCGGCGTTGGGGAAGGCGGCGCTGGGTTGGGGACGGACGCTCCCATTCCGAACGGGGCCGCCGTGCCGCCCAGGCCCCCCATACCGAACATTCTCTCGGCCTGGTCGAGTTGGGTCGACAGCAGCTGCAGCCCCGTGATGAGCTGCTGGTTGATCATGCGGCTCCACGGGTCGTTCCCCGTGGCCCGGATCATGCGTCGCAACATGGACACGGACAGAATTCCGCCGCCCTGCAGCACCTCCATGACGACCTGCAGCAGAACCTCGCGGGTGAGATCCTCCCCCGTCTTGGCGTCGACGACACAGACCTCCTGGCCGCCGCGGATGAGCTCCGCAAGCTGCTCGAGGTTGATGTAGCTCGAGCGGCTGGTGTCGTAGAGACGCCGGTTTCCGTACTTCTTGACCGTAACCATGGCGGGCCTCCTGGCTCACAATGGTAGCGTCCCGCCCTGGCTGACGCCAGAGCCGAGGCGGCGTCCCCCGAGAGTGCGTCTGCGATCGGAATTGTGCAGCGCAGCATTTTTCGCTTGCCGCACTGCAGCATCGTGGGTACATGGTGTGCGTGGCCGGCAAGGAGCCGTGCCCCATCCCAACACGGAGACCATCATGATCGAGACCACCCGCAAGAACGCCCGCGCCTTCACCGAAGAGATGTTCGCCCTCCAGAGCCAACTCGCCGAACGCCAGATCGAGCAGAGCAAGGTGATGGAGAAGTACGTCCTCGACGCCCTGGTCACCTCCCGAAAGAACTACGAGCAGACCATCGCGTCCACCAACGAGCTGAACAAGAAGATGATGGAGATGCTCTTCCCCGTCGAGAAGGCCCAGGCCTGACGCGACATGTTTACGCTGCTCCTGGCCAGTGTCGCCCTGGGGACCGTCGGCTTCGAACCGGCGGTCCCCGAGGCGCGCTTCACGGGCGAGGAGACCCTCACCCAAGACGGCAGCACGGAGCTCTGGAGCGCCATCGAGCGCCACCGAGACCCGGACGAATCGCTCTTCGGCCAGGAGACCTTCAA
>CAZVHW010000145.1:0-6266 GCA_964626835.1 uncultured Enterobacterales bacterium
GGCCTCTGCGTCCGCTACTGCGCCGAGGTCAAGGGCAGCCACGTGGTGGCCTTCGTCGACCGCGGCATCCACAAGGAGATCGCCTTCCTACCCGACCTGGTCCACAGCGAGTGCGGTCCCTGCAAGGAGTGCTTCCCACTGTGCCCCACCTCGTACCTGCAGGCGGTCTACGTGTTGACGGGGGCGATGGCGCCCGCTTGACCCAGGTGGAGCTGGCCCCCGAACCGGACGCTCGGAGTGGCAGGGCCTTTCGGCGGCCAGATTGGGGTTGGCGCTGTGCTATCGTCAGCTCCCCGGAGGCCGATAGCCGATGACGACCCTGGCTCCATTCATCGTTTCGTTCGTCCTGCAGGCTTCCGCCGCCGAACCCTGCCGCAGCCCATGAGCACCGACGAGCTGTTGCAGGGGCTCGTCGCGGTCGAGTCCGCCTACCAGCAGCTCGACAAGCAGGGCGTCATCGCGGCCATGGACCTCGCCCTCGCCGACCTGGGCTGCCTGGACCAGAGCCTGGAGCCCGCCCTCGCCGCGCGCCTGCACCGGGCCATCGGCATGCGCCTGTACCTGGAACACGACCTCGAGGGCAGCGAGCGCGCTTTCGCCGCCGCGCGCGCTTCCGAGCCCGGCTACACCCTGCCGGAGGAGATCGCTCCGGCAGGGCATCCCCTGCACCAGGCCTACTACCGCTTGCAGCTGGACGAGCTGCCCACCGAGCCCTTGGCAAGGCAGGTGGGCTGGAGCTGCTGCTGGACGGATCGAGCGCGCGGGACAGACGTTCCGGTCTGCCGACCATCGCGCAGCAGCTGGACGATCGAGGCGAGGTGACGTTCACCCAGCTGCTCGAACCGGGGGCACCGATCCCCGCGACCGCGCTGCCCGAGCCCGAGGGCACCCCGTCCCGAGCCGCCAGGATCACCCGCTGGTCCGGCGTGGCGCTGGCGCTGGGCGGCGGCTTGGTGGCTGCGGGCGGCTACCACCGCGCGGCCAACGCCGCCGAGGTCGCGCCCACAGCCAATCTCGAGGACTACCGGATGCTGCAGCAGCGCTACGATTCCTCGGCATTGGCCTACCGGATCTCACCGCCAGCAGCCCTGGTCGGCGCTGGTCTTGCGGGCGGCAGCCTGCTGCTCGCCGCCGACAGGCAATGGACCCTGATCCCCCACGCAGGTCCGGACGGGCTGGGCCTGGCCGTCATCACGCATCGATAGCGGGCGAACGAGGGCAGGTCAGGGGGGATCGGTCTGACCGCCGTCGTTCTTGCCCCAGCAGTCGATCGCCTCGGAGCAGGCTTCCGCCTCGGAGTCGGCGATGGCGCAGACGTGGTACACCCCGGTCGCGAGGACCGAAGCGGTGGAGACCTCTTGGCTGGACTCGCCGTAGTTGTCCGAGCCCCAACAATCCACCTGGCCGTGGGGCGTGATCCCACAGACGAAGTACCATCCAGCCGCGATCGACGCGAAGGTGCCCGCGGGGATGGGGGAATAATAGTGCCTGTCACCCCAACACTCGATCTCGCCACCCGTTGTCAGGGCGCACGCATGGGCCTGGGCGGTGGCGACTTGCTCGAAGGTCCCCTCTGGCGGCGTCCGTATCCATGCTCCAGCGTGCGCGTCTCCCCAGCACCTGATGGCACCGGCCGTCGTGACGCCACAGGCATAGTGGCTGCCGGCAGAAACGTGCTTGTACTCGTGCTCTGGCACGTCCTGCATGCCGAGACCAGGCTCGCCCCAGCAGACGATGCGTCAAGACCGTGCTCACCAGCGTCGTGGACCAGGTCTTCGCCTTGCTCCCCGTGAGCACCGCCGCGGTCCTGCTGCTCCGCGAATCGACCGGCGTACTCGAGGTGGTCCACGAGCGCACCACGGAAGGGCTCGATGGGCCCACTTCCCTAAGCTCCACCATCGTGGAGCGCGTAGTGCGCGGCGGGCAGACCGTGATCACCACGGACGCCGCCAGCGATCCACGATTCGAGCGGGGCCACTCCATCCACGCCCACAACATCAGCTCGGCCATGTGCGCCCCCCTCGCATGCCACGACAAGGTGCTGGGCGTGCTCTACGTGGACGCGCGAGGGTTATCGAACAGCTATGTCGCCGAAGATCTCGAGCTGCTGGCGGCCCTGGCGGGCCCCGCAGGCATCACCCTCGAAAACGCGCGCTACCTCGAGCGGCTCGAGCGTTCCTACCGCGAGTCACTGGGTGCCTTGGCCAACGCCATCGAGCTGCGGGACCACTACACCGTGGGGCACACCTGGCGGGTCACCGGCTTCGCCATGCGAGTGGCCCGCCGGCTCGGATGGACCGAGGAACGGCTCGAGCAGGTCGAGATGGGCGGCGTGCTGCACGACGTGGGAAAGCTCGCCGTGGACGACGCCATTCTGCGCAAGCCGGGGCGCCTGACGGACAGCGAGTTCGAGCAGATGAGGGTGCACCCGGAACGCGGAGCGCACCTGCTGCAGTCCATCAGCTTCCTCGAGTCGGTCGTGCCCTACTGTCTCTTTCACCATGAGCGCTTCGACGGGCGGGGCTATCCCTTCGGCTTGTCCGGCGAGGAGATTCCCGAAGAAGGCCGCCTCGTCGCCGTGGCCGACGCCTTCGATGCCATGACCAGCCACCGTCCCTACCGCAGGGCCATGGATCCGGACGAAGCCGCCCGCCGCATCGCCCAGGGCTCGGGTACCCAGTTCGATCCGCGCTTCGCACAGGCTCTCATCGACTGCTACCGCGCGGGTGATCTCGACGACGTCCTGCAGGAGCACCCCGACAGAGGCCGTGGCATCGCCTGCCCGTTCTGCAGTACTCACTTGCAGGTGGGCGATGGCGTCGGCGACGGTGACGAGATCAGCTGCCAGGTGTGCCACTGTGTGGCGCGCGTCCGTGCGACAGGGAGCGAGCTGTCGGGCGTGTTGGTCTCGCGGACCGGCCGCGAGGACACCGACCTGTTCGGCATGCCCGGCTCCGACCTGGGCGACGGTGGCATCCGGATCGACTGACGACAGCCCGCCGCGCTATGCCTTCTTCCCCCGCCTGATCTTTCTGCGGTCCTCCACCATGCGGCGGTGGACATCCGCCACCTCGTCCCACTCCAGGCGCTCCGCGTCGTTTTCGGGCTCGAACTGACGGATGCGCACGGGCTTGCCGTGTTCGTCGATGGCCACCATGAGGATGGTGCCCTGGCAGCAGGAGCGGGGCTCCCAGCGGGTCTTCCCCATGGCGTTGACCTGCAGCTTCACGCCACAGGTGTGGGCCGAGGTGTAGACCACACGCGCCACCACCTCGACGATGTCACCCTCGCGCGCTGGCGCCACGAAACGCACCGCGTCCATGGCGCCCGTCACGAACTGGCAATGGGCGAAGCGGGAGGCCGCCATGCCGGCCGCGACGTCCATCAGGGCCATGATGTTGCCACCGAAGGCGGTCCCGTAGGGGTTGGTGTCCGCGGGGAAGACCTCCTGAAGCAGGGAGATGGGCGTGCGCTCGGGCTGATTGTGCTGCATGACGGCTCCTGGAAACGAGGCTCCTCTATTCCGGGGGGGCGCGGACGCCCGTGGACGCGGGCTGCGTTACGAATCGGACCGTCGCGCCGCGCCGTGGAGGCAGCATGAGCCACCGGTTCACGAGCAAGGGCTTGGACATCGACGGTCTCTTCTTCCTCACCCCGCGTGAGGCCTTCGCCGAGCTGCAGCAAGGAGCCATGCTGGTAGACATCCGCGAACCCCACGAGATCATGGGGCGTACGGTGGTGGGGGGCGAGGTGAAGCCCACCAGCGGAGGGGAGTTCGCGGAGTCGTAAGACGGCACTGCCCGCTGCTGAAGAGCAGCCCCGATCCCCTTCGTGCACCGTATCCCCCGCGTTTCTGGTTACTCCCTCGAGGTCCCACTCCCTACGAGGTCACGACGAACATGCTGCCCGGAGATCCCCTCATCGCAGTGGTAGGCGCCGGGGCCATCGGCTCCATGCTCGGCGCACACCTGGCCGCTGGCGGCCATCGCGTGGTCATGGTGGACGTCGTGCCCTCGCTGCTCGAGGCCATCGAGCAGGACGGCCTGCAAGTGGTGGGCTGCGCCGACGCCCGGGCCAACGTGACGGCCACCTGCATGGGCATCCCCGCCCTCGCCGAGCACGCCCCCGATCTGGTGTTCGTCTGCCTGAAGGCTCCCTTGCTGGCCATCGCCGTACCCGAGTTGGCCGCCGCCTGCCCACCCCACACCGTGGTGGTCAGCTTCCAGAACGGCATGGACATCGAGCTCGAGATCGCACGAGGCTTCGGCCGAGCGCGCACCCTGCGCTGCGTCGTCAACTTCGCCGGCGGCATGGAGACCCACTGCCGCACCCGCATGACCTTCTTCAACAAGCCCAACCACGTCGGCGCCCTCGAGCCCGACTCCGAGCCCCTCTCGCGGCAGGTGGCCACCCTGCTCACGGCCAGCGGGCTGGACACCGAGCACGCCGCCGACATCCGCCGCTACGTCTGGGAAAAGGTGATCCTCAACGCCGGCCTTAGCCCCCTCTGCGCGCTCACCTGCCAGCTCATGCGCCAGGCCATGACCCTGCCCCAGACCCGCGCCCTGGTGCGAGACATCCTGCACGAAGGCATCGCCGTGGCAGCCGCCGACGGCTGCGACTTCCCGCCCGGTTACCACGACTTCTGCATGGGCTACCTCGAAAAAGCGGGCATGCACAAGCCGTCAATGCTGGTGGACGTGGAAGCACGGCGCCAGACCGAGATCGCCTACATCACCGCCAAGATCGTCGAATACGGCGAGCGCTACGACATCCCCACCCCCGTGAACCACACCATCTCACGGCTGATCCAGGGCGTGGACTCCGTGCGGGACCGCGCCCGCTGGGCGCCCTGAACCACGGCACGGCGCGAAGGAGCAGAGCATGACCACCACGACAGACCTGGACCGAGCCTGTGACCTGGTGGCATCCGCCTCGCGCATCGCGGGCTTCACCGGCGCTGGCATCTCCGCCGAGAGCGGCGTGCCCACCTTCCGAGACAGCGACGACGCCCTGTGGCGGAAGTACGATCCCACGGTCATCGCCCACATCCAGAACTTCCGGCGCGATCCCACGCTGTACTGGGAGTTCTTCAGGGAAGCCCGCTACCCGGTCATGTCCCGCGCCCATCCCAACGACGGGCACCGCGCGCTCGTAGACATGGAAGCCGCCGGGCGTTTGCCTTGGCTCATCACCCAGAACATCGACGGCCTGCACCAGGCCGCCGGCTCGTCCAACGTCATCGAATTGCACGGCAACACCCGCCGCATCCTCTGCCTCGAGTGCGGCGCCAAGCACGGCTGGGACGAGGTGTACGCCATGCTCGAACACACCGCCGTGCCACCCTGCAAGGTCTGCGAGGGCGCCATCAAGCCCGACGTGGTCTTCTTTGGTGAAGGGCTGCCCGCTCCCGCCATGCGACAGGCAGCGCGCGCCGTCGCGGACTGCGATCTCTTCCTCGCCGTGGGCAGCTCCCTGGTGGTCTACCCCGCCGCGATGATGCCCCTCGAAGCCAAGGTCCGGGGGGCCCGCCTGATCATCGTCAACATGACCCCCACCCCCCATGACGGCCACGCCGACGTGGTGCTCCGCCAGCCAGCGGGACAAGTGCTGCCCATGCTGGCAGAAGTGGCCTCGGGCCAGCGCTGATCCAGGGCAGTTCGATGGCGAAACCGGCCCCGTGGCGACGCACGGGACGTTAGGTGAGCGCCCCTTTCGAAGTGAGGTTCCACATGAAGTTCGCCATCATCGGTACGGGAATCATGGGCCGCGGCTGGATCACACAGTGCGCCGCCACCGGCCACGAAGCCCACTGCTACGACGCCAACGCCGACACGCTGGCGGGCGCGCCCGCCTTCTGCAAGAAGCTCGGCAGCAAGGTCGCCCGCAAGATGCGCATCGAGGACCCTGAGTTCGACGCCAAGCTGGCCAGCCGCATCTTCACCTACGACTCCCAAGATGCCTTCATGGCGGCCGCCCAGGACTGCGATGTCTTCCTCGAGGTCATCTTCGAGGACATGAAGCTCAAGCGCAAGGTCCTGGACGAGCTGTTGCCCCAGCTGCCCGAACGGGTCGTCTTCTGGTCCAACACCAGCAGCCTGGACATCGACACGATGAGCGAGACCACGGGCCGCCCCGACCGCTCCATCGTCACCCACGGCATGAACCCCGTCCCCTTCATGCCGGGCATCGAGGTGGTCCCCGGCCGCTACACCAGCGCCGCCACGGTCGAGTTCACCCGCAAGGCCCTGATCGACATGGGCAAG
>CAZVHW010000145.1:6276-14230 GCA_964626835.1 uncultured Enterobacterales bacterium
ACCGCTTGCTGGTCCCGCAGATGCTCGACGCCGTGCGCCTGCTCGAGCAGGGCAAGATCACCGTCGGTGACGGCGATCTGGGCCTGAACACCAGCCTGGGCCACCCCCAGGGCACCTTCAAGCTGCACGACTTCGTCACGGCCCCCACCATGCTGCGGGTGGCCCTCGAGATGTACCAGTGCTCCAACGATCCGCGCATGTACCCGCCGCTCACCCTGCTGCGCATGGTCCAGAACGGTGAGTTCGGTGCCAGCACGGGCAAGGGCTTCTACGACTGGTCCAACCCCCGCAAGCCGCAGCCCCGCGACCTGTCCCACTACGTGGTCAGCTCGGCCGAAGACATGCTCGCGCCACTGAAGTAGCCAGGGCGCGTTCCCCCATGGACGTCCATCGCACGCGCACACGAGCCCGATACGCCGAGACCGACGCGTCGGGCATCGTCTACTACAACAGCTACCTGGTCTACTTCGAGCTGGGCCGGGTGGAGATGTTCAGGGAGCTGGGCCTGCCCTACGACTGGCGGTTGCCCATCGCCGAAACCTACGTACGCTACCGCGCCCCCGCCCGCTTCGACGACCTGCTCGAGATCCACACCTTCGTCTCGGAGCTCCGGTCCAAGGGCTTCCGCCTGGGCTGCAAGGTCTTTCGTGTAGACGAACAGGGCGACGAAGAACTCGAGCTGCTGGCCGAAGGCTACACCGCCATGGTCACCGTAGGGCCGGACCGTCAACCCGTGCCGCTGCCCGAGCCATACCGCCGGGCGTTTGGGGGGGACGAGCGCTAGCCCGACTAGTATCCGGTCCCCAGCGACACGAGGTAGGCCGCACCAGCTCGGCTACCTCCCGAGCTCTCGGCGTATGCTCCGATGAGTAGCTCATCCAGGCCGTCGCCATCGGTGTCGCCAGCGCTGGCCAGCGAGTACCCTGCGAAATCGGTACCGGGCTCCGCCAAGAGCTTCGAGTCTGCGTCCGCGAGATCCAGGGTTCCCGGCTCTGGAGACAGGACCAGGTAGCTGGTGCCGGTACCACCCGTGCTCGTCACCGCCTGGTAAGCGCCAATGAGCAGATCCAGCGTGCCGTCGCCATCTGCGTCTCCCGCACCGGCCACCGCGCTGCCCGCACTGGTACCGCTGGCGGCGCCCACGAGCTGGATCTCCGCGCTCGACAGGCTGACGCTGCCGATAGGTAGCGCGAGCATGGCGCAGGCGACTCCTGGATCTCCAGCTCCGCCACCCTCCGGCGCTCCCACGAGGAGATCGGCCAACCCGTCTCCATCCAGATCGCCTGGACCGGCCACGGCCCAACCAGCTCGCTCGGAGTTGTTCACCCCGAGCAGGATCGCATCGGCGCTCCCGAGGGACAGGTTGCCCGTTGGCGGATCCAGGAGGAGATAGGCCACACCGTCGTCGTGAAAGCGGGCTCCTACCAACAGGTCGTCGAGACCGTCGCCATCCACGTCGCCAAGGCCCGCCAACGCGCTACCGGCGGAGTCGCTCATAGACTCCCCGAGCAGCCTGGTGTCGGCATCCGCCAGGCTCGACTCACCGGAGAGCGGGCCACGTACCAGGTAGGCCCCGCCCGTGGGGACGGGCTCTCCGGCGTTGTAGGCGCCGATGAGCAGGTCGTGGTAGCCATCACCGTTCACGTCGCCGGCCCCGGACAGCGCCTCTCCCGCGTCATCGCCGTCCAGTTCGCCGACCAGCTTGGCATCCGCCAGCTCCAGCCCCAGCTCCCCCGTCACAGGCCCCAGCACCAGGTACGCCGCCCCTGCGTCCGCGCCGCTCGTGTCGTTGCCGCCCACCAGTAGGTCGGCGAAACCATCCGCGTTCACGTCGCCTGCGAAGGCCACCGCGATGCCCGTGCGGTCCCCCGCAGCCTCGCCTCGCAAGATCGCGGTCGCATCGGAGAGGGGGTGCGTGCCCGAGATCGGACCGAGGAAGAGGTAGGCGGCGCCCATGTTCTCCTCGATCGTGTCACTGGCCACGCCGGGAGCGCCCACCAGCAGGTCCGCGAGACCATCGCCGTCCACGTCGCCTCCCCCGGCGACCGACCAACCGCCGTGCTCGCTGTCGGCCTCGCCGTGGAGCTTGGCCAAGGAGTCCGCGAGAGAGATCTCCCCCCAGCAGACCGCGATGGCCTCGTCCACGCTTCCGTCGCAGTCGTTCACCACCCCATCTCCGCAGACCTCGGGAGCGCTCGGGTAGACCGCGGCGTCGCCATCGTCGCAGTCATCACCGCCGCAGCCCTCGTCGGGGTGACCATCGACGTCCGTGTCGTTGTCCATCAGACCGTCGCAGTCCAGGTCCCGCCCGTCGCAGCCAGGCTCGGCGTGTGGGTGGGCCTCGGGATCGTCGTCGTCGCAGTCACCGCCCTGGGACACCGCGCCACTCAGCTGGTCGCAGGTGACGGTGGCCGAGTCTGGATCGCCGTAGCCATCACCGTCCGTGTCGGTGTACCAGGTCCCGGCGTCCACCACGCCTTCTTCGTCCACCAAGCCATCGCAGTCATCGTCCACGCCGTTGCAGCTCTCATCGGCGGCAGGGTTCACGGCCGGGTCCTGGTCGTCGCAGTCGGTGCCGTCTCCCACGGTTCCTTCGGGCTGGTCGCAGGCCTGCGTGCCGCCCACGTAGTCCCCAAAACCATCGCCGTCGTTGTCGTCATGCCAGGTTCCGGGGTCCGGCGCGCCCTCTCCGTCCACCTCTCCATCGCAGTCGTCGTCCGTGCCGTTGACGCAGTCCGTGGCCCATGGGTGGACCGTGGGGTCCTGGTCGTCGCAGTCGTCGCAGGCAGCCCAGCCGTCCGCGTCGACATCCACGGTCGGGTCACAGCCGGTGTCGCCGGTCTTGGAACAGCCCTCGCAGCCAACCAGAGGCAGGGTGACGGCCAGCATCAGAAGGCGAACCGCGGAGAACATCATTGCGCCGAAGAGGAGTAGGGAGGTGGAGAAAGGAGAACGGGTCCCGGCATGGTCATGCCTGTTACCCATGGTAGCGGACGCCTGGACTCGCAGCATCCTCAGTTGTTGGATCCGGCTGTGGTGACGGAGCGACCGGCACCAGGCCCGCCAAGCCCATGCTTCGGAGCGGGACGAATAGCGGCAGCCGATCGTGATCGTGTTCGTGTCCGTGTTTCCAACCACGCGAGGGAAGGAGGCGCCGAAGGAAGGTGCGGCAGCACCGGTGGGCCCCTGGGGCCGATCCGCCGGCCGGGCGTGTTCGTGTTGCCACCACCGCGAGGGAAGGAGGCGCTAGGACAAGCCCAGCCGACCGACCGTCACGATGGCCATCCCCGTGAGCGAAGAGCGAAGGGGGACGGCCGAACACGGTCCGGGTGATCGCTGGAACGCCGAGGCAGCGGGCCGCACCGAGCGTTCAGGGAGATCGGACCTTCGTTCCGGCAGCAGCGGGACGACAACCCGGTCCGGGGGCGGCCGGCCACCGCAGCGAGGAGCGCCACCACCGTTCCTGGCGCCTGGCGCCCGCACTCCCACCGACGCGCTCTCGCACCTTGGCGCTCAGCCCTCGAGCGCCCGCAGGTCCTCGAGCCGATTCAGGTTTGACAGCCGGCGCAGGTCGTGCTGCCAGGGGACGACCACCGAGTCGAGCAGGGGGATGAGCCCGTGAGCAGGGGCTCGCCCGGACTCGAGCATGCGCTCGATGGTGGGCAGAGCGCTGGGAGAGTACCAGCCGATCAAGGGCTCCGCGCCGCGCTCGTGGCCGTAGACCGCCATGTCGTGGCCCGGGCCGGACTCGAGCAGGGGCAGCATGTCGTCGGGCTCGATGAGGGGGACGTCGCAAGGCAGGACCAGCAGGGGAGCCCCGCCGGCGGCGAGCAGCCCCGCGTGCAGCCCGGCCACCGGCCCCTGGCGCGGGTAGCGGTCCGCTACGCACGCCAGCCCCAGCGAGCCGTAGAACTCCGGCGCGTTGGTGGACAACAAGATGCGGCCGCAGTGTGGCTGGAGCGCGGCGAGGGCGTAGCTGACCAGCGGCCGACCGCGGAAGGGCTCGAGGGCCTTGACCCGACCGCCCATGCGCCGAGCCTGGCCACCGGCCAGGATGAATCCGATGGGTCGGGAACCTTGGGAGGGGGTCATGAGCACACCGAGAGAGCAAGCTCCGGGGTATTCACTTCCCCCCTCGCCCGCACCCCCAAGGCCAGGCCCGCGGTCCGCGCCATCCTGCGTTCCGCCGGGACCTATCCCCCCCGAAACGGGACAGTCGCCGACCTATGTCCCTTGGAATGGGACACCGAGGGCGCTCGCGCGCCGCCAGGTCCATGTGCCCCGACGATATCCGGCGTTCCTAGGTCGACGCCCTGTTCCTCCAGCGAGCGGATGGGCCCTATTGTCCCGGTCCTGGGTACATAGGTCGCGCTGTGTCCCGCTCAGGGGGGCATAGGTGACGGTTGCGGGGGGCGAGGGCCGTCCCCGCTACACCACGCGCCTGGGATGAGTGAAGATGGTGGCGCGGGTCTTGCGCACGAAGGCGCAGAGCGTGATGTCGCAGCGCCTTGCGGTCTCCACGGCCAGGGAGGTGGGAGCGGAGATCGCGCTGATCAGCTCGATGCCCGCCCGAGCGCACTTGCCGATCATCTCGAGAGACGCGCGACCGGACAGCACCGCCGAGCACCCCTTGGGGGACTTCTCGGCGAGCAGGCACTTGCCGATGGCCTTGTCCAGCGCGTTGTGGCGACCGGCGTCTTCGGCCCAGGACACCATGCCGCCGTCGGGATCGAAGATGGCGATGCAGTGCGCTCCGCCGGTGGCCCGGAAGAGGTGCTGGACGTCGGACAGCTGGTTGGTCATGACCCGCAGCTGCTGACGCTCGAGGCGGAGGGTGTCGGGAACCTTGGGCAACGAAGACAGCTTGTTTTCGAGGTTCTCGGCGCCACAGAGACCGCAGGACGAGACGATCAGCAGGTTTCTACCCTTGCTGTCGGCCCGCAGCGCATCCCCTTGTCGCAGCTTCACGCGCACCAGGTTGTCGTCATCCAGGCAAGGGCGAATGGACGCCACGTGGTCCATGGACTCGACGATGCCTTCGGACAGCAGGAAGCCGACGGCCAGCGCGTGGATGTCGTCGGGCGTACACAGCAGCGTGTAGGACTCCTGCTGGTCGATGTCGATGGTCACCGCGGTTTCCACCACCACGCCCACGGACTCGTCGATGGGCGCGATGCTGGGATCGGCGGTGTTGATACGCTGCGCGTTGACGTACCTAAGGGACGCCGGATGTGGGCTGGTCTCGCTCAATCTGCCTCCACGGCGTGCTGGACGCGCCCTAGCCCGTTCCCGCTCGGACGCCCAGCCGAGGGTCCGCGCTGGCCTGCGAGCCGGTCCCGAAAAGGCCCCTGAACGCCAGCGTGGTCGTGCTCACGGGAAGCGGCGGAAACCCGCGCTGACATGGTGTTGACGCCCTTCCGGCCAGAGACCGAAGAAGTGCTGAATACCGAACAATTTACTGCGCTTGATGACCTTGATCTTCCCCACGACCGCGCTACACAGCGAAGGCTTGATCCCCATCATCCAACAGGGGACAGGAGGTCCGAATCATGGCTGTCGAGTTCATGGAAGGAAACGAAGCGATCGCCCGCGGGGCCATGCGAGCCGGATGCGATTTCTTCGCCGGCTATCCCATCACTCCCGCGTCATCCATCCTGCACTACATGCTCGATCTCGTACCCGAGATCGGCGGCACCGCCATCCAGTGCGAAGACGAGATCGCGTCCATGGGTTTCTGCCTCGGGGCAGCCATGACGGGCAAGAAGGTCCTGACCGCCACCAGCGGCCCGGGCATCAGCCTCTACAGCGAAAACCTCGGCCTGGCGATCATCGGCGAGACCCCGATGGTCATCATCAACATCCAGCGCCAGGGGCCGGGCACGGGTTCGGCCACCAAGGGCGCCGAGGGTGACATCCAGTTCACCCGCTGGGGCACCTCGGGCGGCCTGCCCATCATCGCCTTGAGCCCCACCGATGTTGGCGACGCCTACGAGCTCACCTACCGCGCCTTCAACCTGTCCGAGAAGTACCGGGTCCCGGTCTTCATCCTGGCCAGCAAGGAAATCGGCGTCACGCAAGAAAGCGTAGACCTCGATGCCATCGACCTCCCCCCGCTGCAACCGCGGCTCGTCGCCAAGGGCGGTCAGCAGATCAAGCTGCACGACTTCGATGCCGTGGACGAAGTGCCCGGCATGGCCGCCATCGGCGGCGACGACGTGGTGCGCTACACCACTTCGTCCCACGGCAAGGACGCCTACCTCACGGCCGATCCCAACGTCATCGGAGAAATGGTCGCCCACTACGCCGCGAAGATCGACATGCACGTCGATGACATCGCCCTGTACACCGAAGACAAACAAGAAGGCGCCGAAACCCTGATCATCAGCTACGGCATCATCTCTCGTTCGGCCGCGGTGGCCATCGAGACCGCCCGAGAGCGCGGCGTCAAGGTCTCGTCCCTGGTGCTCAAGACCCTGTGGCCGGTACCAGAAAACGCCATCAAGTCCGCCATGGCGGGCATGAAGCGGGTCATCGTGCCCGAGATGAACCTGGGCCAATACCTCATCGAGATCGAGCGCATCGCCTCGGACAACGTCGAGGTCATCGGCATCAGCAAGATGAACACCAAGCTCATCTCACCCACCGAGATCCTGGTGAAGGGAGGCCTGGTATGACCGCCGAACACACCACCTACATGACCGACGCCCTCGGTCCCCTGCCCTTCTGCCCGGGCTGCGGCCACACCATAGTCCTCAAGAAGCTGAACCAAGCGCTCGTCAAGATGCAGCTCGATCCCGCCAAGGTGGTCATCGTCACCGACATCGGCTGCATCGGCCTGTCCGATCGCTACTTCACCACCGCCGCGTTCCACGGCCTGCACGGTCGCTCCATCACCTACGCCTGCGGCATCAAGCTGGCCAACCCCGAGCTCACGGTCATCACCCTGATGGGTGACGGCGCCTGCGGCATCGGCGGAACCCACCTGCTCAACGTGGCGCGACGCAACATCGGCATCAAGCTGATCGTGGCCAACAACTTCAACTACGGCATGACCGGTGGCCAGCACTCGGTCACCACGTTCACCGACGCCATCACGTCCACCACCCCCTGGGGCAACGTCGAGCGCCCCATGGACCTGTCCGCCACCGTGGCCGCCGCCGGCGCCGCCTGGGTCCGCCGCAGCACCACCTTCGAGAAAGACCTCGTAGACCAGATGGTCGACTTCATCGAGCAAGACGGCTTCGCCATGATGGACATCTGGGAGCTGTGCACGGCCTACTACTCCCCGCGCAACAAGGTGAAGAAGAGCACCCTGTACAGCCTGCTCGAAGAGTATGATTTCGAGCTCGGCATGGTCGTGGACAAGCCCCGCCCCGAGTACAGCGAGAGCTACCGCGCGGCCTTCTCCGACCACACGGGCGGCTCACGGCGCAAGCCCCCCATCGAAAAGGGCGTGCACGAAAACCAGGTCGGCCGCCAGACGGGCCTGATCATCGCCGGCAGCGCCGGCCAGAAGATCAAGTCCACTGCCACGCTCTTCGCCCGCGCGGCCATCGGCGCCGGCCTGAACGCCACCCAAAAAGACGACTACCCCATCACCGTCATGACGGGGCACTCGGTGGCCGAGCTGATCCTCAGCCCCAGGCGCATCGACTACACCGGTATCGAAGCGCCGGACTACTTCGTGGTGCTGTCCAAGGACGGGCTCGCGCGCACCACGCCCCAGATCAAAAAGCTGCCGGCCAGCTGCGTGCTCTACGCCGACGAAACCCTCGATCTGCCCGAGACCAAGGCCCAGGTCAAGCGCTTCCCCTTCATCGCCACAGCCAAGAAGGTGTCCAAGCTGTCCTTGGGCGTAGTGGGGCTGGGAGCCGTGCTGGCCGACACCGGCATGTTCTCTCTCGAGGCCTACTCCGCAGCCATCGCAACCACCCAGAGGCCAGCCATCGCGGAC
>CAZVHW010000146.1:0-13956 GCA_964626835.1 uncultured Enterobacterales bacterium
GTCCATGACCACCCGGGACTGGTCCAGGCCCTGCAGCCGCGCCCAGAAGGCCAGCAACGTCAGGGCGACCAGGGCGAACCAGCCTAGCCAGCGGCCCACGCGGGGCAGCGTCCCTTCTTCGGAGTCTCGATAGGCGGCAGCCACGTGAAGGGTCTATCCGCCCAGCTGGGTATCCAGGAAGGCCACGATGTCGTCGAACTCCTCCTGGTAGGAGTAGTCGACCTCGAGGACGGGGATCCCGGTGCCCTCGAGCTCGTTGATGGCCGGGTAGTAGGGATGCAACGCCGGGATGGTGTCGTCCAGCACCCAGCCCTTCCACAGGTCGTAGTAGGTGCCCTGGAGATCGGACACGTAGGCCTGAATCGGTGGGCTATCGCGGATGGCCAGGTTCCAGGCGATGGACCCCCCTGAGTGGCCCACCACCGCAAGCTTCGAGGCGTCGACCTGGGGCAGCCAGCGCAGGTACTTCAAGGCCAGCAGGCTCTCGTAGATGCGGATGGCCTCGAGGGTGAAGCCCTCGAGCAGCAGCACGCGAGCTGCTTCGTCTTCGCTCGCGTCACCGCCCATGCCCCTGAGGGTGAAGGTGAGCAAGGCGTAGCCGTGCTCGGGATACTCCTCGCCAAAGAGGTCCGTGATGACGTCTCCCGCCTGCTGCCCGTGGCCGTGGACCGACAACACTCCGGGGACCGCGGTCTCGCCGGCGCCCGGAGGCAGCAGGAGAATCGCGAAGAAGTCGCCCACCCAGGGATCCTCGAGCAGCAGGTGACGCTCGGTGTACCCGCTCTGCTCCTGCTCGTACAGCACCGTGACCGACAGCTCACGCTCGTCCAGCCCGCTGGTGAGGAAGTCCATGTTCAGCGCGTCCTCGACGATGTCGTCCAGCTCCGAGCTGCTGACATCGTCTTCGGCGTAGATGACGACGTCACCGTTCTCCATGGCATCGAGCTGGTCCTCCAGCTCGGACTCGCTGATGGAATGCGCATGGCTCGACGCTGCGTTGGGGAACGCCAGGTAGTCGGAGATGCAGCCCTCGGGATCGTCGGCGCAGTCCCAGCTGGCGCCGGTGTCCCAGGTCTCGACCACGTTGACGTCCTCGCCACCGTCTCCCCCCGGCGGGATGTACTCGGAGCCGGTGTCCTTGGAGCCGCCTGGACGCCAGTCGCGCCCATCTCGTTCACAGGCAGACAGCAGAAGCAACGGGGGAAGCAGGCGCCACATGGGCTCTCCGGGGGCTCGCCAGGCAGCTTACCCCGACACGAAAGGGATCGCCGAGCCCTGGCTCCCGCATCGGACGCCCGATACCAGACAACCCATGCGCCGCACCCAGTCCTCCATGGGCCTCGTAGGGATCCTGCTCCTCGGGGCGATCGCCTGCCAGGAAACCCCGACGCCCACGACGGACCCGTCCACACCGGCGATGGAACCGCAGCCCGAACCCCCGCCCGACGGTCCCTTGCCACCCAGCGAGCCTGGCCCAGCGCCGGAGACGGATCCGAAGCTCCTACCTCCCGTCCCCCCCGCCGACGCGGGTGGTTGGGCCGACCCGGGGCCCGCCCAACCCGATAATCCCTGCCCCTCCGACATGGTCTTCGTGCCGGCTGGGGCCTTCGTCTCCGGCGCAACCGGCGAGCAGGTGAACATCAACCCCGACTGGCCTGACGCCACGTTCCGCCCCCGCAAGCGCCACGAGCGCAAGACGGGCGCCTACTGCATCGACCTGTACGAGTACCCAAACGTTCGAGACGCCACCCCCTGGGTCTACGTGGGCTGGGCCGAGGCCAAGGAAGCCTGCGCATCCCGGGGAAGGCGCATGTGCGGCGAAGAAGAATGGGTGAAGGCATGCGGCGGTGAGCAGGGCTGGCTGTTCCCCTACGGCGACGAGCACGAGCCGGGACGCTGCAACGACAACGTAGACCCGGTCGGCGACGAATCCCAGAAGGCGGGCGGCGGCGCGTTCGAGCGCTGCGTCAGCCCCTACGGTGTCTACGACATGGACGGCAACGTCAGTGAGTGGGTGGACGCCGTGCACGAAAAGGACCCGGAGCGCGAACGCATCGTCCGCGGCGGCACCATGTGGGTGGCGGTCTACGGACACGGCTGCATGTCCCGCCACAGCCACCATGAAGGCGGGCCCACCCACGGTGACGACGGCTTCCGTTGCTGCAGGGATCCCGCCTCTTGAGGCTCTCCGAGCCCCGGGTCCAGCGCGCCCTGCTGGCGCTCCTGCTCCTGCTGGCCACGGGTCTTCGGCTCTGGGGCCTGCGCTTCGGGTTTCCTGCCCTCACCCACTCCGACGAACCCCAGGTGGTCATGGTGGCCGTCAACGCCGCCACGGGCCAGCTCTCGCCAGGGTTCTTCGCCTACCCCGCCCTCTTCCCCTACCTGGCCGGGCTGCTGCTGCGGCTGTGGGTGCTCGTGCAGCCGTGGGTCTGGTCCGACTTCCAGGCCTACTTCGACGCTTACTGCGGCGACCCAACGCACGCCTACCTCTTCGTTCGCACCTGCAGCGCAGCTGCGGGTGTAGGCATGGTGGCCGCCACGGCATGGCTGGGTAGGCGCATCGCGGGACCCCGAGTGGGTCTGTTGGCCGCGGCCCTGGTGGCGGTCAACACCTACGCCGTGAGGGACAGCCACTTCGCGACCACGGACATCCCGGTGGCGCTGGCCTCCACGCTGGCCCTGGTGGCCATCCTGGGTTTGCTCGACGGGACCACCCTGCGCAGGCTCGCCCTCGCGGGTGCCGCGGTAGGCCTGGCCTCCGGCACCAAGTACCCAGCTGGCGCGCTGGTCCCGGTCCTCGTCCTGGCCGCGTGGTTCGGGAGCGCCGGTTCCGCCCAACACAGGGCGCGCTCCCTGCTTCCGGGTCTGGCGCTCGCGCTGGCGGCCTGCGCCGGGGCTTTCTTCCTGACCAACCCCTACGTGCTGCTGGACTGGGACACGTTCGTCCAGGACCTGAGCCGCGAGTCTGCACGCCGGCTCGGGGTCAGCTCCGCCCAGTTCGAAGGGCCGGCGTGGCGTTGGTACCTCACGCACACCCTGCCCACGGCCTTCGGTTGGACGGCGCTCGGGCTGGTCGGTGTGGGCGCTGCGTGGTCCCTCGCCGAACGCCGACTCGAGCTCGTCATCGTCACGCTGGGCGCCGGCCTGCTGATACTGCCAGCCCTCCTGGTCGTGAGCGTAGGAGAGCGCTACCTGCTGCCGGCGTACCCTGCCGTGGCGGTGCTGGCAGCCTGGGGTACCCTGCGGATCGGCAAGCGCTGCCGAGCCCTGGGACCTTGGCTCGCCAACACCGTCGTGGTCCTCCTGGTGGCCGCCTCGGTGCTCCCACCCCTGGAGCGCTCCGTGCGGCTGGACACCTTGCTCACCCTGCCAGACACGCGGGTGCTGGCCGCACGGTGGATCGAAGACACCCTGGCGCCCGGCCGAAGCATCGCCCTCGAGTGGGCCTACACTCCCCAGGTCTCGGACGAGACCTTCGAGGTGCTCCCCCTCCGCTACGAGGTCGGGGGCCCCCAGGACCAAGGCGCGGACTACGTCGTGGTCTCCTCCTACGCCTTCAACCGCTACTTCCTCGAGCCCGACGCGCACCCCCACGAGGTGGCCTTCTTCGAGGTGCTGGATCGGGGCCCCGAACCCATCGCCACCTTCTCGGGCCTGCCCCCGGAAGGAGCCTTCGGCTACGTCGAGCGCGTGCCCCCAGGCCCCCTGCAGCAGCAGGGCATGATCGGCCCGGAGATCCGCATCTACGGACCACTCGCGCCTTAGCGAGCTTGTTCACTGTTCGAGCCACGCTCTCTCCCTCCGCTGCTAGCCTGGCAGCGCACACACCCGGCACGGCCGGGAAGGGAGGAGAGCCATGATTCGATCCACCTTGCTGCTCGCGTTCGCCGGCTGCGCCCCCGTGGTCACCGGAGGCTGGGGATGCAATCCCAGCGCCATCGACGACAGCGGCGATTCCGCCATACCCTGCCAAACAACGATCGAGCAGACCTGGCCCGAGGCCGACAGCACCTACTTCTACCACCGAGCGGACCTCGAGTTCGTGCTGGACGATCCCGATCCGGAGTTCACCCCCACGACGATCCTGGAAGGCCCCGACGGCGCGGTGACCGGAGAGAGCTGGCTGTCGGAAGACGAAGACACCGCCTACTTCACACCGGCAACGCCCCTCGAGCCGAGCACCGACTACACGGCCACCATCACCACCTGCATGGGCGACTCGAGCATCGACTTCACCTCCTCCACGCTGGGTGAGCCCCTCGAGGTGGACATCGAAGGATCCACCTACCTGGTGAACCTCTTCGGCGGCCGCGTGCTGGAGCCCGACGGTGTCGGCGAGATCATCACCACCTTCGGCACCCCCATGGTGCTCATCGAGGTGCGGTCCGCAGGGGACTCGTTGGAGCTGATGGGGGCGATGGCCGAGGACATGGGCCCGGAACAGGACCTCTGCACGCCCACCTTCTCGTTCCCCGAGGCGGACTTTTCCCAGTCACCGTACTTCCAGGTGCCCGAGATGGACCTGGCGGTCGAGTTCGGCGATATCTCCGTGGTCATCCACGAGTTCGTGCTCGAGGGCACCTTTGCCTCGGACGGCAGCTGGTTCGGCGGCGGCATCGTGGGTGGCGAGCTGGACGCGAGGGACGTCGTCGACGCGATCGACGAGGTCGATTCGCCAGAGGACTTCTGCAACCTCACGGCGTCCTTCGGCGCCCCCTGCGTGGCCTGTGCCTCGGACGGGGAGGAGTACTGCCTCGACGTGCTGATCGACCGGCTCGAGGGCGATCGGGTGGACACCGACGTGGTGGAGATCACCGACCCGGAGGACAATCCAGACTGCGCGACCTAGCGAGCACCAACCCGCTCGACCGCCTCGGCAGGCAGGCACAACCTCGTGCGGCCCCTGCGCGTCGGGTCCTTCTCGATGATGGCCGCGGGCAACCCGTGCCGAGCGAAGAGCTTGCGGGCGTTGTAGATGGCGGTGTTCAAGGCCGTACGCCCCCGGCGCTCGGCCTGGGCGCCCCAGATGGCTTCCTTGAGCCGGGCGTCGGGCACCCACTCCCCGGGGCTACCCGCGAGCTCCCAGAGCAACAAAAAGGTCTGCCCCGCTGGCTCCACCCAGCTGGCGCCCTGGTGCTCCACCCGCACCAGGCCGTCCTCCCCGTCCCACGCCAGCGTCATCCGCAGCCGAGGCAACCCGATGTCCGCCGCGGTGTGGGGATGGTCCAGCAGCGATCCGTCCAGGGCTCTGGCTTCGGTGACCTGCCAGCAGCAGCAACCCCCGAGCTGCACCCGGTTGCCCGGGCGGAGCTCCCGCCAGCCCTGGGTGCGACGGCCGTCCACGGTCGTCCCGTTTCGCGAGCCCAGGTCCCGTAGGTACCAGCCCCGCCCCCGCCGCCCGATCACCGCGTGGTGCCCGCTGATGCGGTCGTGGTCGAGGACCAGCCCGTTCCCTGGGTGCCGTCCGATGGTCAAGAGTCGCGAGAAGGTGACCCGCCGCTGGCCGCCTTCCTCGATCAAGGTGAGACCCCGCCGCGCACCAGGGAGGCTGGCGGTCCGCGTGTCGGCGCCCTCGAGCTCGCGATCGGCTCCCAGCTCCAGCGTCCAACCCGGTCCGCCCCCAAAGCGCAGGAGCACGCCAACCGACAGCTCCCGGCGGCCCCGTACAGGCGCTCCATCGAGGGTGGTTCCGTTCTTCGAGTCCAGATCGCTCACCCACCAGGCGCCCGCGTCGTGCTCGACGAGCGCGTGGTGCCGGCTGGCGCCATCATGGTCCAGCACCAGGCCGTTGCTTGGATGGCGACCGACGGTCAGGGGCCCACGCAGGGGGACACGGTCCCGGCCGTGGGCGTCACGACCATCCGCGGCGAGCAGGAACGCAGCCATGGGAGAGAGCTCCTCGGTGCGAGCCCATTATCCCCTACGCCGGGTATGAGATCATGGGCGCCATGCCATTCTCCCCACCCCCACCTAGCCTCTGCGACGGCCGCTACCGCCTTGCCGAGGAGCTTGGTCGGGGCGGCATGGCCTCGGTTTGGCGAGCCTGGGACGAGACCCTGCGGGTGGAGCGCGCCCTCAAGCTCCTGGATCCGGAGCACGCCCGGGACCCCACCGCGCGCACACGCTTCCAGACCGAAGCCCGCGCCATGGCGGGCCTGGAGCACCCCCACGTGCTGCGCGTGCATGACGTGGGCCAGGATGGTCCCTGGACCTTCATCGTCATGGAGCTGGCGACCGGCGGCACTCTGTGGAATTGGGTGGAACGCCACGGTCCCATGCCACCCCGCCTGGCGGTGTCGCTGCTGCTCCCGGTGGCCGACGCACTGGCGGCGGCCCATGCCGCGGGCGTGGTGCACCGAGACGTGAAACCCCAAAACGTGATGATCGACGCCAAGGGGCGACCACGCGTCGCAGACTTTGGCATCGCTCGCGTCCGCGGTGGAGACGAGCCCTCCCTCACCCGCACGGGCAGCTCGCTGGGCACGTGGGGCTACATGGCCCCGGAGCAGCGCAAGGACGCCCACTCCGTGGATGCCTGCGCGGATGTCTACGCTCTGGGTGCGACGCTCTGGGCGTTGCTCGCCGGGGAAGTCCCGGTGGATCTCTTCGCCTGGGATCCGGCCCACGACCTCGATCCAGGTCTCTCTCCCGATCTGCTGGCCCTGATCCGCTGCGCCACACGCTTCGAGCCCGCCGAGCGGCCGGAGGACATGCGGGCGATGAGCGACGCTCTGGAGGCCTCACTGCCCGGGCTGCAGCCCATCCCCGCCGGGACGCCCGAGATCGGCGGGCACCGCCCCTCGTCCGGGGCGACGGGCTGGCGGCCACCCGCACCGCGACTCCCACACACGAAGCGCGAGGCGGGGGTCGCCGCTGGCTACCCGTAGGTGTTGCGGGCCTGCTGGGGTTGGCCGCCATCTGGGCCTGGTACGGCCTCCCCGAGCCGCCCCTCGAGCAGGAAGACCGGCAAACGCCACCCGTCCAGGCCGCGGCACCCCACCCCGCTCCGACACCCACGCCGCCCGTAGAGGACGTGCAGTCCGATCCCAGCCCGCAAGAAACCCCCATCCTCGCCCAGCGTGAGGTCTCGCGCGAGCGGGTGCTCCCCACGCCCCCGGCACCCGCCGATCCCGAACCAGACGAGACGCCACCGGCTACAGGGCTCGTGATCGTGGAAGGCGAGGTCTTCCAAGCCGCGCTTCACGACGAAGCTGGTGCGGAGCATCCTCCGGGAGCACTCCCCCCCGGCGTCTACGATCTCGAGGTGGCGCTCACGAACGGCACCACCATCCGCCGCGAAGGCCTGGTGAAGCTCGAAGCTGGCCAAACAGTCCGCGTCCGCTGCCTGGTCGCGGTGGAAAACTGCCGCACGGTCGAATAGCAATCGTCAGGGAGAAGGGAGGTAAAGACCCATTCCCGGCGCAGACTGCCGCATGTCCAGGCCTCCAAGCACCAATGCCCCGTAGACGGGATCCACCCCGACGCTCGCACGGTGAACCGCCGACGGGAGCGCACCGTCATCGCCCGCACAGGGCTGCAGCTGTTCCCAGCTGTTGTCGGGCAGCGCCCACAGCTCCACGCACTTGCTCGGCTCGAGCACGTTGACGCCGTAGTTGGTGGCCAGCTGGGCCCCACCGGTCACCAGCACGCCACCCCCGGTCAGCGCCACCGAGGCGTGGCCCAAGCGCGCGGTCTGCAGTCCACCCTCGGTGGCCTTCCAGCCGCCCCAGACGGAGTCGTACAACCAAGCGCCGTCCTGCGCCGCGACCCACTGTCCGCCGGTACCCCAGCGTGGCACGGTGCCATCCACAAAGGCACCGCCGCTCAGCAGGACGCGTTGCGCATCGACCGAAGCCATGGCGGGCAGCAGCAGGCCCCGGCCCTCCGACACGGGAGAGGAGATCGCGGTCACGCCCGCGTCGTCTCCGAGTAGCCAGCAGCCCCCTTCCGCACCGTAGCCGTCTTTCTCCACGCGGATCCCTCCGCACCAGACCACGGCATCACCCATCGACGCGCCGGCGCCATCCACCAGACAGTGGTCGAGTTCCTCGGAGACCGCCACGACCTCCCGCACGACGGGATCCCACACCTCCACAGTGCGCGCGCAGACCAGCTCCCCGTCTTGGGCAGAGGCCCAGCCCCCGGCGATGAGCACCCGCCCACTGGCCAGCTCGAGGGCAACGTGCCCTGCGCGCGGCTCGATCAGCGCTCCGGCATCGGTGAACACGTGGTCGGTGGGGTCAAAGAGCCGGATCTCACCTCGCACCGTGGTCCCACGCCAGAAGGACTCCCAGCCGCCAGCGACCAGGATGGTACCAACGGCTCCGTGATCGCCGTGCTCGAGCAGGGTGGCGGAGACCTGCATGAGGCCGGCACCATCGGGATCCGCGCTGTCCCACTCGTCTCCGCTCAGGCGGACGATGGAGGTGAGGGCCAGGTTCTCCGCGGGATCGCTCAAGGACCAGGCCATCACCTGGTCGCGGGCCTGGGCGTCCGAGGTCTCGTCCGCGCCCCACGGGGTGCCACCGAACAGGTAGAAGGTGCCCACCCCGTCGGACGCCACGGCAGCTCCAAAGCTGGGGGGAGCGGAGAAGACATCCATCTGGCCGGCAGTCGCGAGGTAGAGGGGGACCCGATAGCGGGTGCCACCTTGGACGACCTTGGGCGCCGTGCTCCCCTGCAGGAGCAGGAAGTCGTCGGCCTTGCCGAGCCCCGCGTAGCCCTGCAACAGGAAGCTCACCGGAACATCGGGGACGATCACGTCCTCGGCGACGACCCTCGTGGCTCCCTCCTCCCAGGCCATTTCGTACTCCTCGAGCCAACCTTCGCCACGGACGGTCAACCAGAAGCTACCCACTCCCTCGAGCGTGTCGTCCTGACCCCAGGCCCACACAGGCTCGAAGTTCAGCTTCACTCTTTGGTACCAGCGTTCACGATCACCGGCATCGAGCAACACGCAGCTCGAAGCCAGCAGCGCTGCCAGCGAGAGTGCTCCAACCCGAGCGAGCCAGCGCCGCATCAGAACTCCCACAGCCACAGGGCGCTGGCCGTGCCGAGCCCCGCACCCCCGACGAGGGCCCAGCCGGTATACCCCAAGGCCTTGTTGGCTGCGTACAACCGTGGCTCGATCTCGGGATCGTAGGTTTGGTGGTACGCGAGCCCAGCGCGGTTGGCACCCCAGAGGGACGTCGCCCCCATCGCCCCGGCGACACCGCTCCCCACCAGGAGCCAGCGGGAACGTCGCCGCGGCCTCGGAGCGTCGGGAGCCAACAACCGCAGCTCGGCGACGAGATCGTCCGGTACCCCCAACCCGTCCAGGTAGCGGGTGTGCAGAACGCCCGCTCCATCTCTCCACTGCAAGAGGGAGGCGCGCTCCCCAGGCAGCGCCTGGAGTGACGGCTGGCCGTCCACGACCAGGTCCACCCCCTCGAGGAGCAGCACCGAGCCGGGCTCGGCCTGGCTGGCGGTGACGAAGACCGCCCGGATGCGGCTGCCCTGGGGGGCGATGTCAGGCCCGGGCTCGAAGCCTGGATCCACGGCGTACACGGCCCGAGCCGCTGCCGCCATCAGGCGCGGATCCTGGTCTAGCCAGGCCTGAAGCCCCAGGACCAGGTGCAGCTGCCGTACGGCGGGGGTGCCGAGGGGTTCGACGACACAGGGAAGATCCTGACGAAGCTCCTGGACACGGTCGGCGAAGACCTCCAGCTCGAAGGCCGTGTAGGCCTGGTAGGCCGCCTCCAGCTCACGGATCAGCGCGCCGGACGGGCATGGACAGCCCGCCTGGACAGGGGAGACGGCCAGGAGTGAAGCGAGGATGAGGGCCAACAAGGTGGACTCCGTGAGGTGGAATACCAGGTTTGCCCGGCAGGGATCCAGTTCGCTCGAATGGGAGGGTCTCCGGGGCGTCGGAACCCGCGACCTGAAAAAGGGAGCCCGTCCATGCGTCCCCTCATCGATGTTTTTCAACGAATCTTCGCGACTGTGCTGGTCGCCAGTCTGTACCTCCTCCCCGCCACTCTCGGAGGTCTGGCAGCGCAGCTGGACGCGGACCTGGACACCCAAGCCACCCCGGAACGGGCCGCCACCTTCATCATGAGCCTGCCGGCCGCGGCGGACATCCCCACCCTCCGAGACGAGGCGGAGGAGGAGCCTGAAGAGCCGAAGGAGAGCTCGCAGCGAAGCCTGGCGAAGGACAGCCTGTCCTCCCCGGGCGGCACCCCCATCACCTCGACGGAGACCGAGGCCACCACCGCGAGCAAGAAGACCGGCAAGAAGCGCGGGAAGGGTAGCGGCAAGAGGCGTGGGACGAAGTGCATGACCAGCACGGGCCAGGTGAGCCAGCTGGACAAGAACCACTACCAAATAGAGCGCAGCTTGTTGGACCACTACTTCGGCGACACCGACGAGGCCGACAAGCTGGGCAGTGCCGCCTGGTACCGCGACGAGGACGGCGACATTGAGGGAATCCGCGTTCGACGCGTGCGCTGTGGTAGCCCGGTGGAGGAAGCCGGACTGCGGCAGGGCGACATCATCCGCGCCGCCAATGGCACCCGGGTGGACTCCATCGCCGGCGTGATCTCCCTCTGGTGGCAGCTGCGCCGCAAGGACACGGTGCGCCTGAGCATCACCCGCGACGGGTCGCGCAAGCGGCTTCGTTACTCGCTGGTCTGATCAACGGGTAGCTCCCAGCAGATCCACTGGGTCCCCTCGCGCAGCAGAGGGGGGCCCAGCGCGTTCTCCATGGACTGAACGACGCGCCCCCGGCTGGGCGGCGGGAGCTGGTTGCTGTTGAGCACCAGGAAGCGAAAGCCGAAGTTCCGCAGACTCACCAGCGCGTCGGGCTCGAGGGCGGGCCTCGGCCCCACGCCGGAGACCTGTTGCCGGAACCACTCGAAGAAGGGCTCCCGCTGCATCAGGGGCCCGACAACGTCGGTGGTGAGCGCAGGCAGGGTCATGTGGTACGGGATGGGCCTGCCGTGGGTGAGCTGCGCCGCTTGGTACGGCAGCACGTGGAGCCGATGGGTGCGGGGGGGGAGGTCGAGCACCGGCCCATCGCCCTCGATGGCCGCGAGGCTCCGCAGCGCGGGGGTGTCGGGTACGTGGTAGCCGCCATGAGGCCACTGGAAGCCACGATGGGCTTCGACCACCGCGGTGACGGCCATCGCCAGTCCGAGGGGGACGGCGAGCCACAATCCACGGGGGAGGCGCCCTATCCGCTCGAGCAGCAGCGCAGCAGCCAGGGGAGCCACCAGGCTCCAGACACAGAGGAAGCGGTCCGGTGTGTGAAACCAGCCCAGGAAGGGCACACCCTGCAGATAGGTCCAGAGCCCCCAACCCGGGCTGTCGGGGGCGATGTCACCAGGTCTCCACAGGCCGGGATCGGGCCCCATTGCCATCACCATGCCCAGCAACATCACGCCGCCGATCCCGAGCCAGAGGCGCCGATCGCGAGCCCGAAGGGTCCACGGCAGGGCGGGCAGGGCCAGCAGGGCCATGGTGGGAGGGTTGGCCGAGACCCGCGCGGCAAACCAGCCGAGCAGGGCGACGGAGTGGATGCGCGCATCCTCGAGGGAAGTCAGCCCCTCCCTCAGGTCCCGAACCGCACTGGCCCGTAGGTAGAACAATCCCGCCCAAGGTCCCGCCAACAGGGCGGCCACGCCGGCGGCGACGGCCCAACGCTTGACCGCCCCAGGCGCCCGCTCGCCGGTGCAGATGAAGGGCGCGAGCAGCGCCATGGCCACCCCCAGAAACAGGGCCAGCTCCCAGGACGCGAACACCACCGCCGCACCGGCCAGGCCAGTGCCGACGGGGACCCACCAACCGGGCTTGCGCCAACTATGGATGGCGCCCGCGACCGCAAGGGCGACCAAGCCGAGCGCACCCTGCTCGAGGCGCCCATCGGTCATGTTTCGCAGCACGAAGCCGTCGAGCTGCAGCAGCACGCCCGCGGCCGCCGCAGCCCAGGGAGAGGCACCCAGGACCCGGGCCAGGACCCAGCAGCCCAGGCCCGCCAGGAAGGCATAGAAGACGAAGACCAGGTTGTAGGCGGTTCGCAAGCCCACCAAGTCCACCAAGGGCGCAGCCAGGAAGATGTCCAGCCAGCCCCCCACGATCACCAGCAGGTCGGCACCCTCGGGCCAGGCCACCATGGTGGTGCGGAGGGGCTGACCCATGCTGGCGTGATGCATGGTGTTCAGGTGGCCCACCAGGTCCATGTTGTGGGACCCCAACACGTCCCCCCCGGTGTGGGTCAACCACCACACGGGCAGAACGATCAGCGTGAAGATCGGCAAGAAGCGCGCGAGGGCCTTGGTGGGCATGGCGAAGAGGGCTGAAGGGCGAGCCCTGGTATCTCGCGGGGCGCTCACCAGCCCCGAAGCCGATCGGGTATGAGGCGGTATGCCCATCCCGCTCGACAGCGAAAACGGCTCTCGCAGCACCCGCCTCCAGCACGCCATACCGGCCCTCACGGTCATCCTGGTGATCGTCGGCTGCTATGGCGGCAGCGCGTGGCTGCACCCCACGCGCAGGGCACTGGGCAGCGCCTGGTCCGAGGCACCGGGGCACCTCTGGGGTCTGTGGACCACCGCCTCGGGCCTCTGGCAAAACGGCCCCTTCCTGAGGGTCGCCCCGGGTCTCGGCTTTCCCGACGGCTTCGCCGAACACCTGGTGGATCCGATCAACCTGCTGCTGTTCCTGCCCGGCTACTGGCTCGGAGGAGGAGGGGTCACCGGCGCCACCCTCGGCTGGAACCTGCTGCACGCCGGAGCGCTGGTGGTGGCCGGACTGGGCTGCTTGGTCCTGGCCCGTGCCCAGCTAGGTGAACAGCCCGGCGCACCCTGGGCCGCGGCGCTGCTCACCGTCGCGTTCACCGCAGGCGCCTTCCTGCTCTCCCACCCCCACATGGGCCGCAGTGAGTACCTGCCTGTCGTGCTGATGCCCTGGCAGCTGCACTACCTGCTTCGCTGGGTGGGCGGCCAGGGAGGCTGGCGTTCGGGGCTCGCGGCCGGCCTTCTCCTGGGGGGGGTGGGTCTGGGGGGCAGCTACATCGCCATCTTCGCCGCGCTCCTGGTGCTCCCCCTCTCCGTCGGTCTCCTGGCGACCTCGGGCCGCGGGTGGGCCCTCACCCTCGGACGGCTCGCCCTGGTGGCGGGCGTAACCATCGCAGCCATGACACCCATGGCGGCCGCACTCCTTCTGCACCCACCCTCGGGCATGGGCTCCCTCACGGACCGACCCTTCGGCATCATCCCGGAAGCCGGACCGGACACCCTGCTCACCATGATCCGCCTGGGACCCATCCCGGACCTGGCACCGCTGCTCGATCAGCCCCCCTACCCAGGCGTCGTGCTGCTGGCCTTGGCCCTGCTCGGAGCCATCGCGCGACCCCGCAAGGCCCTGGGATGGCTGCTGCTGGGGCTCTGGCTGGGCGTGCTCTCCCTCGGCAGCGCCCTCGCCATCCAGGGAGAGGGTCGGCCCGAGCTGATCCCCATGCCGGCGGGCTGGTTGCAGACCCACGTGCCACTGCTGGTCAACCTCAAGACCTGGAGCCGGCTCGGCTGCCTGCTGCCCCTCCCCCTGGGCTTGGCCGCCATGTACGGGGTCACCGCCCTGCTCGCGCGGCTCCGAGCCGAACGTCTCCGAGCCCTGCTGGGGGGCCTCCTGGTGGTCGCCGTGCTGGCGGATCAGGCCAGCTGGCCGCGACGGACCACGCTGGACAGGCCGAGCTTCGAGCCGACCATCCCCGCCGACCTGACCACGATCCTCGGCGACCTACCGCCGGGCGCCATCGTCCAGCTGCCCCTCGAGGTCTCGGTGGGCAAGGGCATCAAGCTGCAGGCCGCACGCAGTCACCTGTGGCAGGCCCAGCACGGGCGAGCCATCACGGCGACTCCCGGGGTCATCTCCGACACCTCCCTGCGCTGGAGCTACCTGGCGCGCCTGGCGGTCAATCGG
>CAZVHW010000147.1:0-13939 GCA_964626835.1 uncultured Enterobacterales bacterium
GGCGGAGCTGTCCGCTCCCTGAACCTCTCGGGCACGCCCCTCCGCTTGCGTCGGTCGTAAGTCCCGCCTCACCGCGTTGAGCGCGGGGTTGTGTCCTGGAATCGGTCGTAAGTCCCGCCTCACCGCGTTGAGCGCCGGGTTGTGACCCGGTCCGATCTCCCCTGCACTCCCACCCCTCGCGGCTCCAAGGACCGGCGCAGGCGCTGGCGGACGCGGGTGAGGCGAACGCGGACGGCGCCTGCGCTCATACCCATCTCGGCGGCGATCTCGGGGCCGGTCCACCCCTCGCCCTCGGCCAGGATCAGGATTGCGCGGTCTTGGGCGGACAGCTGCATCAGCAGCAGCTCGAGCGTGTTGCCCAGCTCCGCTCTTGCCGCGGCTTGCTCGGGAGATTCCCTTCCGGATTCCAGCGTGGCTTCGGTGGTGTGCAGGGTGGGGTCGTTCTTGCGGCCACGGCGCAGGCGGTGGCAGGCGTTGGCCACCATGCGCACCAGCCAGCCCTCGAGGGAGCCGTCGCCCCTGAAGCTCCGGAGGTGTAGGCCGGCCGAGAGCAGGGTGTCCTGGACGGCGTCGTGGGCGTCCTCTTCGTTCTTGCAGCGGTGGCGGGCGACCGCCAGCAGGCGCTGTCCGAAGCAGCGTGTGATGCGGTCCAGCGCCTCCATGTCGCCGGCCTGCACCAGGCTGACCAGCTGGTTTGCGTCGCAGATGTCGGTCTTGTCACCCATGCCACGCTCCTGCTAGGCCCTGGGGCCTGCACTGTAGCGCCATGAGCCCGCCCTGGTTCTGCGAACGAGCCTACCAGAGGGCCCAGATGCGAAGCTGGTCGTCCTCGATGAGTGGCTCGTCCAGCATCCGCAGGCCCGTGAGGGAGGGGAGGAAGGCCTCGGCCACCAGCTGGTCTCGGTGCACGACGACGTAGCGAACGCCCATCTCTCTCGCCCGCTGCCTCAGCGTGGCGGCGTCCAGCTCCTCGCGCTTCAGCTTCCTGAGGGCGGCGAGCAGCAGCAGGGCCTCGCGGTTGGCGCCGGTGTTCAGGCCCGCCGCCAGGGGATGTCCGTGTCGGGTCTGCTCCCACAGATAGGCGCGGTTGGCCGCCACCGGCAGGTTGATCACCGCTCCTTCGGGCGCCTCGGCCAGGCGTTCGAGGGCGAGCGAGCTGCCCAGGGGCGAGATGGCGGGTAGGTCCGCGGCGGGCGAGGCGAACCGGGTCTCCAACAGCAACAAGCCCAGCGCCAACGGAAGCGCCCAGCGCCATCGGATGCGCCTCAGCGCCCGGTCTGCTCCCAGGGCGAGACAGAGCACCGCCACCAGGCTGGTGCGCCACAGCAGGGAGAGCGCCTCGAAGCCCGGCAGCTGCTCTGCGAGCCGGAAGGGCAGAGGGAGCGCTCGGCCTCCGAGGTCGAGGGGAAAGCCGTCGACGACCAGCACCGGCCCCATGGCCACGAGCAGCCCCACCAGAAAGGCCAGGGCCAGGGCTGGCCCGGGTCGCGCGTCCGGTGGCCCCCGGGTGGTTGGGGGCGCGCTGCCACGACGTGGGATGAAGACGGACAGGACGAGCAGGAGTGGCACCCAGCCGAGGTAGGCGACGTTGGCGTAGTCACCCGGGCGGCCCTCTATCGTGGCGAAGTCCGGAGAGCGGAAGTCCCCCGGGGTGAAGAAGACACGGGGGTCGGCGGAGCCCAGGGTGCGGCGGATGCGCGCCAGCTCGGAGGATTCCTTGATGTCGACCAGGCCGTCATCCGCCCGGGCCAGCTGCTGGGTGTGGAGGGCCAGGGGGGCGGTGAGGACGGCGGCCAAGGCCAGGGCTGGGAGCAGCCGCCGCAGTCGTGTTCGCCAACCCACCTCCGCTCCCAGTCCGAGGAGCAGCACGGATCCGGCGAGGATCCAGGCCGCCAGACCCGTGTACCAGGATGCCAGGGCGCAGAGCGTCAGCAGCAAGGCGCAGGCGGTCGCCCAGCGCCAGCCACCGCGTCGATGCAGGTTCCAGAGCGACAGGCCGAACAGGGGCAGCCAGGACACCGCCCAGGCCTCGCTGGCGCCGTTGTTCAGGTGGGCCAGGAGAAGAGGCGAGGCGGCGAAGCATGCGCCCGCGAACCAGCCGCGGCCCCCGAGGGCGCGGGCCAGGGCCCAGGCTGCCCAGCCTGCGATGGTGAGTTGAAGCCAGGCCGCGATGTTCAGGGCCAAGGTCGACCCCAGGGCCAGGACCAGGGGAGTGGCCAGGAGGGCGTGGACGGGATCCGCGACCAGCAGGCGTCCACCGTGGGGGTGGTCCAGCAGGGTGGTGAAGAGGGGCCAGTGTCCGTCGGCCAAGCCGTGGGCTACCCACCACCAGGACCACAGGCTGTTCCAGACGTCACTGCGCGCCGCCCCGACGACGGAGGTGGCGGGGTGCAGGGGCAGCGGCCACAGGGACAGCAGCGCCAGTGCCCCGAAGAATGTGGGCGGCAGAGCGTTTCGCGAGCGAAGGATCGGGTCTCCGGTGGGCTAGTAGTCGTCGTCGAGATCGGTGAGGACCGGGTCCTCGAAGCCCAGTTCGTCGTCGAGTTCCTCGACCCCCATCGACTCTTGGTCTTCGTCTACCCACTCGATCTCGACGATCTTCTCGAGAAGCGAGAGCACGTCTTCGCCGGTGACGTCCTCGAGGTCTTCTTCCTCGAGCTCCTCGAGGAGGAGGTCGAAGAGTCCGTCGTCCAGCTCTGCCTCGCTCTCCATGTAGACGACGAGGCCTTCGCTCGGCACGACCACCTCGCACTGATCCGCGATCGTCTGTAGCAGAACGAGCAGATCCCGCACGACGGTGGCGGCGTCCGTAGAGCCGGCAGCGCCCTCGAGGTATTCGTCCAGCTGCTCGACGAGCAGCACTTGAAACTCCTGTGGCAGATCGATCATGCTGGCTTCCCTTGCCGTAGCGCGCGAAGAGGGCGTGGATGACATGCTGGTCCGGAACGGGCCTACGCATAGCGAAGATTCCAATGGCGATCAAGCCTTCCGTTTCAGCTGTGCCCCTTACCCGTCCGGTTCGGACTGCCCCTGGGCCCTTCCTGCCAGGGCCCAGGCGTGCGGAGCGAAGCGCCACGTCGGCGAAGCACGTCTCCTTGACAGGTTTGTGAGACCTCGTGCTTGCCTGCGGGATACGCAAATTGTCGATGCCCTGCCTCGCCCTGGCTGGTGGAGGCTCGGGAGGAACCAGGATGCGCAGCCGGAGCCGAGAACCTCTTTCCGCTATCACCACGTTGTTGCGCCTCTTTTTGTGCCTCCTGCTGGTGGCCTCGCCGCGCCTCGCAGGCGCCGAGGAGGGCTCGTTCGATCTGGTGGAGCTGGTGCCGCCCGGTAGCGTCCAGGCCGATGGCACCACCCCAGTGCACCTCTCCTTCCTCGCCTTGGGCGCGGATGGTAGCCCTCTCGAGGGGCTCAAGGCTCGTGTGACCCCTTCCCTGGGCAGCGCCACCAAGCCTCGCGCGGCCGGCGATGGTCGCTACGGCTTCACCTACACTCCGCCGCTCCTGGGGAGCCCCCAGGTGGTGGACCTCTCGCTGTCCGGTCGCACCTCGGACAAACGCACGGTCGAGAGGGTGTTCCAGCTCCACCTCGTCCCGGGGCTTCCCGCGGGCGTGTCCATCCAGGCGGATCCCCCGGTCGTCGTGCTGGGACAGGGCGCCACCAGCACCCTCTCCCTCCAGATCGACCTGGGCCCGGATGCGGACTTGTCCCTGGACGACCTCGAGGTCCGGGCTCATGCGGGCAGCGTGGCCAACCTGACCCACCTGGGGGGCGGGCGTGTCACGGCTCTGTACACGGCTCCATCGGTCAACTACCCCCACCTCGAGATCATCGTCGTGGCCGATCGGCGGTCCCCGGACCGTATCTACGACCAGCTGACCATTCCCCTCGTAGGCCGGGCCAACTTCCCGGTGACCGCTGCAGCTGGCGCCACGGTGTTGATGAGCATTGGCGAGCGGGAGTTCGGCCCCGTGGTCGCCGACGCCGCGGGCCGCGCCGAGGTGCCCGTCGAGGTTGCGCCTGGCTCCACCACTGCGGTCGTGACCACCCCCCAGGGCAGCTCCGAGATCGATCTGGGCATCCCGCCCTACGCGCGCCTCGCCTTCCTACCTCTGCACCAAGGCCTGCCTGCCGACCCCCGGCAGTCCTTCCCCATCCGCTTCATGGTGGCCGCGGCCGATGGTGGTCCCGATGCCGAGGCGCGGCCCACCCTGATGGCCAGCCTGGGAACGCTGAGCGAACCGGTCTACGAAGCCAACGGGATCTTCCGGGCGGACTACACCCCCCCGGCGGTCCTCGAGACCGTCACGCTCGAGCTCCTCGCTGCGCTTCCCGAACAACCTCCCCGCCTCCAACGCAAGGCGTCCATGCTGCTGGTGCCCGCGGCCCCGAGCTCCGTGGAACTCGATCTCTCCGAGGGCTCCGGTGGCGGCGGTGACGCTCGCGAAGCGCGCCTCACCGTGCACGACACCGCCGGCCAGCCAGCCCTCGGGCGCAGCTTGTTGATGAACGCGGTGGGAGCGGAGACCCGGGGAGCGGTCCGCGAGCTGGGTGAAGGACGCTACAGCGGAGCCATCATCGCAGGCGAGGGCCCCTTCGAGGTCTGGACCCACGCCAGTTGCCGCGGAACGGGCAACCCGGTGCGTCGGCTGCTGCTCTTCTCGGGAACCGACTCGCTCCCCTCGGACGCTTGGACCAGCACCCTGGTCACCGTGGTGGCCCTCGACGGGTTGGGGCATCCGGTGCCCGGCGTCGCGGTACGTCTCGAGCAGCTGTCCGGAGATGGCTCGTTTCCGGTCTCCGCGACCACCGGAAACTGCGGCGTGGCCCAGGTGGGCTACACCGCGGGGATCACCCCCGGGTTGACGACCCTGCGGGCCTCCTTCTCTGGCGTCGACGCCTCGACCTCCATCCTGCAGGGCCCTCGGTCCTTCGTGGGCGCCGCGAGCTTGGCTCCCAGCGGGAGCGAGGCCGGGCTCGCGGCCCTCGCCGCCTGGAAGAAGCGCGTCCCGGTGCATCGTTTCGATGCTCTGCCCTTGGCTGCCGTCGCCACGGTCGTGGTCTCCATACCTCCGGTTGCGACCGCGGCGCCCGGATCCCCCATCACTGCGCTCGACGTGAGCGTGGAACCGTCTACCGCCAGGCCCGGGTCCACCGTCACGGTGAACATCACCGCCAAGGACGCCTCTGGCAAGGGTGTCGCGGGTCACACCCTCGAGCTGCTCTCCAGCGTGGGTGCCACCGGAGAGCCCGCCGATCTCGGGGGCGGACGGTACCGAGCTTCGGTAGCGGTGCCTGCCGACCAGGATGCCGAGGTGAAGATCACGGTGAGCACCTCCGACGGTGCTCAGTCGCGCTTCTTGCGGGTGCCCGTCTCCGACCAAGCTTCCGCCTGGGGAACGGCGAGCCGTACCTCGGACGAGCCGGCCACCGAACCCGAGCAACCCCAGGTAGCGCCAGCTCCCGGCCAGGTGGCCGCCGAGCAGCCCGAGCCCCGGCGGGAGCGGAAGCCGTCGACGGTGGACCACCGCTGGTTCCGAGTCCGCGTCGCGGGCGTGGCGTCCAGCTACGGCTACCAGTACGAAGTCTACGAACAGCCGCGCCCCCTGCTGGCCGAGGGCGATCCCGTGCCCTTTGGTACCTCTCTGTCGCTCGTCGGTGGTTCTCGGGCGCTCGTGCCCGACGGCGAACCCGAGAGAATGGTGGTCCCGGCGGTGGACCTCCAGCTGCGGGCGTGGCTACCCATGTTCGCCTACCTGGGCGCGGACCTCCGCTTCCGGGGCAGCTACCTCGGCGTGGATACGGACTCCTTCGCCCAGGCCGGCGAGGGCGTGGACCTGGCATGGTTCGACAGCTACCTCACCGCCATGGTTCAGGGACGCTACTACCACGACCTCGGCGATCATCGGGTCTGGCTGGGCGGGGCGGTCGGTACCGTCACCACCGCCCTCCCGCTGCCCGCCCATTGGACCCGCGACGGCGAGCGCGCCTTGTGGTTCTTCCCATGGGGCTTCACCTCCGCCACCTTCGGTGCCCGGGGTGGGGCCGAGCTGGGAATGGGTGTCGAGGTCCAGGTGGAGCTGTCGTGGGCTACCGAGCTGTACTCGGGCCTGTTTGCAAAGGGCCAGTGCCTCGAGGTCGGCTACGAGGCCGTGGACAACGTCACGGTCCACATCGGACTCGACCACTTGGTGCGAGACATCCTGGTGCCGGTGGACGACACCGCTCCCACCTACAGCTCCATGGTCGAGGTGCACGATCAGCGCACCAGCGGCTACCTGGGTGTAGGCATGGCGTTCTAGCAGTCGTCGGGAAAGCTCATGTCTACTGCGACCCACCAGTGCCTACTGCGACGTGCCCTGCTTGCAGCGCCCGACTGTCAGCGTGTTGAAAACACGCCTCCGCCGGTCACTACTGCGCAGAACCCGTCTCGCTACGGCCCTGGCGGCTCTCGCAACGACATGAACCGGCGGCAGGCCTGCCACCTCTCTCCCGACGACTGCTAGCAGGCGTCCCCCGGGCTACTTCTTCTTGTTGCGGCGCTTGCGCCCGCGCTCTTCTTCGGGCTCGTCGTCGATGATCTCGATCTCGCCGATGGGGCTCGGGTCCTCCAGCAGATCGTCCAGGTTGTCGAGATCGAGCTCCTCGTCCTGGTCGAAGGTCTCTTCTTCGGTGGCCGAGAGCACCGCTGCGGGTGCGGGTGCGGGTGCGGGTTGGGGGGCGCGGTAGCTGGATGAGGGGGCGACGGCCTGGGCGGCCCCGGGCGCTTCTTCCTCTGCCGGGAGCTCTTGTTCGAGCAGGGCCTGCTCTTCGAGGCGGGCCTGCTCCAGCACCGCGGCGTCGTGTTCGGCCTGTGCGGCTTCCTTCTCGGCCTGTGCCCGTTGTTCCGTGGCGGCATCTTCCTGGGCCGCCATCTCTTCGAGGACCAGGGCTTCCCTCTCCTGGAGCTCTTGCGCGCTGGAGAACCAGAATGCGGCGCCGGCACCGCCGGCGATGGCGAGCACCCCGGCGCAGAGCAAGCCCAGGACGACGATGACCACGACGACGATCAGGAGCTTCTTCACGGGAGCCTCCTTCGAGGGGCGCGGGTGGCCGCGCTCCGGTTGTGGCCGCCTAATAACGGGCCCCGAGCCCTAGTCGCGAGCGCCTGCCGCCGGATCTTCGAGCCCCAGGCGCGCCAGGAGCCAACATTCCCTGGCGACGTCTTCCGGATCCGGCAGGTGAAGGTAGGAGGTGAAGGTGGTGTCGCGGAGGCCGCCGGACACGACGCGGTAGAAGCGCAGCGGGCCGATGCCACGTCTCAGTGTCGCCTTGAGTCGCTCGAGGTCCAGGCCCGGGGGGGCGTCGAACCACAGCACGCGGCAGCGCTGGGCGTCGTCTCCCCAGAGGTGGCGGTCCAGCTCGAAGCGCAGCAGGTCCCGGGCGTCCTTGGGACGCGAGCCACCGAACATCTCGTAGACCTGCCAGGCCACCCGGGGGTAGTCCGCGCCGGTCGCGGCATGGAGGCGACCGGCGCCGGCGGCCTCGAGGGTGGCGACGATGTGGGCTTCGTGAACCAGCGCACCCGGCCCCAGCAGCACGTAGGGTCGCGCAGGGGGATAGGCCGCGGGCCGCTCTTCCGGGGGCGGGACGGCCAGCAAGTCCGTGCGCATCGGTCCATCCGAGCACACGGTCGTTGGCTCGAAGCTCTGCTCGAGCTCTGCAGGCTCGAGGTGTCGCGCCCGCCAGGCGTTGCGCTCGAGGGGGGCGCGGTAGAGGCTGTCCAGCGGCAGGAGGGCCCTGAGCCGGCGCAACAGGTCGCAGCCCACCGAGGGTTCTCCCAGGCGGGCGCCGGTCACGCCCTCGCCGTGAAAGTCCGAGCCACCCATGGGGAGGAGCCCATGACGCAGCACTGCCCGCTCGACGTCGTGGGCCCGGGGGGCCAGCGCGGGCCAGGGGGGTGGGAGCACTTCCACGCCGACGAGGCCTTGCTCGGCCAGGCGGGCGTAGCGCCGGTCGAGGTCGTGCTCGTCGTGTTCGACCTGGAACAGGGGGTGCGCTTCGATGGCCACCCCACCGGCGTCTCGAATGGCCTGGAGGCAGCGCGCAGCGGAGGGGGCGCTACCGGGGACATAGGCCTTCCCGTCCCTTCCCAGCCAGGTCTGAAAGACCTCGTCCACGCTGGCGCAGTGTCCCCGCTGAACCATGAGCTGGGCCAGGTGGGAGCGCGCCGCCGCCGCCGGGGCGGCGAAGGCCCGGAGCTCGTCGGCATCGACGATCACGTCCTGCAGGGCCAGCCGCGCCAGGATGGCGGCCATTCGCTGCGCCCGCTGGGCGCGGAGCTTTGCCAGGAAGGCGAGGAAGGGGGATGGAAGTCGTCCACCCAGTAGCCGAGGAGATCCGCGTCTCGGGCGTTGAGCTCCACCCCCGGCACGACATGCAGGCCCGCACGGGCGCCCGCGATGCTCATGGCGGGGACGCCGGCCACCGTCGCGTGGTCGGTCAGTGCCACGACGGCCAGGCCCTGCTCGGCCGCGAGCCGTGCCAGCTCCGCCGGAGCATGCAGGCCATCGGAGTGGTTGGAGTGCAGGTGCAGGTCGGCTCTCTCCCGACGGTTGTAGTCCAGCCGCGCCAGCACTACCCCTCCCCGTTTCCTGACGGGAGCAGTCGCTGGCTCACGGCCTGGCTCAGCTCCCGGTACAGGTCGTAGCAGTGAGCCCGGCAGATGGGATCCTCGGCGCGATCCGTGGCCAGGTAGGCTGCGAGCGCCCGCAGACGGTCGGCGTGGCTGGCGTCGTGCCGGTACAGGCGGTGCGCTCCCTCGCGCAGGCGCACGATGCAGGGGAAGGCCCCTTGGCTGTCGAAGGCCCGGTCGTCCAAGCAGAGGTAGCAGTTGTGCACGCCACCGCCGGCCAGGCCATGCGCCGCCCCGGCGCAGCGAACCCAGGCGGTAGTGGAACATCGGGTAGGTGGTGGGGACCTCTTGCTGGCAGAGTCCCTCGAAACGTTCCCAGGCGGCCTGGTCGGGGAAGATGGTCACCACGCGGGTCGTGGAAGCGGGGAGGAACTTGAAGTCGTTCACCCCCGTCGACTGGCACCAGTGCAGCAGCCGGCGGAGTTCGGAGCCGCCATCCGCCATCAACGTGCGCAGGGTGGAGCCGTCCAGGATGGAGTTGACCGTGACGTGCGGGCGCTGGTCGACCGGGCCCGCGCAGAGCCGCGAGACGTTGTCCATGACCCGGTCGAGTTGGCCGCCTGCGCCGGTCTCTCGGTCGAAGGAGCGCTGATCCAGTAGGTCGAGGGAGACGTAGAAGCGGCCCATGCCGGCGCGCCACAGGGCTTCATAGAGTTCGGGGTCCGCGGTGCCGTTGGTGGACATGGAGCTGGCCATGCCCAGGGCCGAGGCGTGTCGCACGAAGCCGAGCAGGCCGGGGTGTCGTGTCGCTTCGCCGCCGGTCCACTGGATGTGCTGGGTCCCGGTGCGAGCCAGGGTCTGGAGCAGGGTGAGTAGGGTCCCACGGTCCCAGGCAGGCATGGTGCGATGGCGACTGGTGCAGTAGCGGCAGCGCAGGTTGCAGGCGCTGGTGAGGTGTATCTCCGCGCGGGTGACGCCCAGCAGCGCTTCGGCGCCCGAGGCCGTGGTGTCGTCCCGGATGGTGCCGGGTGTCCGCACCATGGGCATCCATCTGACCGCACGGGCCGTGAGGTTTCGGATCCTGGGCCCGCCCAGCAGGTAGCCCGCGTCGGCCTGACAGCTCGCCTCGGGTTCAGCCGGACCCGCTGCGCCCGGGCCGGTCCTGTGCGAGCTGGTCATGGTGACTCGCCTCCATGATCTGCGTAACGCAGCGCGGAGCGACAGCCGGACAGCCCTGGCCCATCAGGTCGTGGTCGCCCAGCCTTCAGGGAATCGTGCCTTGGGAAACTCCACCCGGACCTCGTCCAGCAGGGCGGGCAATTCGGCGTGGTCGTATCGGGAGGAGACGTGCTGGAGGATCAGCTCGCCCACGCCCGCACGCTTCGCCAGGCGGCCGATCTGACGGGTGGTGAGGTGGTGGTGCTGCGCTGCCCGGTCGAGGTCGGCGTGGCGGTAGCTGCACTCGGCCACCAGTACGTCGGCGTCCCGGGCGAGGTCCAGCACCGCCGCCTCGCTCCGCTCGTCCAGCAGCAGGTCGGTCGCCCAGGCCACCCGCAGACCGGGGCTGGCGATCAGCAGGCTGGAACGAAGCTCCCCCGTGGTCCAGCGCCGGCCAGCCAGTTCGATGGGGACCGAGTCTTCGATGCCAGGGTCGGTGAGCGTGGCGCACCAAGGTCCAGGGGGCAGGCCCAGAGACCGCATCTTGTCCTTGGACAGCCGCTGCTGGGCCGGTATCACCACTGCGTAGGCCAGGCAGGGGCCCTTGTGTTGCACGAAGCGCGCCTCGACCCGGGCGCCACCCCGCTCCATCAGCGTGCCGTCGAAGGGGCGGTCGGGCACGGCATGGATGGCCTCGAAGGCGTCGGAGGCGCGGAACACGCTGGCCCGCAGCTGCGCTGGGAGCACGTCGTGGACCTGGAAGGCGCCTTGGGTGGTGGGGCCGAGCAGGTTCCACAGGTAGCCACGGAAGCGGTGGTGGAGGATGCTCCGTGTTCCCAGGGGGCCGAAGACCGGCAGGGGCGCGCCCCTGTTCTCGTAGGTAGCCCTGAAGAATGCGTCGAAACCGCTGACGTGGTCGATGTGTAGATGCGAGAGCAGCAGGGCGTCGAGCTTTCGGAGCCGGGCCAGTCCCAGCTCGGCAGCGCAGCCGTCGCCGCAGTCGATGAGCACCCGCAGGTGCTGCTTGCCATCGGTGACGTCGATGTACAGAGCGTTGTCCCACTGGGGGCGTCCCAAGACGCGAAGCTCGTGGATGGAGGCCATGACCTTTCCTAGCCCGAGTCTTGCTACGCTGCCGGCACCCCACCACGAATCAGGAGGCCCCGATGGGTCCCCAGAAGCTCCCTCTCTCAGTGCTCCTGGCTCTCGGCCTGGCCAGCTGTGGCGACTGTGGGATCGGCGACGAACCCGATCCTCGCCCCTGCCTGTCCATCGCGCCCGATGTCTTGGGGCCGTGCCTCACCGACGTCGAGGATCCTCCAGTGGCGGACGAGCCCCCGCCGGACGAGGAGCCTCCAAGGGAGTTCTGCCTCTCGATCGTGCCCCCGCCGGACGAGGAGCCCCCGGCGGATGTCTGCCTGTCCGTGGAGATCGAGCCAGACCCCGAACCCCCGCTGCGCCCGTGTCTGTCCCTCAGGCCGCCCCACTTGCCCGAGCCCGGTTCTCTCCCGGTCTGTCTGTCAGAGGACGTGGAGCCCGAACCCGCTGATGACGGCGGAAGCGATGCGGGCACGGAACGCGCGCCCGGCGAGCGGGTGGCCCTGTTGGGCCGTCTGGGGGATCGCCTGCCGGCGGACGTGCTCGAGCGGCTGTAGGGGCGAACCGGAATCGCGCCCGGCACGTTAGCGAGATCCCTCGGAGGTACACCCATGCCAGGCGAGCTTCGACCCGTGCTCATCGACGGAAGGTGGCGCCCGGCCTGCGCCACCGGTTCTTTTCGGGCCTTCGACCCCTCGACGGGGGAAGAGGTGGGCGATGCCTTCCCGGTCAGCGACTGGGCGGACGCCCAGCAAGCCCTCGAGGCCGGCGCGCGCGCATCCGAGGCGCTCTTGGATGTCCCCGCCGACGGCATCGCTGCCTTCCTGGAACGCTACGCCGAGCGGCTCGAAGCGCGGGCCGACGAAGTCGTGGCCATGGCGGCCCTCGAGACCGGCTTGCCTGCCCCGACGCGCTTGGCGGTGGCCGAGCTGCCTCGCACCACCAACCAGCTGCGCCAGGCGGCCCGCTGCGCCCGCGAGATGGACTGGGCGCGGCCGGTGGTGGACGTCAGCAGTGGCATCCACTCCTGCTTCGGCGCCCTCGATGGGCCGGTAGTGGTGTTCGGACCGAACAACTTCCCTCTGGCCTTCAACGGTGTCTCCGGTGGCGACTTCGCCGCTGCCATCGCGGCGGGAAACCCGGTCATCGCCAAGGCCCATCCGTGTCACCCCGGCACGACTCGCCTGCTCGCGGAGGAAGCCCATCGGGCTGCCGAGGAGTGTGGGATGCCCGTGGGCACCGTGCAGCTGCTGTATCGGCTGGGCCATGCCGAGGGAGAGCGCCTGGTGTCCCACCCCCTGGTTGGGGCCACCGGCTACACGGGCTCTCGAGCCGCGGGCCTGCACTTGAGGACCGCGGCTCTTCAGGCGGGCAAGCCGATCCACCTCGAGCTGTCCAGCGTCAACCCCGTCTTCCTGTTGCCAGGGGCGCTGGACGAACGTAGCGCCGAGATCGTTGACGAGCTGCGGAATTCCAGCCTGCTCGGCACGGGCCAGTTCTGCACGAACCCCGGCTTGGTCGTGATCCCGGCGGGGCCCGGGGGCGATGCCTTCGCGACCGCCTTGGTAGGGCTGCTGGCGGAGGCCCCCGCGGGGCTTCTGCTCGGCCGCGGGGTGCTGCGGAACTTGGGGGACGCGGTGCGCGTGGTGCGAGAGGCCGGCGCAGAGTTGCTCCTGGGTGGTGCCCCGGTAGAAGGCCCCGGCTTCCGCTACCAAAACACCCTTCTCCGTGTCTCCGGGCAGCGGTTCCTCGAGCGGCCCCGTGCGTTCCAGACCGAGATGTTTGGCAACGCCTGCCTGATCGTGGTGGCGGCGGACAGGGAGCAGTCGGTCGCCATCGCCCGGCAGCTCGAGGGCAACCTGACCGGCTGCCTGTACTGCCACACCGACGGGCGCGACGACGCGGCCTACGGCGCGGTGGTTCGGGTGCTGCGCCGCCGCGTGGGCCGGCTGCTGAACGACAAGATGCCCACCGGCGTGGCGGTGGTCCCCTCCATGAACCACGGCGGGCCGTTCCCGGCTACGGGCGATCCGGGCCACACCGCCGTGGGCCTGCCAGCGTCCATGCTGCGTTTCGCGGCCCTGCACTGCTACGACAACGTGGGCCTCCATCGTCTACCGGCCCCCTTGCGCGACATTGGTCCGGCGGGCCGAGTCTCCCCCGCCAAGCCGCCGTCCCATAGGTAGGAATCCACAAACCGCGGTATCGCTTGCCATGTGGCCGCGTCACGGCATATCGTGCACTGGGCCGATCCCGCCGGCCTGCGGTCATGGCACGCGAGGCGACGGCATCCGAGCCGCCCTGTTTCGCGCCATGACGACCAAGGAGCCCCCATGTGGAAGTACCTGCCCCTTTTGGCGTTGTTCGCGTGTAGCGACGACACGCTGTACGTGTTGCAGAACGCGCCCGCGGTGACCATCTCGCAGCCCTTCGAGGGGCAGGAGTTCGACGAGGGCGAGCCCATCACGTTCATCGGCGTGGTCGATGACGACACCCCGGCTGAAGACCTGATGGTCGAGTGGGTCAGCTCCATCGACGGCATCCTGCCGGACTACGATCCCCCCGACGCGGACGGAAACGTCGAGTATGTCAGCGCCAGCCTCTCCGAAGGCACCCACGTCGTCACCCTGCGCGCCACCGACTACGACAACAAGCAAGGCGAGGCCAACGTCACCATCGCCGTCAACGACGTGCCCGAGCTTCCCTCCATCGAAGTCGTCACCCCGGAAGACGGCAGTCAGGGGCTCGGCGGCGTGGACTACGTGTTCATGGCCGAGGTCTCGGACAACCAAGACCTCGCCGAAGAGCTGCTGGTCAGCCTCTCGTCCGACATCATCGGCCACATCTGCTTCATGGACGTCGACGGCTCGGGCAACGCCCAGTGCTCGGCCCTGCTCCCCATCGCCACCTACCTGCTCACCTTCCAGGTCGAGAACACCGACGGCAACGTCGCCCAGGCCCAGGTGACCTTCTCGGTAGTCGATGCCGACGACGACGACTTCGATGGCGACGGCTACAGCGTCAACGGCGGCGACTGCAACGACTCGAACGACACCATCTACCCAGGCG
>CAZVHW010000148.1:0-4525 GCA_964626835.1 uncultured Enterobacterales bacterium
GGCACTCGACGTTGGCCGCGGCCAGCTCGTCTGCCGGGCATGTCAGGCTGCTGCCGTTGCAGGTTTCGGCCACGTCGCACTGACCCGCCGCGGCCCGGCACTGGGTGCCCGCAGATTTCCGCGCGTCGGTTGGGCAGCTCGCCGAAGACCCGGTGCAGGGCGGTCGCTTCGGCGGCGTCACCGATGGGTGTGCCGGTGGCGTGGGCGCTGACGTAGTCGATGTCTTGGGTCTGGGTCTTGGCGTCTTCCAGGGCCAGGCGGATGGCGGTCTCCATGCCGTCGGGGGCAGGATGGGCCATGTTGACCGCGTCGGACGCGCCACCGTAGCCGAGCACCTCGGCCAGGATGTTCGCTCCGCGGGCGCGGGCGTGGTCGAGCTCCTCGAGGACCAGGATGCCGGCGCCTTCACCCACGACGATGCCGTCTCGATCGGCGTCAAAGGGCCTGGGGGTGCGCTCGGGCGTGTCGGTGAAGGCGGTGGAGCCGCCCCCCATGACCTCGAAGGTGATGGCGGCCGCGACGTGCAGTTCGTCGGCCCCCCCGGCGAGCATGACGTCGGCTCGGCCGCAGCGGATGCGGTCCAGGGCCGCACCCATGGCCTGGTTCGAGGAAGCGCAGGCGGCGTTGGTTGAGATGGCTTCGCCGGTGAGCCCCAGGAACATGGCGACGTTGGTGGCGCAGGTGTGGGACATGACCTTGAGGAAGTGCGTGGACTTGAGCCCGTAGGCCGAGTTCTTTTCGATGAAGTGGCGCCAGAAGTCTTCTTCGGCCTTGTTGCTGCCCATGGTGGAGCCGATGGCGGCGCCGGTACGGCCCCCCGTGAGCGTGGCGGGTTGCAGGCTGGCGTTGCTCACGGCGTTGGCGGCCGCGGTGACCGCCAGCATGGCGACGCGGCCCATGCTGCGGCGGTGCTTGCGGGGGATGGAGCGGGGATCGAACTTCGGCGCGGGAGCGCCCACCAGGCAACTCAGCTCCGAGATGTGGCGCCACTCCGGGAAGGCGCGAACCGCGGAGCGTCCCTCGAGCAGCCCGGAGAAGAACTCGTCGGGTGCGTTGCCCAGGGCACTTCGTAGTCCCAGGCCCGTGATCACGACCCTTCTCAAGTGGCCTCCAGTTCCTGGACCAGTCGAGACAGGCCGAGGTGGTAGCCGCAGCCGTAGTAGGCCGACAGCGTGGCGCCCAGGATACCGGGCGTGAACACGCCTTGGCCGACCTGGATGAAGTTGTGGATGCGGATGATCTGGGGCAGCCGGTAGCGACCCATCTGGGGCACGCTGTGGTAGTGCCCGTACATCGCTCCGTTGGGGGAGCGCGAGTAGTGCAAGGTGGTCAGGGGCGTGGAGGATTCCACCCGTCGCACGCTCGGGCGCACCTGGGGGAAGTCTCGCAGGAAGGCTTCCATGACGCTGTCCTGCAGGTTCTTCTTGAGGTCCTTGTAGCCCTGGGGCCGCCGGCCGTGACGGCTGTCCGACCAGCGGGCGACCTTGTCCCAGCCCAGGGCGCAGGTGAGCAGCAGGGTGTGCTTCTCTTTGCCGTCCCGCCCCTGGGTAGAGGGCGGGCAGGCGGCGAAGTAGAAGGGCACGTCGTCCGGTGCGATGTCCCGCAGGATGCAGCCCGCGTCGTCTTCGGTCAGGCGGTAGAGGTTGCGCCGCTGCAGGGCCTGGACGGGCGCATCGAGCTCCGCGTACACCCCGAAGTGGGACATGCCGACCTTCTGGTCCAGGATGCGGGTGCGGTAGGCCTTGCGGACGACGCCTTCTTCGGGGATGAGGTCGAACAGTAGGCGGGGGTGCAGGCTGGAGATCACCAGGTCGGCGGCGAAACGTTCGCCCGAGGCCAGCTCGACGCCCCTGGCTCGACGGTTCTCGTCCAGCAGCAGGCGGGTGACCTCGGCGTTTTGGTGGAGCTCGCCCCCCAGCTCGTCGAGGCGCTGGACCAGGGCGTCCGCGAGCGCATCGCCGCCGCCGTGGGCGCGCCACGCACCCGAGAGGAAGTGGTGGACGATGACCGCGTGCAAGCCGAAGGGGGCCTCGTGGGTGGCCACACCGTAGAGGGAGCCCTGCGCAGAGAGGATGGCCTCGAGCTCCGGATCGGCGACGTGGCGCGCCAGCACGTCGCCGACGCTGATGGCTTCCCATTGCAGGAAGCTCTGGGGATCGATCTCGGCCCGGAAGCGGTACAGGCCGTAGTGCTCGATGGCCTCGAGCATGTCGGCCAGGAAGCCCGTGATCCCCTTTTCCTCGTGGGGGAAGGCGTCCACCAGGCGCTCTCGCAGTCGCTCGACCCCCACGGGGATGGCGAACTCCCGGCCAGGCAGCCGGACGATGTCGAAGCCTTCGGGGTCCAGGGGTGTCCACTCGAGGCGATCGAGCACGCCGAGGTGGGCCAGGCAGCGGCCCAGGATGTCCTTTCGGTCGATGCTTCCGCAGTAATGGAAGCCTGTCTCGTATGGAACCCCCCGGCGGCTGAAGCGGTGCAGCAGGCCTCCGGGCTTGGAGTGCTGTTCGAAGACCTGCACGTCGTAGCCGTGCATGGCCAGCAATACCGCAGAGCACAGGCCGGACATGCCAGCCCCGATGACGGCTGCGCGCGGGCGCGCTGGAGACATCAGGCCTCGCCTTCGGTGGTGGTGAGGCTCAGGCCCGCACCCGAGGGCATGATGACACCGGAGAGCTTGGCGTTGCAGGCCCGCTTGCCGTTCCAGTAGACGGTGCCCGTGGCTCGCACCAGCCCGAACCGCATCTCCGACAGCCGCACCTTGTAGGTCACCTCGGTCGGGGGGATCACCGGGGCGCGGAAGCGCACCTTCTCGAAGCCCGTGAGGTAGGGGGTGCCCACCTCGGTTTCGGGGTGGGACAGGTGCAGACAGAGCATGGTCTGGGCCAGGCCCTCGAGCAGCAGCACGCCGGGGACGACGGGCTGGCCGGGGAAGTGGCCCTCGACGTCCGCAGGCTCGAAGCGCCCGAGGGTCTCGATCTCGTCGCCCTCGAGGCGCAGGATGCGCTCGAGCAGCAGGAACCGGCCGCGGTGGGGGATGAGGTCGGTGACAGAGGGCAGGGGTTGGGTCACGTTGGCTCTCCGGCGCGCAGAACGAGCGCGGCGTTGGTGCCGCCGAACCCGAACGAGTTGGACAGCACGAGCCGGGTCCGTTGCTCGCGGGTCGTGGTGATGACGTTCAGGGACTCGAGCCCGGGATCGTGCGCGGTGAAGTTGCGGTTGGGGGGCAGGAACCCGGCTTGGCACGCCAGCAGGGTGTACGCGGCTTCCGATGCGCCCGCCATCCAGCATTCGTGGCCGGTCAATGCCTTGGTGGAGGAGACGGGCGGGCAGTGAGCTCCGAAGACATCCAAGATGGCCGTCGCCTCGACGCGATCGCCCACCGGTGTGCCGGCAGCGTGGGCGTTGACGTACTCGATCTCTGCCGGAGTGATTCCGGCCCTGCGGAGGGCAGTCCGGACACACCGGGCCGCTCCGCGCCCCGAAGGCGTGGTGACGTGGGTGCCGTCGGAGCTGAAGGCGTAGGCCAGCACCTCGCCCATGATCGGGGCGCCCCGCCGCTTGGCGTGCTCGAGGCTCTCGACCACCAGGGACGCGCCGCCGCCGCTCGGGACCAGCCCGCAGCGGTCGGCGGAGAATGGGCGCACCGCCATGGCCGGATCGCCGTCCCAGGTAGAGAACGCGCCCAGGGCGTCGAATCCCGCCATGCCGGCCCAGTGCAGTTCCTGGGCACCGCCGCAGACCACGGCCTGTTGCTGGCCGGTGGCCACGAGGGACCAGGCCTGGCCGATGGCGTGAGCGCCCGATGCGCAGGCGGCGGACAGGGTCCAGCAGGCCCCCTGGGAGCCCAGCAAGACCGAGAGGTTGATGCTGGGGGAGGAGTTCATGCACTCGACCACCGCCGAGGAACCCAGGCCTCGGGTGGTGCCCTCTGCCATGGTCTTGCGCCCGGTATCGAAGCCCGCGCCGGCCACCGAGTCGTTGCCGAAGACCACGCCGTAGTCGGGCCCTTGGAGGGCATCGCGCGCCAGCTGGGCGTGCTCGAGGGCCTGGAGGGTGGAGCAAGCGGCGTACAGGGCGGGTTCGCCCATGGCCCTGCGCTCCTTGCGCTTGATCCAGCGGCGGGGCTCGAAGTCCCGCAGGGCACCCGTCAGGGGCGAACTGAAGCCGAGGGCTTCCCGATTTGGGTCGCGGATCAGGCCGGGAGTGCCGGAGCGGAGGGAAGCGGTGACCTCGTCGAGGGTCCTGCCGAGGCAGGAGATCAGGCCGATGCCGGTGATGACCACGCGCTCCAAGGCTGGCTCCTGCAGAGGAAGGACAGGGTGCTCCGTCCTATCCTGGCCTCGGCGGGTGGGCGAGAGCGGCCGGTGGTCAGCTTGACCTCCGCGGTGGTGCCATCCACCCCGGTGGCGGGGGCGAGGCCCGGACGAGAACGTGGTGGCGGGTGAGGGGTGCGGCTGGGAGAGCGAAGCGATAGCCTGCCGCTCCTCGCTGGTTGGCGGGGTTGGGAGAGCCCTTGCGCGAGGCC
>CAZVHW010000148.1:4535-11901 GCA_964626835.1 uncultured Enterobacterales bacterium
GGCCCTGCGAAAGCTCTGGCGCCATCTCCGAGATGAGCACATCGAGCCCCACAGGCTGGGGCTGGCGGTGGCTTTGGGCCTCTTCGTGGGCTGCTTGCCTTTGTACGGGCTGCACCTTGGCATCTGCCTCGGCCTGGCCTGGGCGCTGCGGCTGAACAAGGCCACGGTCTACCTGGCGGCCAACATCTCGAATCCCCTGTTGGCCCCGTTGCTCGTTGCCGCTGGCATCGCCATCGGCGAGTGGCTCCGGTTTGGACACTGGCGGCCCATCGACCTCGACCAGGGAGGCGACTTCATCGACAAGCTCGCCCTGCTCTCCGGACACCTTCCCGACGTGTTCCTCTCGTGCCTGCTGGGCGACGCGGTGCTGGGCCTGGGGCTGGCGGTGGTTGTTGGACCGCTGGTGTGGCTGTGGGCGCGGTGGCGCAGGGAGCGAAGACGTACGTAGGGGCGGGTTTCACACCCGCCCGCCGCCATCCCGCGACTGGAACGCCCTACTTCGTGCGATGCTCCGCGACGTAGGCCGCCAGGGTGCCCACGTTCTGGAAGACCTCGCGGCTGCGGCTGGCTTCGGGGAAGGTGACGCCGAAGACGCGCTCGAACTCGACGGCCAGCTCGAGGGCATCCACGCTGTCGAGGCCCAGGCCTTCGCCGAAGAGCACCATGTCCCTGGCGATCTCTTCGGGTTCCATGTCTTCGATCATCAGGGCTTCGATGATCAGCGCCTTGATCTGCAGCTCGAGGGCTTCCATGGTCGCTCCTGGGTGGGGCAGGCCGGCGTGTCTATCTCCCCGGTTCCGAGGCAGCAAGTGAGGAACCAGGCAGCGTCCAGAGCTCTGGACGGGCCGTGGTGACCTCCAGGGGGGCTGCGTCGAGCACTCGTTGCTCGGGCCGAACGGGCAACCTCTCGGTGCCGCGGTAGAGCGCGAGCCAGAGGCGCCAGCTGCCCGCGGGAGCGTGCCGGGGCAGGTAGAACGCCGTCACGTCCACGCAAGAGGCCGTCGGGTCGGTCGCGCTGGAGGAGCAGGTCGGTGCCGGCTCGTGGTCGTGGGCCACGAGCAGATCGCCGTTGTCTGCGAGCAGCGGGCCCTGCTCGTCCCCCAGGGCGGCGACCAGCCGGAGCCCAGGCTCCACCTGGCCCGCGGGCAGGCTCCAGTGGGCGGTCAGGGAGGCCAGCGAGCCCGGGCCGGTGGTGCCCGGCTCGACCGTCAGCTCGAGCAGGGTGGGTGGGGCCGACGGCGCCGAGCCTTGGTCCGCGGCCTTGCGCATCGGCACCAGTCGGTGGTGGCTGCCGGCGTCCACGCGCTCGAGTCCGGCCGCGTTCCAGTCGAGGTCGGACAAGCCCTCGAGGAGTACGACGGGTCGGCCCGTGGCCACGGCGGTGCGGGCCGTGAGGAGTTCGGGATCGACCCCGGCTGGCAGGGCCTGGCCGCGGAGCCGCTCGAGGGACTCGGGGTAGCGGCCCAGGCAGAGCAGCTTGGAGTCCACCAGCTGCATGTCGGGTCGAAGCCCTCGGACGGCCAGGGCGTAGAGCGGGGCGAAGCCGGTCGGCCCGTGGGTGAACAGCAGGGCATCGGTCGGGGCGGTCGCCAGCAGGGCCATGCTGCTGTCGTGGGCGTCCTGCCAGTCGCCGGCGGGGTGGGCCAGGCGGGCGGGGCCCAGCGCGAGCAGCACCAGCGGGAGGGGCAGGAGCATCCAGCCTGGCCGGGCCCCGGCCATCGCTCTGGTCGCGCCGACCGCGGCCAGGATCGCGGCCAGCTGGAGGCTCGGCAAGAAGAAGGTGGCTTGGTCTACGACGGGGTAGGCCACGGGGAAGAGCAGGGTCGCCCCGAGCGCGAGCCCCAGGATCCGTGCCAGCCGGGGTTGCCGCCGCAGGAACCACGAGCCAGCGAGGGCCAGCACCAGCAGGGCCAGGCCTTCGGTTCCCCCCGCCTCGACCAGGGCTCGCCAGGCCCGGGGCACGCTGTCCAGGTCCAGGCTGGCGATGCCGCCGTAGTCCGCGGCCGTGACGTGACGCCAGAAGAGCCGGGGGGTGACCACGTGACCCCAGCTGACGGTGGGGTTTCGGGCCGCAGCCCAGGGGAGATAGCCGTAGGCCAGCAACGGTGACAGGCCAGCGACCGCGCAGGCCAGCAGCCGACCCGGGCTGGCCCAGCGCCGGGTATGGCGCAGGGTGGCCAGGCCCATCGCCGGGACCAGCAGCAGCACCATGCGGTGGTGGGCGAGGCCGATCCCGAGCAGCAGGGCGAGGAGCCACGGCGAAGTGCGGCCACCCTTGCCCTCCCAGCGCAGCCAGGCGTAGAGCAGGCCGGCCTGGATCAGCAGGTGGAGGGTGTAGACCTCGAGGGTGGTGGCCGCGTGCCAGCTGGCCGGCAGCAGGCCCGCTGCGAGCGCCGCCGCGGCGGCCAGCGCGGGATGTGCCCCGACGCGCACGGCGCAGGCGGCCAGCAGTCCCACGGCGAACGCGCCGTAGATCGCGCAGAGCAGGTGGAGCTTCCAGGCCGTGTCACCCCAGGCGAGCAGGGTGCAGAAGCCCTTGCCGATCAGGACGAAGAGGGGGTAGCCCGTGGGGTGGGGGACACCGAGCCCGTGGATGACCGTGGCCAGCTCCGCGCTGTCACCCCCCCCCACGGTTGGCGCCAGCCCGACCAGGTAGACGGCGAACGCCAGCGCACCCGCCACCGCGGGGAGCCAGCGCGCGGGCCCGCTCACCGCTCGGGTGGGGTGGCCGTCGTCGGCCTTGGACGAGGGCATGGACGGGGGCTAGAAGTCCGCCCGGATCCCGATGAAGGGCCGCGTGGGCAGGTGGTTGAACATCCCATCGGTGCGCACGCCGTCTTCCACTGTCACGGTGGGGATGAAGTCGCTCTGGAAGTAGGTGGCGTTGAGCACTTCGACGTAGAAGGTCAGCCGGTAGTGGCGCATGGCCTTGCGCCACTCGGCCCGCAGGTCGATGTTGTGGTAGTTGTCCAGGCGTTCGCTGTTCAGGCTGGACAGCTCGACGGTGTCGGTGCCGTCCACCACTTCGACTTCGGAAACGGGCCGGCCCGTGTGGAAGCTGTAGCGGGCGATGGTGCGCCAGCGGGACGCGATCTGGTACTCGAGGGAGACCCCCAGGGTGTGGCGCTGGTCCTGGGCCGGTGCGAAGGTCCGTGCGAAGGCCTCGTTGAGCGGGTTGTGACGCTCTGCGATCAGGAAGCTGTAGGTGGCCATGCCCGCGAGTCTGCCGCCCCTGGCCCCCAGCAGCACGTCGACGCCGCGGTTGGTGCCTGTGCCTTCGTTGGTGTAGTTGGTGCCATCGTCCACGGTGTCCCAGTTGTCGGGGTTCACCACCAGGTTGTTGAGGTCGATGAAGTAGCCCTCGACGCGCAGCAGCCCGCCCGCGTCTTCGCCGGGGAGGGGGAAGGCCTGGTCGATGCCCGCGACGTAGTGCATCGCGTTCTCGGACTTGATGTCCGGGTTGCCGATGTTCTCGTCGTAGACGCGAGGGTCGCGGGGAGTCTTGTGGTAGATGCCCCACGAGACCTTGGGTACCGTGCCCGTCGGGAGGGGAAGGGACAAGCCCGCCCGTGGGGAGAACAGTGCTTCTTGGGTAGCGCCACTGTAGGTGCCCCGAGCTCCGGCGCGGATTTGCAGGGGGCCTTCCCAGATCTCTTGCAGGTAGACGGAGGCTTCCGGGTACAGCAAGCCGCTGTCCAGCTCGACCTGGGGGTGGTCGTAGTCGGCCAGGGGCGCGTTGTGCCAGGTCGGGCTGGTTCGCAGGTCCTCGATGAGGCCTTCGGCGTCTACCGCGACCCATGAGAAGTCCACCCCGGTGGAGAGCTTGTGTTGGTCGGTGTCGACGTACAGGTCGGTCCGGCCGAACCAGCGGTTGGTGAGCACGTCTTGGCGGTACTCGCCGCCCATGTCCCGCAGCAGGAAGGAGCGATCCCGGGTCCAGGCGGTGGTGGAGTGCACGGTGACGGTCTCGTTGGCTTCGAAGCGGTGGTCCAGGGAGAGCAGGGACAGGTTGTTGTCCAGCTCGAGCTGGCCCTCGAAGTTGATCAGCGAGGCGTCTTCGGAGTTGACCAGGGCCAGCGAGTCGCCGGAGCGCATGGCGGTGGCGATGACCCGGTGGCGGGCGTCGGGCTGCCAGGCGAAGCGGCCCGAGATCTCCGAGTACTCCGGAGCCGCAAAGGCCGTGTCCAGCAGGTTGGCCCACTTCATCACCTGGAAGTAGGTCTCGAGGTAGGACCGCCGAGCGGCCAATGCGAAGCTGGTGTTGTCTCCGATGGGGCCCATGACGTGTGCGCGCAAGCTCGAGGCCGAGATGTCCAGCGCTCCGTCCATGTCGTTGGCGTCCTGCTTGGGGGAGCCGTCCCAGGAGTTCACTGCCAGCACCGCCGAGCTCGAGGCCGGCACGTCGGCCGGGGCCGCGCCGGCGTAGAAGTCCACCCCCGAGATCATGTCGGGGTTGAACATGGAGTTGAAGCCAGCCAGGTGGAAGGGGTTCTGCAGGGGCACCCGGTCGAGCATGAAGACCACGTCGTCGGTCTCGCCTCCGCGGGCGTGGAAGCTGGCGAGCATGTCGCCGTCGGAGACGACGCCGGGCAGGCTGTGGACCGCGCGGGACACGTCCTCCATGGATCCGGGATTGGCTTCGACGTCGCGGCGAGTGAGGGTGTAGGTGCCCGTGACGGTGCCCGTGTCGGCTTCGATGGGGGTGCGCTCCACCTCGCGCCAGGTCTGGGTCTGGTAGGCCACCACGATCTCGTAGGTGCCGGCGGGGAAGAGGGTGAAGCTGCGCTGCAGCACCTGGCCGGCGTGGATGTCCAGCTCGGCTTCGGTGGTGGAGAAGCTGCCGTGCTCCACCAGCAGCTTGTAGTGGCCCGAGGGCAGGAAGAGGGCGCGGAAGGTGCCGTCCGGGCGGACCTCGATCTCCACGATCTCGGCGGCGGGATCGTCGAGGTTCATCAGCCTGGCGGTGGCGCCGGGTACGGCCAGGCCGTCGGGGTCGACGATGGCGGCGTGCAGGCTGCCGGGTACCGGTTGGCCGATCTCGTCGGCCAGGCCCAGGTCGAAGCGGAAGCGGTAGTGCAGCTGGACCGCCACCACCTTGCCTTCCTGGATGGCGGGCTCGAAGAGCAGGCCCCGTGCGGCTTCGATGGAGGGCCAGGAGAGCAGCTCGTGCGGTGCCTGCACCAACTCGACCTCGCCCACGGTGCCGTCCTCGAGCACGTCGATGAGCAGGATGACGTCGCCTTGGATGCCCTTGTCGCGGGCGGACTGGGGGTAGTTGGGCACGGCGTCGCGCAGCAGGACGGGGGGCTTGCTGGGGGCTGGCTCGGGTGGGGGCGTGTCGTCGGGATCGCCCGGAGGCGGATCGTCCGGTACCACCACGTCGTGGGGGACGTCTTCGTGGGGGTGGTCCTCGTGGGGCATGTCGGCGTGGGGCATCGACTCGTGCTGGACCGGGGGAGGTGCGGGTTCCTCTGCCGGCGGGTCCTGTGCCGGGGCTTCGTCTTCCTGGGCCACGGCCGTGAGAGCGAGGAGCAGGGTTGGGAGCAGCGCCGAGGGGATCATGGTGCCTCCAGCACGCAGGCGGTGAGGGTCATGGCGCCGTCCCGGTCCACGACGGATCCGGAGCGACCCGCGAGTGCCAGGGCGGCCAACGAGGCCAGGCCGCCCGAGGGTACCAGGCCCATGCAGTCTTCGGGCGGTGTGGCACCGGGGAGGGGGGGCAGGGGCGGCTCGCCAGGCAGGGCGACCGACCGCGCCAGGATGGGGCGTCCCGGTAGCGGGCGCAGGTCGCAGTGGAGTTCCAGCATCGCGCCGGGGCCGTCCACCGAGAGCACGACGGCCGCTACCGCTTCGCCCAGGGGAGGGGCGGAGCCCTGGAGGGCCCAGGCCCGCTCGGTGACGGGGTTGAGATCGTCACCGGCCACGACCAGTGCGGCGCGGGCGCGGCCCAGGCGGAGCAGGTCGACGCCGCGCTGGAGAGCGACGAGCCCGCTGGCCCCGCCGGCCGAGATGGTCTCGGAGAGACCCTGCAGCCCGAGGGCGAGGGACAGGTGGCCCGCGGGGGCGTTGGTCACCGAGTTCTGGAACGCGAGGGGGCTGGCGTGCTCGGGGCCCGACCCGTAGACCCGCTCGAGGAAACGAGCGATGGGCACCAGCTCGCCCAGGGCGTTGCCCCAGATCACGGGGAGGCTGTCCAGGTCGCCGCGTCCTTCCAGCAGCGGGGCGGCGGTGGCCACGACCATGCGGGTGAGCCGGCTCATGCGGCGCCACGGACCGGCGCCGATGTTCGGAGGGCGCTTGGGATCGGGTGCCCGCCGGAGGGGGCCGTCGACACGGGGGCGGCCCTGGAGTAGGTCATCCAGCAGGCCCTCGGGGCCCCCGGGGACCCAGATGGAGGCGCTGTCGACGTAGATCACGGGTTCCATGGCGTCACCAGCAGGGCGGTGTTGTTGCCACCGAAGGCGAAGTTGACCGAGAGGGCTGCTTGGAGGGGCAGATCCTGCACCGTGGTGGCGAGTGCGAGCTCGGGGAAGGCGTCGTCGCGCTCGCCCGCGTGCGGAGGTACGCGGCCGTGGTGGACCGCCAGGACCGCGACCAAGGCCTCGAGGGCGCCTGCCGCTCCGAGGGTGTGGCCCACCGCGCCCTTGATGCCGCCGATCAGGGCATTGGGGAGCTCCCGCGAGAGGACCTCGGCCTCCATGGCGTCGTTCATGGGCGTACCCGTTCCGTGGGCGCAGACCCAGCCTACGGCCGCGGCCGGGGTGGGGCCGAGGGCGGTGTGGATGGCGGCGACGGCGCCTCGTCCTTCGGGATGGGGGGCGGTGAGGCGCCACGCGTCGGAGCTGTTGCCGTAGCCGGACAGCAGCGCCAGGGGCTTGGCTCTGCGTGCGAGGGCGGTGTCGAGGGGCTCGAGCAGCAGGGCGCCGGCCCCTTCGCCCAGGTTGAGACCGGCGCGGTCGGTGTGGAAGGGGCGACAGGGGCTCGCGTCGTACAGACCCAGGGAGCCGAAGCCGTGGACCGTGGTGTCACACAGGGCGTCGGTCCCGAACGCCACGGCCGCAGGGGCGCGACCCGCACGCAGCAGATCGGCGGCAACACCGATGGCGGCAGCCCCCGAGGTGCAGGCCGTAGACAGGCTCATGCGCGGCCCCTTGGCACCGAGCGCCTGGGCCACGTGGGCCGTGGGTTGGTGGCAGAGCTGCGGCCAGACGTAGGCGAAGGGATCTGCGGGCTGCTCGCCCGTGGCCAGGGAGCGCCAGGCGGGCTCGGCCCGCCGCATGTCGGCGCTCGTGGTGGCTCCCACCACGGCGATGTCAGTGGGGAGGTCATGGCCTCTCAGGGCTTCGTGCACGGCCTCGAGGGCCAG
>CAZVHW010000148.1:11911-13857 GCA_964626835.1 uncultured Enterobacterales bacterium
CGAGCTCGCACGGTCGAGGCCGCCCTCGAGCATGCCCGCGGGGCCGCGGCCTTCCCACACCGGGGCGCCGTCCAAGCCACTGCGGCCTGCGCAGAGCCCGTCGAACAGCGCCTGGGCGCCGCGACCCAGGGCGCTCACGGCTCCCACGCCGGTGATGGCGATGATCATGGTGTGGGCTCCTCGTTGGGCTTGTGCGCGACGAACAGCAGGTTGGCGAAAGGGGTACCCTCACGGCAAGGGGCCACGACGACCTGTAGGCCCAGGGCCTCGAGCCGCTCGCGCAGTTCCTGGGCCGGCCGGAAGAACACGCCATCGCCTTTGTGACGTCCCAGCGCCACCGCGGCGGTCTCGGACCAGCGCAGGAGGGTGGATCGCAGGCCGGCACCTTCCTCCCCGTCGCGGATGAACAAGGTGCCGCCTGGCTGGACGGCCCGAACCAGCCGAGTCAGGACCTCGTCCTGTTGCTCGGCGGGCATGTAGTGCAGCACGTCCAGGCAGGTCACCAGGTCGGAGGGCGGTAGTTCGACCGTTCGGATGTCCCCCACCTCTACCTGGAGCGCGGGTTCGCCCGCCAAGGCGCTGCGGGCCAGGTCGATCCGGCGCTCGTCGTGGTCTACGCCGTGTAGGGCCAGGTCGGGCCTGGCGGCGCGCACGAGGGCGAGCAGGTAGCCTTCGCCGCAGCCCACATCCAGCAGGCTGCCGGACTCGGGGAGTCGGGTCAGCACTGCGTGGTAGGCGGGATCGCCGGACATCTTGCCGCGAGCGAAGCCGTGGGCGAAGCGACCCGCGGAGCGGTAGCGGTCGCTGGCCTGCTGGACGTGATCCGGGTTCACGCGAACTCCTTGCGAAGCTCCGCGAGACCGGCGTCGATGGCTTCGTGGGTGCGGTTCGAGAGCTTGCGGGCGGTGGAGTGCTGGGAGGAATCGAGGGGAGCCATGACCTTGACCTGGATGCGCGTGAAGAGGTTCTTCAGGGGCAGGCTGCCCTTGGACATGACGAAGTGGGAACCGTACACCGCTACGGGTAGCACGGGAACACCCGAGTCCTTGGCCAGGCGGAAGGCGCCTCGGTTGAAGCGGCCCAGGGTGGCGTCGGCGCTGCGGGTGCCCTCGGGGAAGACCAGCACCGTGATGCCCTTGGCGAGCGTGTCCCTGGCCATGCCGAGGAAGCGGTCGATGCTCTCCTGGTTGCCGGCGTCCAGGGGGATCTGCTTGCAGTAGCTCATCCACCAGCCCATGAAGGGCACGCGGAACAGGGAGGTCTTGCCCACCACGCGCAGGGGGAGGGGCAAGCCCATGCAAGATGGAATGTCGAGCACCGAGCTGTGATTGCAGACCATGACGTAGGGGCCCGGGCCTATGTTCTCGACGCCTTGGCGGCGGATGCGGAAGGAGAGCTCGACGAGGAAGAGCAGCTTCCCCCAGATCAGGCGGTTGACCATCAGCGCGGTCCTGTGCTGGGGATCGAAGGGCAGCGTGAGGGTTTGAAGGACCATTCCCACGATGATGTTGAGGGCCGAGACCATCAGGAAGATGGTCCAGGCCACCCAGGAGGCGAGGGTCAGCGGGATCCGATGCGCCATGGCGCGCATCTATCCACTCTTCGGGGGTTCTACCGCTCTGAGTCTTTGGAGCGGCCACGGGGTTTCGGGCTCCGTGGAGGGAAACTCGAAGGCCAGACGGTCCCATGGGTAGCCGCTCCGGGGCGGTCTCAATAGGCAGCGGGGGTGCGCTTCCTGGTCTCCATCTTCCTCGCCTCCCTCGCTCTGGCTCTCGTCGGCGTTGGCCTGCTGGATATCGGCTGGCTGCCGCCTCGTGGCGCCCAGTTCTTGGGTGCCTGGGCCGTGCTGGTCTCGCTCGGCGGGCTGGTAGCGGCTTCGGCTCGCCCCGGCATGCAGGTCTATGGGCCCGCGGTCTTGCGGGGGCCTGCTGGTTCTGGGCGGGTCG
>CAZVHW010000149.1:0-13075 GCA_964626835.1 uncultured Enterobacterales bacterium
TCGATCCCGATCCGTTGCTGCAAGCGCTGGCCAACCTCGCGCGCCAAGACGGCCTGTACGTCCTCACCACCATCCGCGCCGACACCTACGAGAAGCACCGCAAGGTCTTCCACCCGCTCTGCTACGTCGGCTCCTTCCTCGAGGAACGCTACCTGCGCGAGATCTACCGGGGACGCGTCGCCGCCTTTCAAGGCGGGCGCGACCCGCTCTCCGAGGCCTTCGTCTCGTCGGTCATCGAGCTTTGCGACGGGCGAGTGGGGCTCTTCCTCGAGCGGCTCGATCGCGGCTTGAGGGATCTCCGGCTGGCGGGGCGGGCCACGACGGCTTGCGAAGACATCCGGGAGCTGGAGCGGGCGCGGTGGTTGCGCTTCGAGGCCGACCGTCCAGAACTCGCGAGTGCCATCTTGCGCGCTGTGCGCATGCGGGCGGGGCAGATCGAGGGCCCCGCCCAGGAACTGGCGCAGCTGCGCGACGGAGCCATGGGCTTCCTCCTCGAGGACTACACCAGCCGCAACGTTCTCACCATCAACCCCGTGGTGCTCGGGACGCTGCTGGACAGGGAGCGTTGGGAGCGTGACTGAGAGCCAGGACTGGCTGCTTCGCGTCGCATTGCGGCGCGCGCTCCCGCGGCTGCTTCACCGCCGCGAGGTGGTCGAGCGTGCGCTGCGGGGGGCGCTCGAGCGGCCGGCGGAGCTCGGTCCCGAGCTGGCTGCGCGTCATCCCGAGCTCGAAGCCCTCGTGCGCGTGGCGGCCAGCGACCGGGCCGAGCTGGCCCTGGCGGTCGAGGAGACGGGCACCGCCGACCAGCTGGCCAGCCTCGGTGGGCTGCTGGAGGTCTACGACACGTCACCGGCCCTCGGCGACAGCATGCGAGGGGTCTTCGACGTCGCCCTGAACGCGCCGCCGCCCGTGTTGCTGGTCCTGGTGGCGGATCCTCTGGTGGACGAAGCGGGCGAGGTCATCCGTCCCGGTGGCATGCCTCGCCGCAGGTTGCCGTGGGAGCGACTCGAGGCCGAGCTCGAGCGCGCCATCCGCGAGTCTGGCCGGCGGGTGGTCCTCGAGCTGCTCCCCGCCACGTGGCATCGGGCGGCCACGGCGCTGCCGCGGGCGCGCTGGGTCGTCTTGCTCTGCCACGGGCGCGAGGAAGACGGTGCGCTGGCGTTCGAGGACGACCGGGAGACCGGCCAACGACGGCTCGTCCCACCGCACGAGCTGCGCGACCTGCTCGGTGAGGCGCGACCGGACCTGGCCGTGGTGCTCGCTTGCCACGGCGAGCGGGCTGCGAGAGCGCTCCGAGAAGCGGGATGTCGGGCGAGCCTCGGCGCCGGGGCCGACCAGGTGCTCGTGTGGGACGACGCCATCGCTCTGGCGCGTACGCTGCTGGGGGCGCTGCTGGTGGGGACGTCCCTGGACGCGGCTCGCCGCCAGGCCCGGACCCAATCCGGCTTTCCGCATCCGGTCGTGCCGTTCGGCAGCCTCGGCCCCTTGCGCCTTCCGGCGGGCGAGCCAGTGCTGCTGTCGCGGCAGCACTGGGTCGACACCCCCCCTCTCGAACGCTGGGTAGGGCGCGAGCGGGAGCTGCACGATCTCCTGATGGCCGTCAGGCGTCCATGCCTCGCCTGCGTCCACGGTGGCCCTGGCATTGGCAAGACCGAGCTCTCGCGCGTGCTCATGCACCGGGCGCGGCTGTCGCGGGCCTTGCCAGGGGGCTCGGTGTTCGTGGCGCTCGAAGACGTCACCGATGGCGATTCGCTGCTCCTGCGGATCACGCCGGTTCTCCCCGAAGCGCCGCGGGACCTCGAGCACGCCGGTCAGCTGCTGTTCGCCACCGAGCGGCTGGTGGTGCTGGACAACGTCGAGGATCTACAGCAGGCCCGTGGCGGGCGCGCGCGGCTGAAGGAGCTGTTGAAGCACCAGCGCGGAGGCAGGGCGCGGGTCGTGGTCACCAGCCGCAAGAAGCTCCCCCGCTCCAGGCCCTCCATCCCCCTCAACCTGCTCGGCGCGGACGAGGCGGGGATCCTGTGGCTGGATGTCTGTCGCGACCGTAGCGCGGAGGGGCTGGAGATCCTGGGCACCCTCGGGGGTCATCCCCTCGCCCTGACCATCGCGGGCGGCCTCATCGCGGGTGGCGAGCCGGCCAGCTGGGTGCTCGAGGACCTGCGGGAAGGTGGCCTGAAAGAGGCCCCGGACGCCGACGGCCGGCTCGAGAACCTGGAGGTCTCCGTGGCTCGTTCGGCGCGCCAGCTGCCGCCGGGTCCTGTCGGGTTCTGGCGCGTCATCGCGGACCTGCCTTGCGGCATCCCCGAGGGCACCGAGCTCACCCCATCCGACCGTCGGGATCTCCAGGTCCTGCTCGATCGCAGCCTGGTCCGTGAGCGCCACGGGGCTTGGGAATGCGTGCCGTTCCTGCAGCTCTGGGCGCGCCATCACCTGGAACCGCGGCCGGACCGGTCGCGGTCGCTCGAGGGGCCGGTCGCCGAAGCCTTGCGCGAGCACCTGCTGGCCTTGGCCGAGGCGCATGGGACGCCTGCCTGGCCGGTCGCGGCGGCGGAGCTGGCGCGCTGGCTGCCGGCCCTGATCGAGCTGGCCACCGAGGGACGGCAGGAGTTGAGGCTGGCTGGTGCGCGTGTGCTCTATCTGGCCCACTTCGACGAGCTGGCCTACCGCTGGGTGGAGCGTAGCGAAGGCGGAGAAGCGCAGCTGCACGCGGGCCGTATCGCCTCTTTCTTGCAGCGTCTCGAGGACGCGCGGGGTCACTACGACCGCGCGCTGGCGGCCTTCGCGGCGATCGGTGATCGTCTGGGGGAGGCCTACGCCTTGCGCGGGCTGGCGATGCTCGCGCTCCGCTCCGATCCTGCCGAGGCGGCCGTGCTTGCCCAGCGTTCGGCCGGCGTCGCGCTCGCGATCGGTGACAAGCTCGGGGCGGGCGGTACCATCATGTTCCTCGGAGATGCCCTGGCTGCGCAGTCGAGGCCGGTGCCCGCGCTGAACGCCTACCTGCTCTCCCGTGCCCTCTGCCGCGAGGTCGTCAGCCCGTACAACGAGGCCCTGACCCTGCGCCGCCTCCCCGCGGCGTTCCAGGCGGCCGGCGCCGACGAGGACACCGTCCAGAACGTCGTCATGCGGGCCATCCTCGCCTCCTGGCGAGTCGGGCTATCCATGTCGGAGGAGCACCGGGCCGTGGCCCGCCAGCTCGAGCAGAGCCCCGAGGTCGAGGATTTCATCGCCAGCATCGACACCTGGCTCGACGGCTTGACCGATCAGCTGCGTGGAGGCGAGGAGTAGCCGGTGCTCCCCCTCATCGACGCCCACTGCCACCTCGACCGGCGCATGCTGGCCCACGACGCCTTCGCCCTGCGGGCGATGCTCGACCGTTGTCGCGAGCAATCCGTCCAGGCCTTGGTGGTCTCCGTCGATTGCTCCGGCGGCTTGCCCGAGCACGATATCGACGCCCTGGACGTCATCTTTGGGCAGCACGGGGTGGGGCTGGCGGTCAGCTTGGGCTTCATGCCGCCCACCCGGCCCGGAGAGCTGGACACGGTCCGGGAACGGCAAGCAGCGGCCACCGCGGTCATCCGCCAGCTCGCCCGTCATCCGCGCGTGGTAGCCCTGGGCGAGGTGGGGTTGGACTACTACTGGCCGGTGGTAGACCTCGTGAGTGGCGGGCAGATCGATGCCCTTCCCGGTGGCGAACCTCCTCCGCCTCGAGACGCCTGGCACCTCCCCGCCTTTCAGCGCTACCGGGACGTGCAGCGTCGGGTGTTCGAGGGCTGGATCGCCCTCGCCCACCAGCTGGACCTCCCCTTGGTCATCCACGAACGCTTGGCCCACGAAGACACCGTGGACCTGCTCGCCGCCGGCGATCTTCCCCCCGAGCGCGTCATGTTCCATTGCTTCGGCGCGGGCCCCGTGGAAGCCCAGGCTGCGGCGGCTCGGGGTTCGGTCGTTTCCATTCCCTCGAGCGTCGTCATCCGGCAGCGCTATCGGGATCTGGTCACGGCGACGCCCCTGGACGCCATGGTCATCGAGACCGACAGCCCCTACCACTCCCCCATCGTAGGGCTCTGGAAGCGGGCCAGGCAGGCCGCCCTCGAAGAGCTCGAGGGCCAGATCATCCCCAAGAAACGCCTCGAGCACCGCATCGGCCAGGTCCGGGCGGGGCACTTCGCGGCGGCGCTCGAGGCCGAGCTGCCCGGCCTGGTGTTTTCCACCTGGCGCGACGGTCGGATCTGGCAGCAGCCCGCTCCCCAGCACTTCCGATCCTCCAAGGCTCGGTTTGCCAACGAACCCACCTTCGTGCGCTTCGCGGCGCGGGAGATCGCGGCGCTTCGTGGGTGCCCGGTCGAGCGGGTGCAGCGTGCACTCTTGTCGCGCACGCGCGCCTTTTTTGGGCTCTGAGGCCAGCACCCGTCACAATCGGAAGCGTCACGAAACGCCAGCGCCGCGGATCCATTCCAGCGGCCCCTTCCACCTGTGGTTCGTCAGGAGAAACAAGGGCAAACCACAGCTTTAGGAGAGGGGTCATAGAATGTCGGCATGTCAGGGACGGCGCTGTCCCGCAGGGAGTTCTGCGTTCCCGTTCCCGCTTCCTGCGGGCATCCCAGCTCGGTTGACAGGGCTCGCGCTGGCCGTGACCTCGGTGGCGTGTGGCCTCGACTCGAGCGTGATGGACATGGACCTGGATGGCCATGGAGCGTCGGTCGACTGCGACGATGCCGATCCTGCGGTCCACCCTGGAGCTTCGGAGATCTGTGACGGCGTAGACAACGACTGTGACGGGCGGGTGGACGGCTCGGACGCGGTGGATGCCATGCCGTGGTTCCTGGACGCCGACCGAGATGGATACGGCGGCCAGGGCAAGGTTCGGTACGCCTGCCAGCCTGCGCCGCGTTGGTCGGCCAGCGCCGCGGACTGTGACGACTCGGATCCGGAGATCCATCCGGGTGCCCTCGAGCGCTGCAACGGATTGGACGATGACTGCGACGGCGAGCGGGACGACGACGTGCAGCTGGGCCGGACGATGTGGTTCTTGGACGCGGACGCGGACGGATTCGGGGATCCCGGGACCGTGGAGTTTGCCTGCGAGCCGCCGTCTCGCATCTACGGCAACGACGGGGGCGATTGTGCAGATGTCGGGGGCTACGCCGAGGTGAGCTGGCCAGGGGTCGCTCGGTGGGACTCGGACACCGCCTGTATGCAGGACGCCGATGGGGACGGCTGGGGTGATGTTCGCCCCGTGAATCCCGCGGTCGAGGGAGGTCGGGACTGCGACGACCTGGGGACTCACGCGGACACGACCTTCCCGGGCTCCGCCGCGCTCGAGCAAGGGACCGCGTGCACGAAGGACGCCGATGGAGACGGGTGGGCCGACGCCGAGCCCGACAACCCGGAGGTCACGGCAGGCAGCGACTGTAACGACAGCGATGCCTTCAACTGGCTCACCTATCCGGGGGCGGCGTGGCTCGACTCGGCCACGGCCTGCATGAAGGACCGGGATGGTGACGGCTATGGCGACGCCGAGCCGTCCTCCTCTCGCGTCGAGCCCAGGAGTGACTGCGACGACGAGGACGCGAGCGTGTCGCCCGACGCCGACGAGTACTGCGACGGGGTGGACAACGACTGCGAGGGTGGGGTGGACGAGGACGCGGTCGATGCCCTGCCTTGGTACCGCGATGCGGACGGCGACCACTACGGGGACGCCTCCGTGGAGATCTGGGCCTGTGAGGCTCCCGAGGGCTACGTCGCGGACAACGGCGACCCCGACGACGGCTCCTACTACGGCTCCGTGTCCTGTCTGGGCATCCTGGACGACGGCTACTCCTCGGGAGACGGCCTGTACGACATCGATCCCGACGGCCCCGCGGGCCCTGCCGAGGAGGTCGAGGTCTACTGCGACATGAGCACCGACGGTGGTGGATGGACCCTGGTACAGCGCACGGTCTGGGACTGGAGCGAGACCGAGCAGCTGCACGGCACCTACGCGGATTGGTACGGCATCACGGTCGGCGAGTCCAGCGCGGGAGCGGCGTTCCGGCTCGGGGCTGACCATTGGGAAGGGCTCAACGAGGAGCTGGACCACATGATGGTGCACGTCGCGCGGGACGACGGCAGCGGCGCCGACTGTGACCCCCTCTACTACCTGGGTACCGGGGGCGTCCTGGCCATCGACAGCGCTGGGGCCACGCTGGTCGGCATGAGCGCTGCCGTGGACATCGTCAGCTATACCGAGCTCTCCACGACCGATTCGGGGCCCTTCAGCTTCTGTACGAACAGCCCCAAGAACGGGGTGCCTTGGTTCTACGGCAGCTGCTGCCTGACCTGTCCCAGCTACGAGGAAACGGCCTGGTCGGACGAGCCCCATCCCATGGCCTCCTACCTGGACGACACCGCCGACCTGTACGGCCAGCGGGACGCGGACGTCTGTCCCTCGGGCGGGGCGGAGCACAGCTATGGCGGAGCCGGGGCCTACGAGGGGGTCAACGCCATGGAGTACTACCTGCGATGAGTGCGCGTGTGCCTTTCCTCCGTTCCTTCCTGCTGGTGGTGGGCCCGCTCGCCGTCGGTTGCGGCCGGTCCGCCGGCGGGTGGGAGGATCTGCCTGGCGACGAAGGACCGGAGATTCGGGCCTGGTATCTGGACAGGGACGGCGACGGCTTCGGCTCGGACGCCTTCCCCTTGCTCTCGACCGGGCCGGAACGTTGCGAGGAACTGTATGGCGCCGCCTGCGTCCCCAGGGCGGGTGACTGCGACGACGACGATCCCGATGTCTGCCCTGGTGCGGCGGAGTGGTGCAACGATCGGGACGACGACTGCGACGGCGAGGTGGACGGCGCGGCCTCGGTGGATGGCGTGGACTGCCACGAGGACCAGGACGCGGACGGCTTTGGTGAGCCCACCGTTCTCGGCTGGGATTGCCAGTGCCCCGTGGGCAGCGTGCCCCGGGGGGGGACTGTGACGACCAGGACGCCGGCGTGAACCCTGGGATCGAAGAGGTCTGCAACGACCGAGACGACGACTGCGATGGCGACGTGGACGAGATCGGCGCGGAGGGTGTCGGCGTCTGGTACCTGGACCACGACGGCGACGGCTGGGGCGATGCGCTGCGGGCCTGGGAGGCCTGCGGCGATCCCAAGGGCTACTCCGCCGCTTTCGGTGACTGCGACGACACGGACGACACGGTGCATCCGGGCGCAGTCGAGGTCTTCTACGACGGGGTGGACCAGGACTGCGACGGCGGCAGCGACTACGACGCGGACCAAGACGGCCACGACGCCGAGGAGTATGGCGGCGACGACTGCGACGACGCCAACTCGGACATCAACCCCAGCGCCGACGAGACCTGGTACGACGGCGTGGACGACGACTGCGACGGCAACGACGACGACCAGGACGAGGACGGCTGGACGGTCGATGAGGACTGCGACGACGAAGATGCCGAGGTCTTCCCGGGCGCCGAGGGCTGGACGGATGACTGCGAGCCCGTCGTCCTGGATACCGCCGACACCGGCCTCGAGCCGGAAGACACCGGCGGCGAGAACGTCGACGAGAAACCCGAGTGCGGCTGCGCGAGCGGGGCTGCGGCGGGCGGCGTGCCCTTGGCCCTGCTGCTGCTGGGGGTGGTGGGGGTCGTGAGGCGGCGGGAGCGAGCAGCGTTGCTGGCTGGTAGAACCACCAGCGCCCGCTGCTCTCCTCCGCTCCCGGCACCCGCCTGCCACCATCCGTCGCCACCGCTCACCACCATCCCAGGTTCTTGATACGTCGAGGCTCTCCCCCAGGGCCGCCATGCTCGCCTTCCTCATCGCCCTCGCTCTACTCGCCCTTCCCGCTTCGGCGCAGGAGCTCGCTCCCCTCGAGCTTCGCGACGTCGGCGCGGCCTACGCCCGCTGGCTCGAGCAGCACCCCCCGGACCCTGACCACCCCGAACCCGACTACCACCTGCTGGAGCAGGTCCACGCCGAGCTGGGGGCATGGGTGCAGCGGCGGCCCCACGCCGTGGTGCCTTTCATGGCCGGTCGTACACACGAATCGCGGCCCATCTGGGGCTACGTCATCCACGATCCGGGGCACCCGGTCACCCACCGCGTGCTGGTCTTCGGTGGCATCCATGCCCTCGAGTGGATCTCGAGCGAGGTGGCTCTGGGCTTCGCGCTCTGGTTCGCCGAGCATCCCGTCCCGGGCGTGGAGCTCGTTGTCATTCCCGTCCTGAACATCGACGGCCGGCGGCTCGCCGAGAAGGATCTGCTCGCGGGTGAGAACAAGTTCCGCCGCGGCAACCTGCACCGTGTGGACCTCAACCGCGATTTTCCGGTGCATCACGAAGCCACCAGCTTCTGGAGACACCTCTTCCGAGGTTTCCACGTCTCCTCGCCGGCACCCCTGTCCCAGCCCGAGTCCCAGGCCATCGATCGCCTGGCGGGGTTGGGTCACTACGATCTGGCCGCGAGCCTGCACAGCTTCGGAGGCTTCGTCTACGTGCCCTGGTCCGGCAACTGGTCTCGCCCGGCTGACTGGCCGGCGTTGCACGACCTCGCGTACGCCATGTCGGCGGGGCAGGGGGCGTATGCCTACCGGCCTCTTCAGCTGTCTCGCTGGGGTTTCTTTTTCCGAGCACAGGGCACGGAGCTCGACCATCTATACGGCACCTACGGCATTCCTTCGGTGCTGGTGGAGGTCAGCCGCTCGGGTTTGTCCCCGTTCCGCCCCCGCGAGCTCGGCAGCTTTTTCCGGCGCTACAACCCGCGCGAACCTTCCCGTCACGTGAGAGAAGGTGTGCGTCTGCTGCGGGCTGGCACGCTGTACGTCGCGCAGGAGCCGCCGGAACGTTAGCCAGGACCGCGCTCGGGCGCGCACGCGTGGTCTTGACCTCTGCGGGGTCAGTGAATATTCGTGTCGGCCGCTCAATCCGGGCTGGAGGTAGATCCACATGATCGAAGTAGCAGGACTCACCCGGTACTACGGGGAGACCAAGGCGATCGAGGACTTGACGTTCAACATCGAGTCCAACGAGATCGTAGGCTTCCTCGGACTCAATGGTGCCGGCAAGACGACCACCCTCAAGATCCTGGCGGGGCTGCTGCACCCCACCTCGGGCACCGTGCGTGTCGAGGGCCAGGACATCTTCGCCGCTCCCCTCGACGCCAAGCGGCACATCGGGTTCCTGCCCGAGGTTGCACCGCTCTATACCGAGATGCGCGTCAGGGACTACCTGCGCTTTCTCGGCGAGCTGCGTGGCATGAGCACCGAGGCGGTCGGGCCGGCCATCGAAGAGGTGGCGGAGCGCACCCAGTGTGCCGAAGCCCTGGACGTGGTCATCGACACCCTGTCGTACGGCTACCGCAAGCGCGTCGGCATCGCTCAGGCCATCCTTCACAGCCCCAAGTGGGTCATCCTGGATGAACCCATCGGCGGGCTCGATCCCGTGCAGATCATGTCCATGCGGAAGGTCATCAGCGGCCTGCGCGACACCTGCACCGTGCTGGTCTCCAGCCACATCCTCTCGGAAGTCTCCCAGACCTGCGATCGCTTGCTCATCCTCGAGAAGGGGCGCCTGGTGGGCGAAGGCAGCGAGTCCGAGCTGGCCCACAAGGCCGAGCACGCCACCTGCCTGCGGGTCGTGGTGCGGGCCGAGGCCTCGGCGTTGGAGGGACTGGCCGAGAGCCTGTCCATCGTCCGGGCCATCCGCATCGAAGGGGTGCACCAAGGCCTGGTGACGGCCCGGGTGGAGCTCGCGGGCGACCATCGCGAAGACCTCGTGACCCAGCTCGTGCAGCGGGGATTCGGGGTCCGCCGGGTGGACGATGCCGAGGCCGAGCTGGAGCAGATCTTCATGAAGCTCCTCACTTCTCAACCCACGCAGAAGCTGTCTTAGGAGGCCGCCATGAAAGAAGTGCTGCTGATCGCACGCCGCGACTTCCAGGCCTACTTCAACACGGCCTGGGGCTACGTGGTCTTGGCCGTCGTGCTGTTGGTGAACGGCCTGCTGTTCAACTCCTTCGCCATGAAGTCCACCGCTCGCTACTCCGCCGACGTCCTGGACGACTTCTTCTACTTCTCCTCCGGCACGACGATGATCGCCGCGATCATCCTCACCATGCGGCTGTTCTCGGAAGAGCGCTCCTCGGGCACCATGGTGCTGCTGGACACCGCGCCGGTGCGGGACCTGCAGGTGGTGCTGGGCAAGTTCCTGGCGGGGCTGGCCATGCTCGGCATCCTGCTGGGCCTCACGATCTACATGCCCGCGCTCATCTTCGTGAACGGCAAGGTGAGCATCGGTCACTTCTGCTCCGGCTACATGGGCCTCTTGCTACTGGGGGCGGCGGTGGTGGCCATCGGCACCTGGGGTTCGTCGGTCAGCCGCATCCAGTTCGTCGGTGCGGCGATCTCGGGTGTGGTGACGGTCATCCTGCTGCTGATGTGGCTCATCGGGCGGGTCTCCGACCCACCGCTGGATGACATCACCGCGTACCTGTCGCTGTTCGACAAGCACTTCCAGCCCTTCATGCAGGGGCAGGTCAACACCGAGAGCATCGTGTTCTATCTCTCGGTCTGCTTCGCGTTCCTGCTGCTGTCCGTGCGCAGCATCCGCGGAAGGAGGTGGTGATGTCCATCATCAGCATCATCACCCTCGGTGGCTTCCTCTGTCTCTTCCTCGGCGAGCGCACCTTCGGTGACAGCGGCGCGGTCCGCTGGGCCTTCGACAGCGTCGGGCTGGTCATGGTGATCGTCGCCATGGTGATGCGCCTCCGGGTGTTGCAGAGCGCCGTCGGCGACTACCTGCGCCGGGCGGTCCGCACGGGCCTGTTGCTCACCGTCTTGGCCTTGGTCGGCCTGTTGGCCTACGCCCTCGGCACCGATCTCGTCATCGACAAGCTGGGCTTCGAGGACGAGCTCGCCGGGCGCTGGCACGTAGCCTGGGCTTCGCTGTGGCCGGTTCTCGTGGCCTGCGGCCTGGTCCCCATGGTGTTGGTGGATCGGTCTGTCTCGGCCTCTCCTGCTGCTCCACGGCCCCAGCGTGTATGGGACGCGATGGACAGCGGCCTCACGGTCGTGCTGGCCATCGCGCTGCTCTTCCCCCTCAACTGGCTGGCCCACGATCTCAACCATCGCTGGGACTTCGCCTACTTCAAGACCACCGAACCGGGAACCGCAACCGCGGCCCTGGTCGAGAACCTGGACGAGCCACTCGAGGTGGTGCTCTTCTTCCCGGCCGCCAGCGACGTGGGCCGCGAAGTGCTTCCCTACTTCGAGGCCCTGGCCGGCCCCAACCTGAGCGTCGAGCTGGTCGACCACGCCCTCGAGCCGGTCCGCGCGAAGGAGCTCAAGGTTCGTGACAACGGTCATGTCGCCTTCCTGCAGGGCGAGCACAGCGAGAGCCTGAAAATCGGCACCGACATCGACAAGGCTCGCCGCACCCTCAAGAAGCTCGACAAGGAAGTCCAGAAGAAGCTCCTGGCCCTGGCCAAGGGCGAGCGCAAGGCCTACTTCACCACCGGTCACGGCGAGCTGGACTGGCGTGGCTCGAAGGGCCCCGACCAGAAGGTCTCGCTGCTCAAGAAGCTGCTCGAGGCCCTCAACTACAAGGTCGAGAGCCTGGGCATCGGCGAGGGCCTGGCCACGGCGGTCCCGGACGATGCGTCCATGGTCATCGTGCTCGGTGCGACCGATCCCTTCCTCCCCGCCGAAGTCACGGCCCTGAGCGCCTACCGCGAAGGCGGCGGCAGCCTGCTGCTGGCCCTCGAGCCGGGCCTGGATGAAGGCAAGGGCCCGGGCCTCGATGCCCTGCTCGCCGAGCTCGGCGTCGCCTTCTTCGACACCAAGGTGGTCACCGACGACGCCCAGACCTACCTGCCCATCCACGGTGGCATCATCGACCGGCAGAACCTGGGCACCAACCGCTACTCCTCCCACGAGAGCGTCACGACCCTGTCCAAGAACCGCCGAGCGGCCTGGATGGTCTTCCCCGGCGCCGGTTGGCTCGAGGAAACCGAAGACCACCTGGGCAAGGTCACCACCACGGTGCGCACCCTGGCCAAGGCCTGGGACGATGTCGACGGTGACTTCGAGTTCGACGACGGCGACGAGGCCCGCAAGGTGCGCGACCTGGCGGTCGTAGCGAGCGGTCCCGCGGCCGACGAGGCCGAGTACCGCGCCGTGGTGGTCGCCGACGCCGGCTTCGCCACCGACCTGGTGGTGCCCAACAAGGCCAACGCCCAGTTCGTCATCGACGCCACCAACTGGCTGCTGGGTGAGGAAGAGCTGTCCGGCACCGTCAACGACGAAGAAGACGTCAAGATCGTCCACAACAAGGAGGGCCAGGGCATCTGGTTCTACGGCACCACGTTCCTGGTGCCGCTGCTGCTGGGTCTGTTCGGGTTCTTCCGCGTCCGTGTCCGCCGCAAGTCCAGAAAGGGGGTCGCATGAGCCGCAGCTTCTGGATCTACGTGGGGCTGCTCGCAGCCCTCCTCGTGTTGGCCTGGTTCCGTTGGACCGGCGTTATCGGCGCCGACGAAGAGGACAAGGCCGAGACCGTGGTCATCCTGCGCGCCGAGCAGCAGGACCTCGAGCACATCTCGTTCCACAACGAAAAGCTCGACGTCAGCATCCACCTGAAAGAAGACGGGTTTGGCTCCTACGCCTGGGTCGAGCTCGAAGAGCGCAAGAAGAAGCCCAAGCCCAAGATCCAGCCCGAGGAAGATCTCGAGGCTCCCGACGGCGCGGCCGACGGCGCCGAGGCCGACGCCGAGGTCGAGGCTGACGTTGCGGCCGACGAGCCTGCCGAGGATGCCGTCGCCGATGGCGAAGAAGCCGCCGCCGACGGCGAGGAAGCCGAAGAGGAAGAAGAGGAGTTCGAGATCGAGATCTCCAACTCCCAGTTCAAGGGCGGAGAGGCCGTGAGCAAGGTGCTCGAGGCCCTCGCGCCGCTCGAGGCCGTGCGGTCACTGGGCGAGGTCGCTCCTGACAAGCTCGAGGAGCTCGAGCTGGCAGAGCCCGAGTCCTGGCTCAAGGTCACCCGCAAGGGCAAGGTGCGCCGCATCGAGGTGGGCGGCGAGGCCTACGGCACCCGCGACTTCTACGT
>CAZVHW010000149.1:13085-13807 GCA_964626835.1 uncultured Enterobacterales bacterium
CGACACCGAAACCGGCAAGTTCTACCTGGTGGACGCCGACGTCTTCCGACCCCTCAAGTACGCCAAGAGCCGCCTGCCCGATCGTCGCCTGTCGGAGCTCGAGCGCGAGGACATCGTCCGCGTGGTGCTCGAGTCGGATTCGGGCAGCGTCGAGATGGTGCAGCAGAATCGAGACGACAAGGACGCCGCGTACTGGGCCAACCCCCAGGAGCTCGAGCGGTCCATCGAGCTGTACGACAACTGGCTGGACAAGGCCCTGCGCCTCAAGGGCTTGAGCTACGTCCAGGAAGAGGACAAGCCCGGCGATCTCGAGCCGGCCTTCGCGGTGACGTTGCAGCCCGAAGAGGGCCCTGCCACCATCGTTCGCGTCTTCGAGGCCCCGGACGAAGAAGGCGGCGAGTCGGAGTGGTACGCCAGCTCCGAGTTCACCCGCGGCCTGCTCAAGCTCCACAAGGTGCTCGCCTCCGAAGCTGCCCAGGACGTCCCCGACGTCATCGAGGCGCGCGCCGACGAGGACGACGAGGACGACGAGGACGAGGAAGTCCTGGAGCTGTTGGCGCCGTAGGAACCTGAGTCCTGGCTGGACCTTGGCGGCGGGCGAGACGTCGTTTGTTTCACCGCTGAGGACGCTGAGGACGCCGAGGCCGTGCGACCTCGGGCTCCGCCCGACGTCTACCCATCGCTTCGCGATTCCCGCTCCGTTCGAGGCTTGGGTGGAGATG
>CAZVHW010000150.1:0-11113 GCA_964626835.1 uncultured Enterobacterales bacterium
GGCAGCGTGGCCAAGAGGAACAAGGAGAGGAAGGTCGGGCGCATGGGCCATCCTGGAGGAGAGTGGGGAGCGGCGAGGCACGTGATGCCTCGCGTCCGGCTTCCTGGAAGATTACCATGCCGCACCTCGAGATCCGATGGAGACGCCGCCATGGCTGGGAAAAAGGGAACCACCGACCTGTCCACCGTGCGCGACATTGGCATCGCCGCCCATATCGACGCCGGCAAGACCACCTTGACCGAGCGCTTCCTGTACTACACAGGTTCCAAGCACAAGATCGGAGAAGTCCATGATGGCGAGGCCCACATGGACTGGATGGACGAGGAGCGCGCGCACGGCATCACCATCACCACGGCCGTCACTCAGTGCCCCTGGAAGGACCACCTCATCCAGGTGGTAGACACCCCGGGCCACGTGGACTTCACCGTCGAGGTCGAGCGAGCCATGCGCGTGCTCGATGGTGCGGTCATCGTGCTGGACGGCGTGCGGGGCGTCGAGCCACAGACCGAGACAGTCTGGCGTCAGGCCAGCCGCTTCGACATCCCCTGCATGTTCTTCGTCAACAAGATGGACCGTCCTGGCGCCGACTTCGACCGCGCCCTCCAGACCATCCGTGGCCGCCTCGGCGTCGAGCCCGTGCCGGTCACCGTCCCTGTCGAAGAAGGCGTGCTGCACCTGCTGGACGAGACCCTGGTGCGCTTCGAGGGGGGGATGGGCGAAGAAGTGGTGGTCGAACCGGTACCGTCCCATCACCAAGACCTGTTCGAGGCCCAGCGCGAGACCCTGCTGCTGGCCCTGGGCGATCACGATGACCTCATCGCCGACGCCGCCCTCGAGGGCGAGCCCCTCCACCGGGAGCGTGTCGTGGCCGTGTTGCGCCGCTGCGCGCGCCAGCGAGTGCTCAGCCCGGCCGTCGGTGGGTCGGCGCTGCGCAACCAGGGCGTCCAACCCGTCATAGACGGGGTGATCGAGCTCCTGCCGTCTCCTCTCGAGGCCCAGCTGCCCACCGGGGTCGATCTCGACGGGGCGGAGATCGAGGTGGCGATGGATCCGGACAAACCCTTGGTCGCCCTTGCATTCAAGGTGCAGCTCTGGGATGGCCGACGCCATGTCTTCGTCCGGCTGTACCGAGGGCGCCTCGAGCCCGGCGACAAGGTGCTGCTGGCTGGCAAGGGGGAGGTCGAGCGCGTCGCCCGCGTCTTCGACGTCGATTCGCACAAGAAGAGCCGCCTCAAGGTCGCGGTAGCGGGCCAGATCGTGCTGCTGGCGGGGCTGCGCAAGGCCGGCACGGGCGACACCCTCTGTGCGCCAGACCAACCCGTGCTGCTCGAGCGCATTCAGACCCGCGATCCCGTGTTGGGGCTGGCCGTCGAGACCGCCTCCTCCCGCGACGAGGAAAAGATGCTCGACGTGGTTGCGAAGATCCTCGAGGAAGATCCCACCCTGCAGTTCATCGAAGACGAGGAGACTGGGCAGCGCATCCTGCGGGGCATGGGCGAGCTGCACCTCCAGATCGTCAAGGAGCGCATCCAGCGCGAGTTCAAGCTGGAGCTGCGCTTCGGGCGACCGTACGTGGTGTCCCGCGAGACCATCCTCGGCTCCGCCACTGCCACCGGCGAGATCGATCGCACCTTCGAGGTCGGCGAGGACAAGACCGTGCGGCTGCAGGCCCGGGCCGTCGCATCGGTGCGCTCTCTCGAGCGGGGCACCGGTAGCCGCGCCGAGGTCGATCCCGAGGTGCACAACGGCACCCTGTCCAAGAACCAGCGGGAAGCCGTCGAGGCGGGAGCGGCCGATGCCCTCGTGGGTGGCCCCATCGAGGGCGCCCCTCTACAAGACGTGGCGGTCAGCATCGACCGCGTCGAGCTGTTCGGCGATGGCTCGTCCCCGCAAGCCCTCCGCATCGCGGTGGCCGAGGCCGTGCGTAACGCCATGTCCAAGGCCGACGCCGTGCTGCTCGGTCCCGTCATGAAGGTCGAGGTGGTGGCGCCCGCCGAGTCCCTGGGCACGGTCCTGGGCGACCTCCAGGCCCGCCAGGCCGCCATTCTCGACAGCTCTACGGAGCACGGCATGGCATCGCTGCAGGCCGAAGTGCCCCTGGAGCAGCTCATCGGCTACGCCACCGACTTGCGCTCTCTCACCCGTGGTCGGGGACAGTTCACCAGCGAGTTCGACCGCTTCGACGTCTGTCGATAGCGGGCCTGCGATGACCACCCCATCCGCCGCCCGGCGTGCTTGGTGGGCGGCCTTCGCCTGGGTGGTGGTCATCCTGACCAGCGTGCCGCTGGCCCGGTCGCTGCAGGACTGGGTGCGGGCCACGCTGGGGCGGCAAGCCTACCTGGTGGCCGTGATGGTCCTGTTGGCCCTGGCCGTGGTGCTCGGCGCCATCGCCACCTGGAGGACCTTGGGGTCCGCCGTTTGGCGACGCCTGCCCTGGCTCTTGGCCCCCGGGGGCATCTGCGCGGCGTACTCCTGGCGGCTGAGGCACGCTCCGGAAGAAGCCCTGCACTTCATCGAGTACGGCGTGCTCGGTGTCCTGCTCTACCGCGCCCTGCGGTCTCGCTTCCCCAACGTCGCGGTCTTCTTCGCCGCGCTGTTGCTGGGCACCCTGGTGGGTGTGCTGGACGAGGTGGTGCAGTGGTTCGTCCCCGGGCGCTTCTGGGATATCCGGGACGTCGCGGTCAACGCTCTGGGCATCTCCCTCGCACTCGTGGCCTTGGCGGGGGGCATTCGTCCAGCCGAACTGGCCAGGGCTCCGGGCCTGGGATCGGTGCGTCGCCTCTGCGGGTTGGCCGCCGTCACGGTGCTCGTGCTCGCGCTGGCGCTGTCCAACACCCCACCGCGCATGTTGGTGTTGTTCAGGGTGTTTCCTTTCCTGGACTACATGGTGGACTACGGCGCGGTCATGACCGAGTACGGTCACCTGCACGACGTCCCCGGGGCGGGTGGGCTCTACTCGCGCCTGGAGTGGGATGACCTGCGCGAGCAGGACTCCAGCAGGTCTGCCGAGGTGGCACGCATCCTCGATGGGTACCCTGGCGACGACGACTACAAGCTCTTTTTGAGGGACTACCCTCCCTTCGGTGACAGCTACACCCACGAAGTGCGGGTTCACCTGTTCCGTCGCGACCGCTTCCTCCACCGCCTGGCCACCGAGAATCCCTCGGAGTCCGAACGAGCGCGGATGGCCACCACCGCCTGGCGTGAAGATCGGCTGCTCCAGGCTTGCTGCGGGGCCACGCTCGCTGCATCGAATTATGCCCTGGTGGCCGAGAGCTGGGAACCCCACGAACCCTGGATCGACCGCGAAGCTCCCTACATCAGCGCCGTGAGCGGACACCTTCTGGTGCGGGTGCGGGAGTGGCAGGTCTGGGGGGTGGTTGTCTTGGTCTGGGCGTTGCTGGCCGCCCTGTGGCGCGTGACCACGAGACAGGAGTGAAGACATGGCGAGGCCCCCCCACATGGACGACGCAGCTTGGCTGCAGGCCCTGCGAAGCGCACACGCCGCCCGTGCGGAGCTGCTGTGGCGGGTTTTCGACGCCATCCGCCAGGCCCACGGGCAGGACGAGGCGCTCCGCCTGGTGGGCCAAGCCTGTCGGAGCACGGGCCTGGCCAAGCGCGAGCGCTACGTCGCATATGGCGCCGATGCGTCGGCCGAGGCCTTCTGCACGGCCCTGTGTGAGCACTCCGCGCTGGCCGCGGCGCTGTTCGACATGGAGCGTGGCGGGGATGTGGGCGCGGAATCCACGGCCATCCTGGGCCGCTGCGTGTTGGTGGATGCCTGGCGACAGCTCGGGCTGCCTTCGGACGAGATCGCCCTGCTCTGCCAGGCTGCGCGTGAGGTGGATCACGGCACCCTCGAAGGCTTGGGGCTCGAAGGGCGCTTCGACGAGCTCATCTCCGAGGGGGGCGAGTGTTGCAGGCTGGTGGTGTGGAAGGCCTGAGGCCGTGTCTTCGCACGATCGCGAGGAGGATCATGGCAGCTCCGTTCGTTTGCGGCAGGTCGTAGCCTGGTCGCGCATGCCCAGGGCATCGAATACCTGGGCGATGAGCAGCCAGCTTCCTGGCCAGGCGGGCTGGGCCTCGAGAACCTTCTTGGCTACCGTCATGGCCTGACGCGCCTGACCCTGGGCGATCTGCTGCCGCACCAGCAGGCACGCGCGGGCCAGAGCGCCGGGCTCTTGCCTCGAACCCAGGCGCCCGCGGCCCGGGAGTGGCCATCCCGAGGCCGCGGCGACACAGAGCACCGCGTCGGGGGCGGGCAGGTCGAGCAGCAGTGCTCGTTTGTCGAGGGCCGGAGGAGCCCAGCCGGGGCTGGAAGAGAGCCGGAGGTGCCAGGGGCCGGGGTGCTTCACCCAGGCGTGCAGCCGCTCCTGGGCGGTGTAGTTCCCCTGGAAGTACAGCCGGACGTTCTCGAGGGGCTCCCGAGGCACTTCGAGGCAGACGTGGATGGCTCGCCCCTCGGCGTGGCGCATCAAGGTCTCCTCGAGGGCTCCGGGATCACCCTCGTCGACCACCACGAGGGCCTCGCCGGGGTGGGCCAGCTCGGACGGCCGCCCCAGCTGCTCCCGCACCCACGCTTCGCTCGGGGTGTACGGGGCGGTCCAGCGGTCCAACTCCTGGCGCCCTTCGTCCAGCAGGTCGCGGGCGAACAGCCCCGAAGCCCAGGCGAAGCCTTCCCGCCGGTTGGCTTCCGGCGCCATGGCCTGCCAGCGCTGCCGGAAGACTGGCTTGACGAAGTGCAGGGTGCGGCGCCTGTGCTCGACGGGGTCGCCGTGCTTGCGCCACTGGCCGGTGCTCGAGCCGCGGGCGGCGTCGTGGCTGCGGTACAGGAACACCGGCAGGGGCAGGCCCTCGAAGGGGCCCTGCCGGGCCAGGCGCAGGAACATGTCCATGTCCTCGCCGCGCACCATCCTGGGTTCGTAGGGGCCAGCCGCTCGCTGGGCGGACATGCGCACGAGGGCGGCGGTGACCAGTGCCGGTACCTGCTGCAGGGTGTGGAGGTGCGACATGGCACCGGGCAGGCGGCAGGAGGGCAGGTAGTCCTTCGGGGTACCCGTCTTGCCGTCGAAGACGATGGAGTCCGCCATGGCGACGGCCAGGTCCGGGTGGTCGAACAGCGCCTTGCCCAGCAGGTGCAGGGCGCCTGGCATGAGCAGGTCGTCGTCGTCCAGTACGAGCAGCGCGTCGCCGCGCGCGGCGTCGATGCCCCGCTGCAGCGCCACGGGCTTGCCCTGGTTTTCCTGGCGCAACACCCGGATGCCGGGAGTGGACTCGAGGATGGCCGGCGTGTCGTCGGTCGAGCCGTCGTCCACCACCAGCACCTCGCAGGGCCAGCGCTGGGCCAGGGCGGAGTCCAGGGCTTGGCGGATGAGGTGCGCCCGGTTGTAGGTGCACATCAGGATGGTCACCAGTGGACCCTCGACTACTTCGAGGGTGCCGTGGGCGGCTCGGAGACGTTTCTTTCCAGCGCGTTTCAGGCCCAGGTCGGCTCCCACCGTCGCCTGGGGTCGGGCGTCCGCCCAGTCCGCCATGTCCCCCAGGCCCAGGTGTAGGAGCAGTGCGCGCGCAGGCTGGGCGTCCGCATTGGAGGCCCATACGGGATGTCGGCCCGAGATCCGCAGCGCAGCGCAGACCCAGCCGTCGTCCGCATGCGCGATGCCCACCTCGAGGGGTGCCCGGTGCAGCAGCTGGCACAGGGCCAGGCGTTCCTTGCGTGAGCGTGGGCGAAGCTGGGTCGACAGGGCCATGCTGGAGATCGAGGCGTTGGGTGAGGTGGCGAAATACTACGCCAAGGTGACGCGGCGTGTCAGGGCAGTGGTGGGAAGTGCTCCCCACGCACGTCGTAGTCCTCGCCCTCGAGCACACCCGTCACCACCAGGACGCCCTGGGCCGAGATGGCGACGCCGTGGGACTCCACGCTACCCCGGCCCTCGAAGATGCGGGGAGGCTCGCCGGGAACCAGGTGGCGCAAGGCCACGCGCCCCGTGCCGCTGCGCTCGAACATGCCCCAGTGGATGCCTGTTCCCCAGGAGATCCAGCGGCCCTCGCCGCCTGCGGGTAGAGCGATGTCCAGCGCGTCTCTTCGTTCTCCCCCGTTGACCCGTGCGGGTTTCCTGGGATCGCCGCTCGCCTCGATCACCATGGCGTAGACCGACCAGCGGCCGGGTGTGCTGTCTCCCCAGGCCAGCAGCGCCCCACCCGCCGGCCGGGACTGGACGGTGCAGTCGAGCAGGGTGCCGCCCAGCCCCGGCTTGTAGATACCCCGCGGCTCGCTCGCGAGCGTTCCCTCGGCGTCCAGCAGGGCGAGGACCAGCTCCGGCTTGCTCAGCGCGTTCTCCTGCTCGACGGTCAGGACTTCCAGGGGTGTTTCGCCCGGAGCCACGATGTCGCTGGGCAGCCCGGAGCTCACCCAGACCACCGCGAGCAGGTCGGGGGAGAGGGACGCGAGCACGGGTGAGCGGATGTTTCTGGATGAGGTGATCGGGGTGCTCCCGAGCGACCGGCCGTCGCGGGCGAAGCGCTGCACGTGGATGGTGTCGCCACCTGGCTTTCCGCTCAGACCGGCCAGCCCTCCCGCGAACAGGGCCCAGGCCTGGACTGGCTCTTCGCTCAGGTCGAGCTCGACGACATTCGCCGTGGGGCGGCCTGCCGCGTCGAGCTCCACGAAGCCGGGGTGGCCTACGGCCAGGGCGCCCCGTTCGGTGGTCAGCACGGAGTGGATCCAGGAGAGACCCGTCACATCCAAGCTCTCCGGTTCGGTGCCCGGTTGACCGTAGACCCACAGGCGGGCGGGGCGCGCCTGGGGTACCACCGCCAGCGAGCTCTGACCGGTGGTGCCGACACGGAGGATCGGCGGGCTCTTGTGGGGCCACGCCAGCAATGGGTCATCCACGAAGCTCGGTGGAGGCTCCGGTGTCTGTGTTCGTCCATGACAACCCAGCAGCGGGAGACCGAAGGCGAAGAGAAGGTCCCTCATGGACACCCGCGCGGCCGCCCTGTGGCGTGGCTGGAAGGAGCGAGGCATGTATCCGCGGGGGCGAACCCACGCTTGCCCCCGGCATGCGACTCCCGCGTCCCAGTGGGATCTCCTTCAGCGGGTCCATCTCCTCTCACCGACACCGGGAGCCGCCCAGGACCGGCTGCCTGTCGGCCATGGGTTTCTGGCACGAAGCTTGCGAATCCATCCTCCGGAGGTCCCATGGCACGACGTCACTGACGACAGGTCTCCCGCACCCTCGCGTTCACCACTGCCCTGTATGCACTCAATCCCTTGCCCGCCTCGGCCCAGCCGGAGTGCCTGCCATCGGGCGGGGACGTCTACCTCTGCGATCCGTTGGACGACGGGGCGTCTCGAGGAGACGTGCAGGGCGGAGCGTTCGTGGAGGAGGGCTGGCAGGTCACCCAGTTCTCCGACCGCATCCTCTACGATCTGGGAGAGCACGTCACCACGGGGCTCGTCAGCGTCTGGATGCAGGGCATCTCCATGGACTCGGTGAACTGGGGCACCACCGATGGCAACAAGCACCACTTGTACGAGTTGTTCGACGCCACCTCGGCCTCGGCCATCTCGTATGGCGCCAACGTGCGGCTCTACGGCAACGAGGGCACCAGCTCGAGCGTCTACGGAAAGGTGAAGTTCCAGTACGGCTCGTGGACGGACGAGTGCATGGACGAGGTCTACCTCTCGGGCTTCGACACCTCTACCTGGGACGCCGACACCTGGTTTCACTGGGAGACCCACTTCCGCGATGGCCTGGCCACCCTCTGGCTGCAGGGCGAGGAGATCGCCTCCTCCATCGAGTACGGCGACTGCGGCACCGAGTTTCGGTATCCGTGGATCCCGATCATGCCGGACGGCCGCATCGACAGCATCGACGGGCTGCTCTACTCCCACGTCAGCTTCTCCTCCTGCGTCGAGCCCTGCGACGATGGCTGCGCATGCACCGTGTATGACTCCTGCGTGGAAGAGCGCTGCGAGGGTACGCCGATGGAGGACGGCGAGGCGTGTGACGACGGAAATCCCGACACCATCGACGACGCCTGCTGGGACGGCGAGTGCTCGGGTACCCGCTGCAACATCGACTGCGACGATGGCGAGTAGTGCACCTTCTTCGACATCGTCGAGTGCGAGAGCGGTAGCTGTGAGGGCTCCCCCGAGCCAGACGGTACCGCCTGCGACGATGGTGAGCCAACTACCCCGGACGATGCTTGCGAGGACGGAGCCTGTGTGGGCTACGAGGCGGTTGCGTTGGCGGTTGCGTTGGCGGAAGCGGAGGCGGGGTGCAGCTGCGCGAGCGGTAGCCGGTCCGGGATCGCCAGCCCGCTCGTCCTGCTGCTGGCCGGGATCGCGGCCCGGAGGCATCGGGATCGAGGTGGAGGCTAGCCCCTCGCTCTGATTGCGCCTGAGTGGGACGGCCTCGATGTCAGGTGGGGGGGCACCAAACCGCGGCGGAACCCCGCCACCGGGCAGCGTGGCCCTCCTGGCACGCCCAGGTGTGCACCCAGGGCCGAGGTGGCGCTCACCTCGGGGCTACATGCACACCCTGCCTCGACTGACCGACCTGGTGCCTGACACCCCGCTTCCGCCGCTCCGGTCTGGCGCCCGCTCTCGTCGGCCAACCGACCTCGGTGCTATCCTGCCGGAGCACCTCCCCATTCCAGAAGGACCTTCCATGTGGCCGCTGTTGTTCGTCGGGCTGGCCCTTGGGGAGGCCGAGATCACGTTCGAGCCCGAGGACGGCCGCTGCCAGCCCGGGGAAGACCTGGTGGTCTTCGCCCCTGAGTTCGACACGGGATCGGCGCGTGAGTGCAGCTGGATTGGGGACGCCTGGCTCCTCAGTGACGCGGGTGTGGCTGAGTCGCTGATCCTGGAGTGCCCTGGGTGCAGCGGGCGCAGCGAGGACATGACGGTGGGTATCTACGCCAACTGCGGCGAGAGTGGACAGAACCAGGTGTGGGTCTTCGGCGAGATCGTGGTGGCCTGCTCGGAGGTGTGGGAGCCAGGCCCGGAGGAGGACTGCGGCTGCGGGTCGAGGTCCGCTCCAGCACTGTGGTCCCTGCTGCTGGTGCCTTGCTTGTTCGCCAGGCGCCGTCGGCACCCCGTCCCCGTGTCCCCGGCCGATGGACTCTTCTCCGCTTCCACGATTCCAGACGCTCCCGTACGAAACACCCATCCAACCTACCCGCTGGCCCGGGCGGGCTGAGGTATGCTCCGAGCATCACGAAGAACGGCCTTGTACGATGCGCGCTCATCCTTCCTCTGCTCGTCCTCTTCGCCTGCCCCGCCCTCGAGAAGAAGGACATGGCGGATAGCGCTGCCACCGACGCCGATGGAGACCGCTGGTATGCCTGGGAAGACCGCGACGACGGTGAGCCTCGGTGAACCCCGGCGCGACCGAGATCTGCGACGTCATCGAGCAGGCGATCGGCCAGGATCATCAGGAGCTGGTTGGCCGAGAGGTCGGCGTCGCCGAACTCGTGGCGGAGCTCACCCAGGGCTTTCATCAGCCGCTCGAAGTGGAAGGCGTCGAAGCGGCCCCTTGCCCACACGTAGCGGGGAGGCTCCCAGTCGTCGTCGGGGTCTGGAGGTTCGTCGCCGCGGATGGCGTGGGACACGAGATCCTCGAGGTCGCGGCTGCTGACCTCGAGCGCCCGTTGGACCCAGGCCCGCTCGGTGTCCGGCGTGGCCACCTGGACGATGGTTCGCGCCTTGGTCCAGCCGAGGGTGCCCGTGCGCATGGCTTCGTCGAGCGCGGGCAGTTGGGGCAGCTTTCGACCGAGCAGGGCGAGCTGGCGGGTCTTGCCGGCTGACAGGCCGTGGGCTTGCTCGCCGTATTCGGCCATGCCCGCGCAGCCGAGCTGCTTGTAGAGCTTGTCGCGCTGCATGCGGGCCAGGCTGATGGCGAGATCGCGAGCCGAACGGCGCTGGACCAGCACGAGCTGGCAGATGCGTTGGTGGAGGGCGTGGGCCTGCTGGGAGGGATCCGGTTCGGCCTTCGAGGGGTCGGGATTCGTCTCGGATCGAGGTGCACCCTGGACCATCGAGACCACCTTGTCCACCGCGGTGATCGCGGGTCCTGGCGACCTGAACGGTGACGGCCTGGACGACATCGTCTTTGCCAACCAGATGGACACCGGAGACGACAACAGCCACGTCCCCGAGGAGTACCGCCACGACGAGAGTTGCTGGGCCGAACCCTACAACCAATGCGGGTTCGGCGCGGTGTTCTTGGTGGGTGGTCCCATCGAAGGCGGTGGCGACGATCTGGACGCCGATGGATACCCCGATCTCGCGGTCGGCAACGACCGGAACGACACTACATACTTGCTCTTTGGGGGTGGGCTCTACTGAGAGCTGCCTCGGCTACCCGCGGACCGCCGTCCTCCGCCTACGCGGACCGACCCCGCCGCCCGAAGTACACGAAAGCCATCAGGGCCAGCACCGCCGCGGAGGCACACAGCGCGTAGGTTGGCAACTCCGGCGGCGCTCCCGTGGCGGGTACGACCATCAGGTAGACATCCAGGAACCGACCTGCCAGCACCAGCAGCGCCACCTGCAACAGCACGGTCGGGTTTCGCTTGGTGTGGGCGGACAGCAGCACCAAGAAGGGCAGCACGAAGTTCAACACAGGGTTGAGCCAGAACAGGAAGGCCCAGCCTTCGTGCAACCTCGTGAAGAAGTAGGGGGTCTCCTCGGGGATGTTCGCGTACCAGATCAGCATGTACTGGCAGAACCAGATGTAGGCCCAGAACATGGAGAACGCGAACAGCAGCTTGCCAAGGTCGTGGCGCTGGTTGGAAGTCAGCGAGCGTCCCAGGCGGTCACCACCCAGGATGGCCAAGACCGAGATGGCGGCGATGCCACCCAGGAAGGTGCCCGCGAAGCCGTACACACCGCGCATGGTGCTGAACCACTCCGGCTCGAGGGACATGGTCCAGTCCCAGCTGGCCACCGAGATGGTCAGGGCGAACAGCAGCAGGAAGAACACGGCGCTGCGTACCAGAGAGCCGTTGCTACGAACCGTCAGTTCGGCTCGCACCGCGTTGAAGTTCTTGCGCAGTAGTTGGATCAGGCCCAGCCAGATGGCCATCACCACCGCCGCCCGCGCCC
>CAZVHW010000150.1:11123-13806 GCA_964626835.1 uncultured Enterobacterales bacterium
CAGAAGAACGGGGCGTTGAGCCAGGCTTGTTTGGCCTGCAGCAGGTGGCTGTGCTCCATCGCGCCGGGCGCTGCCCAGGGGTAGAGCACGTTCAGCGCTACCGTCAAGGTGACGGCGATGGGTACCAGCGGGATGGCCAGGGTTCGTGCCAGGTCCACGGGGACATCGGCGAAGCTCATGAACCACCGCCCGCCCGCTGCGATGCACAGTGCACAGAACAGGGCGGCGCCGAGGGCCAGGCTCATGCCCAGGATGCCCGCCACGAGGATGCCCGACCAGGCCTGGGTGGGCTGCAGTACGATCCCGCCGAGGAGCACCGCGGCGATGGCGGCCAGGACGAGGCTCACCACGGTGGTGGAGCGCCAGGCGGTGCTGGCGGTTGTGGCGGTAGACGTCACGGTGCACCCCCGGAGTCGGCGGCTTGGCGGTGTGGGGCCTGCAGCTGGCGGACGTGGTGGATGACGCGCCAGCGATCGTCCCGTCGCACCTGGGCCGCGTAGGAGGGCATGATCCCCTGGCCACGCGAGAGAATGTGGAACATCTGCCCGTCGCTCAGGTCCATGGCGTGCTCGGCGTGGAACACCGGGGGGTTGGGGAAGGGATCGATGATCGAGCCATCGCCCTCGCCCGTCGCGCCGTGGCAGACTTGGCAGAAGGTCTCGAAGACCTGCAGCCCGCGTGCGAGGTTGGCTTCGCTCGCGTCCAGGGAGTTGGTCAGCCCCGCTGCGCGCTCGGCTTCCTCTTCGCCCGCGTCGTAGGGGAATGGCTCGAAGTCCACGGGGATCGTGCCTTCGGGGGCGACGATCATGGCATGCCCCCCAGGCGTGAGCGGGTGGGTGCCGTAGGCTTCCACGGGAACCGACTCGTGCATGCCCGGGAGCACGATGAGGCCAGGGCGCTCACCGTCGGCGCCGCAGGCAGCGAGCAGGAGACCGAGGCTGGCCAAGGAGGCCACGCTGACTCGAAGGGGTCCCATCACTCGACCCTCCATGACTCGATGATCTCGGCCGGAGCCAGGTCCCGGCAGAGGGCCAGGAAGTGGCTGCGGTCGAAGCTGGCGTCGTTCTCTGCCACCAGGACGACGAAGCGGTCGTCGTTGACCCGCAGGTGCGGCTGGAGCTGTGGTGTGCCATTGGTCAGCTTGGGCAGCAGACCAGCCCGGCCCAGCAGCAGGAAGAAGGTGGCGAACGCGGCGAACAGGACCGTCAGCTCGAAGGCCACGGGCACCAGCGCCGGCAGCGCCAGATCCGACTTGCCGCCGATGTTCAGGGGCCAGGCCACGGTGTGGATCCAGATCTGGAACGCAAACGCGGTGATGCATCCCAGCGCGCCGCCCACGAAGGTTCCCCAGGGGATGCGGGACTCGGAGACGCTCATGGCCTCCAGCATCCCGTGGACGGGGAAGGGCGAGTGCACGTTGGCGATGGTGTAGTCTGCGCTTCGCAGGGCGCGGACGGCGACCAGGCTCTGCTCGGGGTCTACAAAGACCACGGCGTGGATGTGGCGTCGCAGGGCTTCTGTCGTACGCTGCGTGCGATCGGTCGAGCCGGTGAGAGAGAGCCTAGGCATGGTTCGCCTCCTCCTTCTGTTCGGCCAAGGTGTGCTTCACCTCGTGGATGGCGATGACGGGTGCGATGCGCACAAACAGCAGGTAGCCGGTGAAGAACAGCCCGAAGCTGCCCAGCAGGATGCCAAGCTCCACCAGGCTGGGCGTGTACATGCTCCAAGACGACGGCAGGTAGTCGCGGTGCAGCGAGGTCACCACGATGTTGAAGCGCTCGAACCACATGCCCACGTTCACCAGCAGCGAGGCGACGAACAAGGTCGGTACGTGGCGACGGAGTTTCGGGAACCAGAACAGCTGCGGCACGAAGACGTTGCAGCTGAACATGAGCCAGTAGGCCCAAGCGTAGGGTCCAAAGGCCCGGTTGAAGAAGGTGAAGCGTTCGTACACGTTGCCGCTGTACCAGGCCATGAACAGCTCGGTGGTGTAGGCGAGCCCCACGATCATGCCCGTGGTGAGCAGGACCTTCGACATGTTCTCCAGGTGGCGGATGGTGATGTAGGCCTCGAGATTCAAGACCCTGCGCGTGATGATCAGCAGCGTCATCACCATGGCGAAGCCGCTGAAGATCGCCCCGGTGACGAAGTAGGGCGGGAAGATGGTGGTGTGCCAGCCCGGGATCACCGAGGTGGCGAAGTCGAAGGACACCACCGTGTGCACCGACAGCACCAGGGGCGCGGCCAGCCCGGCCAGCAGCAAGCAGGTGATGTCGTAGCGCTTCCAGGAGAAGACCGATCCGGTCCAGCCCAGGCTCAGGAAGGAGTAGAGCCGCTCGCGCCAGCCCGAAGCCCGGTCCCGCATGGTCGCGAAGTCCGGGATGAGCCCGACGTACCAGAACAGCAGCGAGACGATCAGGTAGGTGGAGATCGCGAAGATGTCCCACAGCAGCGGCGAGCGGAAGTTGACCCAGAGGTCACCGCGGCTGTTGGGGTAGGGGAACATCCAGAACATCAACCACGGGCGGCCCATGTGGATGATGGGGAAGATGCCGGCGCAGCAGACCGCGAAGATGGTCATGGCCTCGGCGGCCCGGGCGATGGAGGTCCGCCAGCGCTGGCGGAACAGCAGCAGGATGGCCGAGATCAGCGTGCCCGCGTGGCCGATGCCGACCCAGAAGAC
>CAZVHW010000151.1:0-13748 GCA_964626835.1 uncultured Enterobacterales bacterium
GGTTGCGCAAAGGTTGCGCAACACCAGCGGCTCTGCTGCACGAATCCCGGCAGCGCCACGGCAGGCTGCAAGCGGATCCCCAGGTTGCCGACGAGCCGAAAAGGCCCCGCCGGCACCTCTGCGGCAAGGAGGCCGGCCAGAATGCCGCTGGGATCGCCGAGGTATTGGTCGGCCGAGCCGGTGCTCAGCTCGGTGATGGTGTACCAGGCGAGGCTCCAGCGATCGCGCTGTGCCAGGGGGAGGGCTATCCAGAAGGTGAGGTCGCCAGGGAGCTTGTCGTAGGGGACGCCCTCGAAGACCACCCTGCGATGCGATGGGAAGGCCATCCCGAGACGGAGGTAGCCGAAGAGGTTGACGCTGGCGGCCAGCTCCCGCGTGGTCACCTTGCGCAGCAGCACCTGCGTGCCGTCCTCGTCCACGAACACCACGGGATCCCGGGCGTAGTTGACGCTGATGGTCCCCGCCAGGGACCAGGGTTCCTCGAGGTCGGCGTCTCGGAGCGTGGGAAAGGCACCACCGTCCAACACCTGCACGAGCTGGGCGTCGGTCCCACCGTGGGCCACACCCACCATCAGCATCAAGACGGACGCGGGCCCTACGCGCCGCAGGAGAGGCCAGAGCAGCAAGACCAGCGCCAAGAAGGGCGCCTGGGCTGCGGCGTGGCATTGGCAGGCGCCCCCGACGATCTCGCCCCTGGCCTCGTCGACCCCGCTGTCCGACGCGAAGGACTCGGTCTCACAGGGAGCCTGCTGGGGCTCGCCCGCCACGAGCCTGCAGCCGGATCCCTGGACGCTCTCGCAGGGAGGTGAGGTGTCGCCGCTACCCATCCCCGTATCGCCGCTATCGAGCATGGATGGTTCCTAGCCTGGCTCGGGTTCGGAGGGAGCCGCCAAGCGGGCGCGCAGGGAGACCAGGCCCGCTCGGTGCACGCTCTCGGGGTAGCGCTGCAGCAGGTCGTCGATGCGCGCGATCACCAGCGGCGCAGCCTCCACGCGCTGGGCCAGGTCCACCGCGAGCACGCGGGCCTCGTGGTCGTGGACGGTGGTGGGCCACTGCACGAGGAACGCATCCACCCTGTCGAGCAGCGGGGAGGCGTCTTCTCCGGCCGCGAAGCCCTCGCGCAGGGCACGGAAGGCCAGCCCGGCGGGATCCGGGGGTGGGGGCTCGGGCTCGGTGGCCGCTTCGGGCTCTGCGCCAGGCGCGGGCGCAGCGGGCTCGACCCGGTCTGGCACCTCGTCGGGTTCGGGGGGGGCGTAGGACCAGCTCTCACCGGCCAAGACCGGCTGGCTGCTCCCGCGGTGGTGGACCAGCACTCGACCCTCCTCCACCCAGACCCGCACGGCATCGTCCAGGCGCTGTACCTCGAAGATCGTACCGGTGACCTGCACCTCGACGTCCCCCGCCAGCACGCGCAGCTCGTGTCCCGCTTCGGCCGGGTGGAAGACGAAGCGCACCGCGCCGCTCGCGACGGATACGATCGTGCGGTCGATCTCGGCCTGTCGCACCGAGACACGCCCCAGCCCGTTGAGCCCCACGCTGGGCCCGAGCGCAACCACCGGGCCGCCGTCCAAGACCAGGTCGGAGCCGACGGGGAAGGACGCGATCTCGGGAGTACGCTCGCGCCCTGGCGCCAGCACCACCAGCAGGGTGAGCAACGCCCCGACCACCGCACCGACCAGCGCCGGCCGAAGCAGCAGGTACCGCTGAGTGGGCAGAGGGGGCATGGGACGGGCCAGGAGTCCGTCCACTTCCGCCTGGCTCGAGCGAGTGGCGCGAGCAGCGTCCCGGACCTCGGGCGGCGTGGGCAGCTCGTGGACTTGGCCCTTCACGACACCCTCCCCGAGCGGTTCAGCACCGAAGGACTGGAACCGGCCGACAACTCGACCGCATCGCGGAAGGCCCGACGGGCGTGGTGGAGCCGAGAATACACGGTCCCCACGGGGATACCCAGCAGCTCGGCGACCTCCGGCGCTGGGCGCTCTTCCATGTCGGCCAGCACCAGGACCTCGCGCTGGCGGGTGCTCAAGGACTCGAGGGCACGCAGGGCACGCTGACGGTCCTCTCCCCGAGCCAAGATCTGCTCGGCATCGGACCGCCGGTCCCGGGGCGGCGGCGCGGACTCCAACCCAACCATGCGACGCAGGCGCGCCCGCCGCCGGGCGTTGGCAACCACGCGGCGGGTGATGCCGTACAGCCATGCGGACAGCTCGCCCCGATTGGGATCGAAGCTGCGCAAGCGGCGAAAGGCAACGGCAAAGACGTCGTGGGCCACGTCCTCCGCGTCGATGTCGGGCCCGCCCAGGCGGCGTACCCTGTCCAACACGCTGCGGGCCTGGGTCTGATAGAGCCAGCGGGCGGCAGCGGCATCGCCCTGGCGCAGGGCGGACAGAGTGGCGGGATCGTGACCCAAGCTTCGGCCTCCACTCTTCACCTTGTCGCATCGGAAGGATTCCTTCAAAGAAAAACCAGCGAGGCTCTCGCCGGATACACTGACGGCGCCGCCCGTCCGGAGCCCCCATGACCGCCAGCCTCTCCGTCTCGGCGCTCCTTCTGGCTCTGGCGGCACCGCTGGCCCAAGACGACTTCGTGCCCTGCGAAGCGGACTCGAACATCGGGCTGGCCCGAGACGGCGCCCATGTCTGGGCCAACTTCCTGGGCGCCTGCGGCGAGGTGTCCGACTACGACGACGCCTTGGCCTTCCTGGTGGAAGAAGACGACGGCTGGACCGTCATCGGCACCCACTGGGAGGTCGCTGGCACCGAGGAGGTCGAGTACGACGACGAGCTGCACACCTACCGCCGCTTCGACCAGGAAGTGGACTGCCCAAGCAAGGGCGCCCACGAGTTCCGGGTGGCCTGGATCAACCGAGACGGCGCCGAGGCCTGGTTCGGGGACCGCTTCGACTGCACGGGTGGCGTCTCGGGGTGCGCGAGTCTCTCTGGCGACCCAAGCGTCCCGGCGGGTCTGTGGTTGGTCGGAGCCGCACTCCTGGCGCTGGGCAGACGCCGTCCGGACTACCAGATCACCATCCAGGGGCCGTGCCGCAGGTAGGACAGGTTCCCCTGCACCAGCAGCCCCAGCAACACGACAAAGGCGGGGATCCCGACCTTCCTGGGAAGCGCCGCCAGCGCCCCGGCGATGATCACCATGGTCACGGGGTAGAGGGGCAGGTAGTAGCGCTGATGGGGAGGCAGGCTCGACACGGCCAGCGCCAGACCGTGAAGCAAGGGGTAGAGCACCAAGGTGGCGATGACGAGGCGGGAGCGGGGCGCCGGGTTCTCGGTAGTCGGGCCCGCCCGAGGAGCACCGATCGCGAGCAGCACGACCGCAGCCACAGCGAAGATCGTCAGGTACATCCAGCCCTTCAGGACCCCATTAGCCATGGGCTCCAGGCCCATTGCGAAGCCCGAGACCAGCTCGTCCAGCCGAAAGCCAGGCGCCTCGAATACGTTCCACCAGGTGAGGGGCGGGGAATCACCCGGGACATAGCTGGCATCCTGCAGGTGGTGGCCGTAGAACCCGAACTTCCGAGCCAGCAGGACCATGGGCAGACAAGCCAAGGCCCCCAAGACCAGTGCCCAGACCCGCCGCCACCAGCCTGGCAGGCGCACGAGGGCGATGGGCACAAGGACGACAAGGGGGAACACCACGCCCTTGTAGAGGAAGAGGAGCGGGCCCGCGGCGATGAAGATCCCGTAGCGGATGACCGGACGATCCTGACGGAACGCGAGCCAAAAGAGCAGCGCACAGAACGTGATCCCCTCAACGTGGCTGCCCATGAGATACATCGAGGTGGTCACCAGGCGCGGTGGGGGCACCAGAAACAGCGCCGCGAAGAAGAGCATCGCGAGCCCGCCCAGGTGGCGCCGTACGAACAACGCCCAGAGCACCATCGCCACGGCGGCGTAACAGAGCGCGAGGGCCTCACCGGCAGCGGGCTGGACACCCAGGGTGCAGGCAAAAGGCAAGGTCAACAACGCATTGAGCAGGACCACACCGTGAAACTCGGTCTCGATGGGGAAGTAGTAGCGATACCGGGTCTCGAGGAACCACGAGAGGTTCTGCAGTGGAGGGTTCGCGACGCAGAAGTCCCGCGCCGCTCGGAACTGGTAGGCCTCGAGGCCGGGCCAGAAATCGTCAGGGGTGGCTGTGGAGGTCCAGACCAGAGCCAACCTCGACCCGAGCAACACGAGCACGAGCAGGACCAAGATCAGCGCCAGCACGGCCCTTCGGGCGGTCCAGGGGGTCTCTTTCGACATCGCGGGAGTATACATCAAGCTCGAATCCCCGCTTCCGAGAGCGCCGAGGGCGCTTCCTCCGTAGCCGTGCTCCCGGCGACGCCAGGAATAGAATCGGGCTGCGGGCATCCCACCCGCCACTCCACTTCCGGGTCGAGTTCACCGACAACCTGTTGCTCTACCTGGGAAGAAACGCGCAGGTGACGCCGAGGTAGCTAGTTCGCGGTCCCCTGGTGCTGGTCCAGCTCTTCGAGCATGCGCGAGGCTTGGGGATCGTGGGGGTGGTTCTGTATGGACTTTTCGAGCAGGCCGCGGGCTTCGTCGTAGCGGCCATCCTCGATGTAGATGCGGGCCAGACCGTTGTACTTTCGGTACTCGATGTCCGGGCTGATCTCGATGGCCCGCTCGAAGTGCTCGCGCGCGCGCTGGGTGTCTCCCTGGCGGAGGTACACCATGCCCAGGCCCTCGTGGGGGCAGGTATAGCGCACCGGATCGGCCTCGAGGGCCTCGAGGAGGTAGCGCTCCGCACCCTGGTCGTCGCCCCGGTTGTAGGCGACCAACCCGAGCTCGGCGAGCGCGTATTGGTTGCCCGGATCCAGCACCAGTACGCGCTCGAATACGACGCTGGCTTGGTCCAGCAGCCCCAGGGCGTTCGCGGAATTGCCCTTGCCAAGCAGAGCAAAGCGGTCGTCGGGGGTGGTGGCGAGGATGGCGTCGAAGGACTCGATGGCGAGCGCGTGCTCGGCCCGATTGGAGGCCTGCCACCCTTGTGCCAGCTGTGCCAGGCGCCGGATGGTGGCGCGCCAAGCGGGTGGCTGCGATGCAAACGGTGTGGGAGCCGCTTCCCCTTCCATCAAGCCGAGGGCATGCTCGAGGTGGACCTGCGCACCGGCTTCGTCGCCCAAGGCGATGGCCAGGTGGGCCTGGGCCACGGACAGAGACGGAAGATCGGCGTTCTCTTCCTGGAGATCGGCCAGCAAGGCCGCACAGAGATCGTGTTCCGCCTTCATGAGAGCCGACAATGCCCGCACCACCACGAGCCGGGGGCTGTCCAGGCGATCGAGAGCCAGCCGCGCGATGGCATCCGCGCGTACGAAGGCGTAGGCATCGAATGCCTCGACCGCCGCCTCGAGAGCGCCAGCGCGGGTGATGCCATCGCTCCCACCCAGCTGACCCAGCAGCTTGGCCTCGATGTTTCTCTTCAACGCCTGGCTCTGCGCGTCGGGCTGAAGCGCGAGAGAGCGCTCGGCATATTCCAGCGCCAGATCGTAGCGCCCCAGCTCGAGGGCATGTTCGGCGACCAGATGCTGGGCGTAGGCGTGGTTCGGCTCGCGACGTGCACTCGCGAGGTACATCTCGAGGCTCTCGTCGTTCCTACCCTGCTCCCGGTAGAGCGATCCGAGCGCCTGGTAGGGGCAGGCCGCCATGACCGCTTCGTCCAGACCCTTGACCCGTTCGAGCAGCGCTGCGGCCCGAAGGAACCACGCCTCGGCCTGCTCGGGCTCACCTGCAGCCTGCGCAGAGAGGCCCGCTTGGTAGAGGAGTTGGTGCGTCTCGAAAGAGCCCTCCTCGAGGAGCTCTCGAGGAAGGCTGTCCATGAACTCGAGCACTTCGGAGTGGCGCCCAGCGTCGAACAGCGCGGTCGCAACCAGAAGACCCCAGTGCGCACGATCCGTGCGCTTGTAGAGCAGCACTCCGTACCAGCCAACCGCCGCGCGAACCTGCCCTGCCGCGATCAGTCGGTCTCCCACCGCCTCGAGGGGGCCGGGGCTCCAGGCCTGGCAACGCCCAAGCTCGCCCAGGTAGTCGACCAGCTCCGGACACTCTCGACCGGAGGAGAGAGCACCCCGCTGTCGACAGCCCATCGACACCAGCGCCCCCTCGAGCTCGAGGGTGGCCGGGATGCAGGGTTGATCCTGGCGAAGAACCTCGAGCCATTCGTGCGCGTCGGCCATGGCTTCCGAGCCCGGAACCGTGTCCTCGCCCTGTCGTTCCATGCCCTCGAAGAAGGCCTCGAGTTGTCGCTGTTCGGACCCCACGGGGGACGGCGTGCCCGGACCAGGGGAGGAGGGGTTCGTGGATGCGTTGGGGGCGGGGCTGGGAGCCGGGACCTGCGGCCGGCCATCCTGGTTGGCGCATCCCGCCCAGAGTCCCACGGACGTCAGCAGGACCACACGAGCGACACGGACAAACATGCCTCGATGGATAGCGCGACCGCCCAGGGCCAGCAAACCCAACACCGGCATTCGAGGCTTACTATGGTAGTTCGACGAAGATCGGGTTGGTGAGGGCGTAGGGGCGAGCGCCCGACCAAGCGGGCCCAAGGTCTGCACTGCCCTCGGCCAACACGAAGTAGTAGCCATCGCTCGCTGGTTCGATCTCCAGCTCGGTCCCGAACCAATCCGGCGCCTGGGCGGTCTCGAGATCCACGGTCCAGGTCTCCACCACCGCGCAGCCGGAGCCATAGAGCGACACGGTCTCCACCGGGATCCAGCTGGCGGCGCTCACCTGGATGGAGAGGGAGAGGTTGGAGGCGGTGATGGTGTCACCCAGTCCCGCGGTCGTGCTGTCGTTACTCGCCTCGAAGTGGATGACCGGGCCCCCCGAGATCTGGGCCTGGCCGGCCTTGAGGGCGGCGATGAGGTCGGGGACGTCGGCGTCGGTCACCGCGTCGGAGTCGAAGCGCACCAAGGTACGGGGGAAGCCTGGCCCTGGCAGGCGGGTGTGGCTGTCGCTGACACCGACCGCCACCGGCCGTAGCCCTTGGTCCAACAACGAACACCAGTCCGCCAAGACCAACGCGGCGTCCCCGTAGCCCTTGCTGTTGAGCACCTCCACGGTGTCCATGCTCGTCCCAAAGTAGTCGGGTTCGCCCGCAACGCCCGTCTCCGGGTCGTACTCGGCGGCCGTGAACATGCCCGCGCTCTCCCGACCGTGATTGACCTGGAGCACGCTGTCCTCGCCCGCTTGTTCCTTCCACAGATCGTACAGCTCCGAGGTGGTCATGCTGTACTCCCACCAGCGTGGCGCACCACCGTTGGGGGAGTCTCCGTCGGGCTCTATGGGGTAGAGGTTGTGGTGGCCGCGGACGTTCGACGAGGTCTCGTCTCCAGGGACCGTCACGAGCCAAACGTCCAGCCCCATGGCCTCGGCCACGGGCCCATAGTCGGTGACGTGATCGTGGTCGGTGGCCACGTGCACCTGCAGGTCGTTGGACACCACGGTGACCAGCCGTTCCTCGATGGTCAACTCCCCGTCGATGGATGGAGAGGCGTGCACGTGGGGATCCACGCTGACCCATCCTTCGTGGTCTACGCCACGGACGAGCTCGAGGCTGGCCGTGGTGGTCTGCCCGGCCATGAGTTCGACCCCCGTGGTCTCGCCCAGCTCGTAGCGGAATCCCGCATGGGCCGTGAGGTCGTAGCTGCCCGCCGGCAGGGGGACCAGGACCGTCTCGTCGACCACCCAGACCGCCTTGCGGGCGTCACCCGGGGGACGAGACTCGCCCAAGGCCTCGTCGGGCGGCTGGGGATCCTCCGCACCGTCGGCGAAATCGACGTGCACGATGGCCGGGCGCGGATCGCCCTGGTCGTCCACGACGGTCAGGCTCAGCCACGCGCGCTGGGGGAGCGCGAGGTCCTGCTCGGCGGCTTGGCCCTCGACCAGGGTGACCGCCACCGGCTCGCCGCGGCCGTGACCGTCGGCCTGTGGTGCTGGGACAGCCGCGGTGGGATCGGTGAATCCCAAGAGCGCCCGCTCGTTGGTGGAGTCGTGGGCGTACACACCGTAGGCACCCGGCCCGCCCGGTAGATCCATCCACTCGTTGCTGCCGTCTCCGGTGACCTCGAGCTGCCAATCGCCGGGCTGGTAGGTGATGGACCACGCGCCGTCGGCGTCGGTGACGGCGAAGGTCCAGGGCACGCCATCGCCGTCCGTGAGAAACACGCGGGCGCCGGCCACGGGATCGCCGCTTCCGTCCTCGGTCACCACCCCCTGGGCGGTCGCGGTCGCGAGGCCCTGCACGCTCCGACGATGGGCCTCGACAGTGGCCAGGTCGGGGGCCACGCCCACGAGCCGCGTGTAGGAAGCCGAGTCTCCTTCGTCCAGCTCCATGTGGTCGCCCTGTGCAAGGAGCATGTCCAGGCCCTCACCGAAGCTGGCGATACCCTCGGGCATGTCGCCATCGGGTCGGTAGATGGCCCAGGCTTGATCGTCGAACCGGGAGACCATGGCCAACAGAGGCCTATCGCCGTCCGGCGCCTCGCCGTCGAAGCCGGCGCCGGGCACGAAGGGCAGGTGGCTGGCCACGTCGGTCATGCCGGCGTCCAGCATGTCCAGCTCGAGATCGTCGTCGGTGATGTTGTCCACGGTGGTGGTGATGCGCAGCGCAGGTGAGCCCGGGTCGAGCACATAGGTCTGGGTGATGGACACTCCGTTGGGATCGAACAGGCCCGGCAGCTCGATCATGCCTTCGATGTAGGGGATGGCCGCGTCGGTGCCCGTGGCCCGGACGATGGCGCTTCCACCACGCTGGCCGTCGTCCACCACCTCGATGTCGTCGGCCACGAACAAGCGACCGAAGCCGGCCATGGTCAGCAGTTCGTCCAGCCCATCCCGGTCGGGCTGGCCTTCGGGGCGAACGACATCCATGTCGATGAGGCTGCCCGGCTCGCCCACGTACCAGTGGCCGTCGCGCAGACCCCGCACCACGAAGCGCGCTCGATCGTTGTACAGCAGGAAGTCGCCGGCCTGCGATTCGCCCGACGTGCCACCCACGAAGGCGCCGATGTCGTCGTCCGAGAGCTGCCCGGCGCGGGCCTGGTCCGAGCCCAGGGCCTCGGTGAGATCGGGGGGCGGGAGGTCGGGCGGGGCCGTATCGTCGCCGTGGTGGCAGGCGGCGAGGAGGAGGGAGGAGAGGAACAGAAAGGCCGTGGTCTTCATGGACGCAGGCTATCTCGAATCCTCCCGGACCACAGGCCAAACCACCAGCGTGTCCCAGTCGTGGTCGCCGGGGTTGCGCTGGGCATTCAGTACGACCCGCTGGCCCGGCTCGATGGGGATCCGACCGACCCAACGGTCGCCACGACGGGGCTCGAGATCGTGCCAGGGGCCCTCGCCCACCGCGACCGAGACAGCGTAGACATCCGGAACCAAAGCGGTGAAGCGCACGTTCTGGGGCACCGGGGGTAGGTCCAGGGGCTCGATCACGGCTGCGCGGCCCTTCTCGTAGCGACCGTAGGTGGTGGGGAAGGTCGCGGACAGCCCCTCGCTGGCCTCGAAGCCCAGCTCGGCGACGCTCCAGGTCACGTCTCGCTCGATCGGGCCCGCGAAGAGCAACAGGCGGTAGGCGCCTTGCTCGGGAAAGCGGACCAGCACCGTGACACCGTGCTCGCTCCACTGCTCGATCGTGCGCCCCTCGAGAGGCCGGCCCTCGGCGGTTTCCAACCGGCCGCTCAGCTGAACGCCGGGGGGTACGCGCAGTCGAAGCCGTGCCTCGGATCCCACCGCCGAGGTGCGGGGCGGCAGGACGGTGAAGTCGAGACCGTAGGTGAAGAATCCACCCTTCAGGAAGGCTGAATCCTGGAAGGCCTGGGCATCGAGCGGTTGGGCGAGCAGCTGCCAGGCAGGATCTTCGGGGAGGTGCGTGTGGGCGAAGTCCTCGGGCGCCACGAACAGATAGTCCGTGGAGTAGCGGCGCACCCAGGTGGTCCCTTCGACGGTACCAGCGTCCCAGGTGGGATCCATGAGGTACCAGGCACCGTCGATCTGCACGGCGTTCCAGGCGTGAGTGGCCCGCCCCACCGGCTCGTCGCCGAAGGGCGTGAAGCCAAGACCACGGCCGTAGCCCTCGAGGGTCCGGATCTCGAGGTCAGCGTGCTCGCCCAGAAGCTGCTGGACTCCGGCGAAGCCTCCACAAACGGCCCTGCCGGTGCCCAACGCGCCTTCGGCACCGCCGGTGACGCGCTCGCCGTTCAGCAGGCTCTCCAGATCGTACTCCAGGTTCAGCGCCACCCAGTCGTGCAGCCGCTTGGCCTGTAGGAAGGGATCGTCCGTGCCCTCCAGCAGGAAGTCCACCAGCTGGGGTAGGCCCAACTCGGGGTGTTCCCGCACGACGGTTGTCAAGGCATCGGGAACCTGTCGCACGCGCGGATCCGGCCGGCCCGTGCGATATCGATCGAGATCCGCGGTGTCGCCGGCGACCGGGTGCTCGGCCACGCCGGCCTGCGCGGCGAAGACGAGGGTGAAGAGAAGCGTTGCGGGTGTTGCCATGGAGGGATCCTACCTCCACGACACACCAGACGGGCGGAACCTGCCACCCTTGGCGCAAGGGTGCTGACTTGCGCCCGCTACTCCCCCAGACCGATCACCAGGTACACCGCCCCCGCGTCCGTGCCAGCGGCATCGCTGCCGGGGGCTCCGATCAGGAAGTCGCCGAAGCCGTCGCCATTGGTGTCTCCCGCTGCGCCGACCGCGGCCCCAGCTCCGTCTCCGTCGGCCTCGCCGTGGTAGGTCCCGTCGGCCTCGGCCAGGCTGGATTCTCCCCACGTCGGGCCCAGCACCAACCAGGCCTTGCCGGTGACGCCGGCGTCGGTGCTGGCATCGGGAGCGCCCAACAACATGTCGTCATAGCCGTCGTCGTCGACGTCTCCAGCGGAGGCGAGGACGATCCCCACAGCGTCGCCATCTGCCTCGCCCAGCACGGTGGCACCGCCCGAAGCGAGGTCGGCCAGCGAGCTGACCGGGCCCAGCAGCAGGTAGGCAGCGCCAGCGTCGCTGGCCGCCGTGTCGCTGCCTGGGGCGCCTACGAGCAGATCCTGGTGGCCGTCGAAGTCCACGTCGCCCACGTGGACCACGGCGGTACCCGCCAGGTCACCGCCGGCTTCGCCATGGAGCAGCACGTCGGCATCGGCCAGCGAACCGGCGGGGCTGCCGGAGCCAAACAGGACGTAGAGGGCACCGGTGTCGTCGGCGGTCGGAGCGCCCACCGCCACGTCGGCGTGACCGTCGGAGTTCAGATCTGCCGACAGCTCGACCGCCATGCCAGCCTGGTCGCCCTGTTCGATGCCGCGCAGGATCCAGTCCGCGTTTTCGAGGCCGAGGGACTCGCTGGACGACGCGGCGTCGAGCACCAGGTAGGCCGCGCCCTGGGCGTTGGTCTCGCCCTGGGGGGCTCCGATGAGCAGGTCGTCGTTGCCGTCGCCATCGAAGTCCCCGGCGCCGGCCAGAGCCCAACCCGAGAGGTCCTGGATGGTCTCGCCCGCGAAGCGCCGATCGGCGTCGGCGAGGGAGAGGCTGTCGGTGACCGGGCCTAGCACCAGGTAGGCCGCGCCGGCCTCGGTGCCACGGAAGTCGGCTTGGCTGGCGCTGACGACGAGATCCAGAATCCCGTCGCCGTTCACGTCACCGGCCGCTCGGACTACGTCCGCCACCATGTCCTCGGTGGACTCGCCGGTGATGATGACCAAGGCGTCGGCCACGGAGACGTCGCCCTCCACGGGCCCGGCCACGAGGTAGACGGCACCAGAGTCGGCACCACCGTCGTCGGCCCCGTTGGCGGCCACCAGGAAGTCGGCGTTGCCATCTCCGTCCACGTCGGTGAAGGGTGCCACGGCCCAGCCCGCCCCGTCCCCTTCGGCCGCGCCGAGCATCCGGGCCTCGGCATTTTCGAGCGCCAGGTGGTCCACATCGCCGTCGCAGTCGTTGTCCAAGCCGTCGTACAGCTCGAAGACTTCCGGGCGGATGGCTGCGTTGTCGTCGTCACAGTCGCCGTCACAGGGGGACCAGCCGTCCTTGTCGGTGTCGAAGGAGTGCATGGCGGCGTCCAGATCGTCGCAGTCCGAGCCGCCCATGCCCTCGGCCTCGTCGTGGTCGTCGTCCTGGTCGTAGTCGCTCCAGCCTTCGCAGCTCTGATCCACGCCGTCGTACCAGATCTCTTCCTCGCCCGGGTTGCTGCCCGCGTCTTCATCGTCGCAGTCGGTGCCTCGCTCGGTGGGCGAGATGGCTTCGTCGCTGCCGTAGCCGTCGCCATCGGCATCGAGCATGCAGGTGGAATCGGACTCGGCCTCGGCCGCCCCAGGGAAGGCGTCCGCGCTGGTGTCGTCGCAGTCGCCGAGCAGGTCGGTGAAGCCGCTGGGCACCTCGCAAGCCATCTCGGTGTCGTCATCCACCCCCCAACCGTCGCCGTCCGCATCGAGGTACCAGGTAGGCTCGCCCTGGGTGCCCGGATCCATGTCGTCGATGAGCCCGTCGCAGTCGTTGTCGATGCCGTCACACACTTCCTCGGCTGCGGGGCTGATGTCCGCGTTGGCGTCGTCGCAGTCGCCGTCGTCTTCGGTGTAGCGGTCACCATCGGCGTCGTCGACGCAGGCCGACGACCCCTCGCAGTCGCTGTCATCGCAGTCGGTGACGCCGTCCTTGTCCTCGTCGATCCCGTCGCCGCAGGCGGTCTCGGTGTCGGGGGCGCAGGCGACCAGGAGCGAGAGGGCGGAGGAGAGGAGTGCTGTGCGAATCATGGTGGAACCCCAGGCAGGGAAAGTAGCCGAAAGTGGTGGTGATGTCCGCACGGCTCCACCACCACCCCCCTCAACGCCCATCACCACCCACCGCTCGAAAGGAGTGGAAACGCGGGAAACGCGGGAAACGCGGTGTCAGACACCGCTTCCCCGAGCACCGCTGGGTCGTCGACCTCCACCCCCCCCCTCAGAACTGGAAGGTGAAGAGCCTTACCGTCCAGTAGCGGATCGTGGAAGGCTGTGCCCGGTCCTTGTGCCCACTTCATGGTGCTGCCACCTCGAGGGGGAGAGGTTCGGGGGATAGGCTCGCCAGCTCCTGCTGCCGGCGGAGTAGCTCGGCAAGCAGCTGATCCGTGGGCAGGTCCGACAGGTCTGGAGCGGGTTGGACCTGGGCGGCACCCGGGAGGGAGATCACGTTGTCCTCCGTCTCCGGCCGCAGCAGAGCGTCGAGCCCCGCACCTCGTATGGCTTCGCGCATCTTGGCCTGGCGCACCGTGCGGTAGGCCCGCAGGGCGACCTCGGGGCTGTGGCCGAGGATCTTGCTCGAGGTTCCGGGGTCGATGTTGGAGTCATAGAGCGCGTCGTCCACCATGCGGCGCAGGCCGTGCGCGGTGAACACTGGCACTCCGACGGCTTCGCAGGCGCGGGCCAGCTTGTGCGTGAAGGTCGAAGCGTAGAGCCCCCGGAAGGAGCCTCGACGCAGCGCCAGCTCTTCGGGCGGTGCCTGGATGACGAGGTCCCCGGGTTGACCTTCCGCCTTGCGCCGTGCCAGCTCTGCGCGGTGCCAAGGGTTGATGGGCACCGTGCGTACCTTGCCCCGCTTGCCCTGGAGGTGGAGCACGTCCACGTCGAGGTCTACATCTCCGATCAACAGCTTCTCCGTGATCTCGCGAATCCTCGCGCCGCAGTAGGTCATCAGCTCCGCGGCGAGGCGGTAGTCCCCGTCCTGTACAAAAATTCAGACCGCCCGTTCTACCCGTGGTTCCAGCCCTTGGCA
>CAZVHW010000152.1:0-1462 GCA_964626835.1 uncultured Enterobacterales bacterium
TGGCGCGCTCGGCTCGGGGGGCCGGGCGAAAACGCGTGAAGCAGCTCAGACAGCGCACTTGGCCATCTCGTGCCTTGGGGGAGGGTGGCATGGGATTCCTCCTTCGCGGGGAAGTGGCAGCTATCTCGCAAGCTCGAAGAATGGAAGCGCAGGACGGGGTCAGCGGGGCTGGCTGTCCGCTCTGGGTGGCAGAGACGGGGCGAGGATCTCGGCGACGTCCAGCACCTTCAACCGGTCCTCGGCTCCGACCGCGCGGAGCCCGTCTTCGATCATCAACGTGCAGAAGGGACAGGCGGTAGCGATGACCTCGACGCCCAGATCCAGGGCTTGTTGCACGCGCAGCACCGAGAAACGTTCCTCCACCGGCACCTCGCTCCAGGTCCCGCCGCCACCGCCACCGCAGCAGAGGCTCTGGCTGCGGTTGTGGGGGAACTCCCGCAGCTCGAGGCCCGGGATGCTCGCGAGCACCCTTCGTGGCTCTTCGTAGACACCACCGTGGCGGCCCAGGTAGCAGGGGTCGTGGTAGGCGACCTTCACGGGCTGGGGAAGCGTGGGGACCAGGCCGCCGCTGGAGATGAGTTGGTCCAGCTGCTGGACGTGGTGGATCGTGGTGATGGACGGGTGCCGGTCGGCGTAGGCCTTCAGACAATGCGGGGAGGTCACGATGATGCTCTGAACGCCCTGTTCGTGAAGCAGATCGTCTTGGGTTTCGGTGAGGGCTCGGTGGGTCTCGAGGTCGCCCGCCTTGGAGGCCTGATCCCCACAGCAACTCTCCCGGTCGCCGAGGATTCCGAAGTCCACGCCACCCCGCGCGAGCTGCCGGACGATGACGCGGAGGGCTTTCTGATTGCGAGCGTCGTACGCGTGGGTGCAACAGGCCAGGAAGAGCTGGTCGGTGCTTGGCCCGAAGGCCGGAAGCGGGCGGTCGCCAGACCAGGCGTGGCGCTCCTCGCGCGTTGCGCCCCACGGATTGCCCTCGCCAGCCAAGCCCGTGAGCGGGGCACGCCAGGTGGCCGGCCCGGCGCCGCTGGCGAGCATGACGGCGCGGGTGGACCGGATGACGTCGATGATGTCGATCTCCCGGGGGCAGCGCTGGTTGCAGCTGGCGCAGGTGACGCAGCGCCAGAGGGCTTCTTCCTCGAAGCCCGTGAGCCCAAGACCCACCTGGCGGATGAGCAGCCGGGGGCTGAAGGAGGCCACGCGGCCCCAAGGACAGACGCTGGTGCAGGTGCCGCACTGCATGCAGTCGTTCAGGTCGTCACCACCGACCTCGAGCACCATGTCGGTGATCTCGGGCATTGGGGTCTGGGCGGTCATGGTCCGCCTCCGAGATCACCCATGGGCATGGAGATCAGCTGGCTCATCAGATCGCGCCCGGTGGCCCGACGGCGGCAGGGCTCGCAGAGATCAGGGGCATCGTGGGGGCCACCGTCCTGCTCGAGCTGCTGCACGAGGTAGACAT
>CAZVHW010000152.1:1472-13617 GCA_964626835.1 uncultured Enterobacterales bacterium
GTCGGGGTTCCGCAGCTCGGGCAGCCCCTCAGGGGGAACCGCGGACCCTGGACCAGACGATCCGAGACCAGCGCACCCAGCTCGAGCTGGGAATGCACCGCGATGGATTCGGTGGGGCAGGCGCGTTCGCAGGCCTTGCAGGCCACGCATCGCGCGTGGAAGTGGCTGATGGTGCGGGTGCGCTCCTTGTCTTCGAGCTGGATGTTGCCCGTGGGGCAGGCTTGGAAACAGGCCCCACAGCCCATGCAGCTGTCGACGTCGAAGGCTGGCGCGCCGAAGCCTCGAGGTAGCTGCTCGGGCGGGATGGGGAGGCCTTCGGGGATGACGACGCCCAGGGCTTCGGCCATACCCCGCAGCAAGACCAGCAGGCCGTCGCGCTTGGCGTCCGTGGGGCGAGGGAGCTTGCCGCGGATGGGAGAAGGGCCCAGCTGGGTCAGCTCGTCGTCGAAGGTGGCCAAGACCTGCTGGAACCGTCTGCCTTCGGAGGCAGAGATAGCGACCATCTGCACTCGCTCGGCCAGGCCCAGCGCTCCGAGCACCGTGCGTGTGAAGTCCACACGTTTTCGAGCGTGTACGTTGCCGGTCCCGTAGTGACAATCGCCAGGGTGGCAGCCCGTGACGAGCACACCGTCGGCCCCCAGGGCGAGGGCGTGAAGGATGTGGACCGGGTCTACCCGGCCCGAGCACATCACCCGGAGCACCGTGAAGTCCGCGGTCATGGCCAGGCGGGTGGTGCCCGCCAAGTCGGCGGCCGCCGACGAGCACCATGCGCAGGCGAAGACGATGATCCTGGGCTTGCTCATGGACGCACACCTTCATCCGTCGCCAGGACGCAGTCGAGCATGGAGATGAGTTGATCATCGCTGAAGTTGAGCATCTGCGCGGCCCCGGTGGGGCATGCGGGGGAACACGCTCCGCAGCACAGACACAGCGCGGCGTCGACCGCCAGGACGCCGCCAAGCTCATGCAACGTACGAGCGCCGGACGGGCAAGCATCGACACAGTGGCTGCAGCCCACACAGTCGGGATCCAGAACCCAGGCCACGGTGGGATCGGCGCTCAGCTCGTCCCTGAACAGCATGCCCAGCACCTTGGCCGCGGCCGCCGAGCCCTGGGCCACGGATTCCGGGATGTCGCGGGGGCCTTGCGCGGTGCCAGCCAGGAAGATGCCGGCGGTCGCGCTCTCGGCGGGCCGTAGCTTGATGTGGGCCTCGGCCAGGAACCCTTCGGGGGTCAGCGGCACCTTGAGCTTCTGGGCCAACTCGCGGGTGCCTGGGGCGGGCAACATCGAGGTGGCGAGGACCACCAGATCCACCGGGACCTGCAGCAGCTCGCCGGTGAGGGTGTCCTCCGCCCTGGCCACGAGCTTGCCCTCGTCCTCGTCGGTCCCGGGGACGACTCCGCTCACCTTGCCCCGCACCATGCGGACCCCGGCCTGCTGGGTGCGGACCAGGAACTCCTCGGCGTCCCGGCCGCCATGGCGCAGGTCGATGTAGAAGGCCCAGGCGGTGCCGTGGGGCACGCGCTCGCGGAACAACATGGCGTGCTTGGAGGTGTAGAGGCAGCACACCTTGGAGCAGTGGCGGTGGTGCAGGGCGTCCCGGGAGCCAGCGCAGTGAACAAAGGCCACCGATTGCACCTCGCGGCCGTCGGAGGGGCGCAGGATTCGCCCAGCGGTGGGCCCGGACGCGGACATCAGCCGCTCGAACTGCAGGCTGTCGATGACATCGGGGAGCTGGCCCCCACCGTACTCAGGCAGGGACTCGACGCCATAGGTGTCGAAACCAGTGGCCAGCACGATGGCCCCCACCTGGACGACCCGCGTGCTGTCCTGGTCGTCGAAGCGGATGGCGTCGAGCTGACAGACCTCGGCGCACAACCCGCAACGTCGCTTGCCGCTGCGGGCGCGCCGGCCGAACCACAGGCAGGCGTCGCGATCGATGGTGGGCTTGTTGGGGATCGCCTGGGGGAAGGGGGTGGAGATGGCCGGCCGCTTGCCCATGCCCCGCTCGAACACAGAGGCGTGCTTGCGGGATGGGCAACGCTGGATGCAGTCACCACAGCCGGTGCAGGCATGGTGGTCGACGTAGCGGGCGCGCTGCCGGATGGTGACCTCGAACTGCCCCACGTGGCCCTGCACGGAATCCACCTCGGCCGAGGTGAGCAGCTCGATGTCGGGGTGCTGGCTGGCCTCGACCATCTTGGGAGTGAGCGTGCACGAGGCACAATCGAGGGTGGGGAAGGTCTCGGACAGGCGCGCCATGTTGCCACCGATGGTGGCGCTGCGCTCGACCAAGAAGACCTTCTTGCCGGTCTCGGCGATGTCGAGGGCCGCCTGGATGCCCGCGATGCCTGCGCCCACTACCAATGCCGCCGAGGTCACCGGGAAGCGCAGCTCTTCGAGGGCTTGGTCCAGGCGGGCTTTTTCGACCGCCGCACGAACGATGCGCAGCGCCTTGGCCGTGGCCACGTCTTCGTCGGTGTGGATCCAGGAGCACTGCTCGCGGATGTTGGCGATCTCGACGCGGAACGGATTGAGGCCCGCGGCTGCCGCGGCCACCCGGAAGGTGCGCTCGTGCAAGCGCGGAGAGCAGGCGGCCACCACCAGCGCGTCGAGTTCGTGCTCCACGATGGTGTCGCGCAGCAGACGCTGGCCGGGCTCGGAGCACATGTAGGTGTAGTCGCGGGCGACCACCACCGAGGGCCACGCGCTGGCGGCGCCGACCACGTCTGCGATGCGCACGCGGCCAGCGATGTTGTGCCCGCAGTGGCAAACAAAGACGCCGATGCGGCTGGCGGCTGCGCTGGTGTCAGACATGGTCGACCTCGGGGGGCCCCTTAACCGCCAGCCACGAGCAGCAAGAACGAGACGGCGTCACCGTCGTTCAGCTCGTGGTCCAGCCGGTCGTGGGTGATCCATTCGCGGCCGTTGTGCAGCACTTGGATGGTCATCTCCAGCTCGCCCTGCGCGTCGAGCAGCGCACGGCGTGCGGGCTGGCCGTACCGCTGGAGGATCGCCTGGATCAGCTCCTGCACGGTGCTGCCGGGGAGATCGATCTCGTGCCGCTTGCCACCCAGGCGCTGGGTGAGGGATTGCAGGCCGAGGAACTCCACCGTGACCTTCATGGGGCGCTCGCGAAGTGAGGAACGTCATGTCTCCGACCATGCCACTCTAACACGGCCACCCGCCGCCCAGACTGCGGCTTGAAGTGAACGTCTATACGGATAGGTGCTGTGTCCAACCGCGCAGACCGGGTGCTGGATCCGGTGGAGAGGCAAGGATGAGCGACGCCCTTTGGCACCCCTCCGAGGATCGGATCCTTGGCAGCAACATGTCTCGCTTCCTGGACTTCCTTCGCCAGGAAAAGGGCCTCGACTTCCCTGGCTACGGGTCGCTGTGGGACTGGTCCGTGACCCAGCGGGCCGCGTTCTGGCGGGCGGTGTGGGAGTTCTTCGACGTGGCGTGCTCCCAGCGGTGGGACGAAGTGCTGGTCAAACCCGACGAGATGATGGAATCCCGCTGGTTCGTCGGCGCGCGGCTCAACTTCGCCGAGAACCTGCTGCGGGCTGGGGAGCCCGATCGCGAGGCTCTGGTCTTCACGTCAGAAGACGGGAGCCGCCGCCGCGTCACCTACGCCCAGCTGCGTGAGCAGACTGCACGAGCCGCAGCCGCCATGCGAGCTTCCGGCGTAGAGGTGGGCGACCGGGTGGCGGGCTTCATGCCCAACGTCATCGAAGCCGTGGTGGCCATGCTCGCCGCCACCAGCATCGGAGCCATCTGGTCCTCCTGCTCACCCGACTTCGGCATCAAGGGCGTGCTGGACCGCTTCGGTCAGATCGAGCCCAAGCTGCTCTTCACCGCCGACGGCTACCTCTACAACGGCCGCCGCTTCGACTCCCTCGAGCGCATCTCCGGGGTCCTCGAGGCCCTGCCCTCCATCGAAAAGGTCGTGGTGGTGCCCTACACCCAGGCCGAGCCGAACCTCTCGCCGGTGCGCGACGCCGTCCACTGGGGTGACTTCCTGGGCTCGGGCCCGGTCCCCGAGCTTGCCTTCGAGCAGCTGCCCTTCGATCACCCGCTGTACATCATGTACTCCTCGGGCACCACGGGGGTGCCCAAGTGCATCGTGCACGGTGTCGGCGGCACCCTGCTGCAGCACCTCAAGGAGCTGTCCCTGCACACCGACGTGCACCCCGAACACAGGGTGTTCTACTTCACCACCTGCGGCTGGATGATGTGGAACTGGCTGGTCAGCACCCTGGCCCTGGGCGCCACCGTGCTGCTCTTCGACGGCAACCCCTTCCACCCCGACCCGGGTGCCATCTTCCGCCTAGCCGAAAAAGAGCGCATGGCCGTCTTCGGCACCAGCGCCCGCTACATCGCCGCGGTCGAAAAGGCCGGCCTGAAGCCCCGCGAGCAGTTCGACCTGGGCGCGTTGCGGGTCATGTGCTCCACGGGCTCGCCGCTGTCGGTCGAGAGCTTCGAGTATGTCTACCGCGAGGTCAAGACCGACCTGCAGCTGGCGTCCATCTCGGGCGGCACCGACATCATTTCCTGTTTCGCCCTGGGCAACCCAATGGCGCCGGTGCACCGCGGCGAGCTGCAGTGCCGCGGCCTGGGCATGAAGGTCGAAGCCTTTGACCACGGGGGGCAACCCGTGCGGGGAGTCAAGGGAGAGCTGGTCTGCACCGCATCGTTCCCCTCTCAGCCCATCTACTTCTGGAACGATCCGGGCAAGGCCAAGTACCGCGACGCCTACTTCGCGGTCTACGACAACGTCTGGCGCCACGGCGACTTCGTGGAGATCACCCAGCACGACGGCATGACCATCTTCGGGCGCTCCGACGCCACCCTCAACCCCGGCGGCGTGCGCATCGGGACCTCGGAGATCTACCGTCAGGTCATGACGGTCCCAGAGGTGGTGGACAGCCTGGTGAGCGGCCAGGAATGGGACGGCGACACTCGCGTCCTGCTCTTCGTGGTGTTGCGAGCCGGTGTCACGCTGGACGAAACCCTGGTCAAACGCATCAAGAGCACCATCCGGCGCAACACCACGCCGCGGCACGTGCCCGCCAAGGTCATCGCCGTGGCCGACATCCCCCGCACCATCAGCGGCAAGAAGGTCGAGCTGGCGGTGGGCAAGGTGATCAGGGGCGAGCCCATCCTCAACCGCGACGCCTTGGCGAACCCCGAAGCGCTCGAGAACTTCCGGGATCTCGAGGAGCTGAAGAGCTAGATGTCCACGCCCAGACGCAGCCCGATGACGTCCACCTTGCCCCTGTAGGTGCCGTTGCCGCTGGACTTGTAGGGGGTGGCCGGGCTGAATCGGTCGTTGCCATCCTGGCGGTTCCAGGCGGAGTCGGTGATCTCGCGAGGGATCAGGAAGAACTTGCTGTAGGCCAGCCCCACCGTGGTCTTGCCGATCTTGTAGCGGCCCGCAAGCATGACGCCGATGTTGGCGAAGTCGAGGTTGGTGGCGCTGACGGCGTAGTCGGGGACGGCGTTCTGGTTGGCACCTAGGCGGCCGCCCAGCCAGAGCTTGTCGTTGGCCTGGCACCCCACGGTGCCCGCGATGTTGGTGGAGTTCCACAGGCGACGCGGGCCGTACTGCTGCGTGTTGATGGTGATGCTCACCCCGTCGTCCAGGCCGATGGCTTCACCGTCTTCGTTGGTGAGCTTGATGTCGATGTCTCCTTCTTCGCCGCCGCAGCAGACGTTCCACATGTTGTAGTCGACGCCCAGGCCCACCTTCCAGCGCTCGTTGACCTGAGAGGCGAGGGAGAGTCGGGCGATGGCGGGCAGCGGCATGGAGACGGTGACCAAGGCCGGAACCGTGATGTCTTGGCCGTCGACGGCCAGGGCCCCGGGTACTTCGACCGAGCCGTCGCCGGTGGCTTGGAAGGTGCCGCCCGACCAATAGGAGAGCCCGACCTGGAACTCGGGGATGCGGTCGAAGAAGACGCCCGCGTTCCAGCCCCAGTGATGCCCGCTGGCGTTGCCTTGGAGGTAGGTATCCAGGGCGTAGGGGTTGTCGGGTACGTCCATGCCGACTTCTTCGGAGAGGATGCCTTCGGTGCCCAGCGGGTCGGAGGCCTGGTACACCTGGATGATGTCCATGACATAGGCCGCGCCGCCCCCAACGTGGAGCCCATCGACCACCGTCAGACCGACCGCTGGCATGAAGGCCGCCGTGATGATCTTGGTGTTGATGCCGTGGTAGCGCTGGTGGCCCGTGTACGGCGGGACCTCGCCGGTTTCCGTGCTGGTGTAGTCGCCACCACCGACGAAGGGGTCGGTAGCCGCGAAGCCCAGGGTGAGGCGATCGGGGATGACCTGCCAGGTCAGCCCAAGCAGGCCCACCGGGACCTGGACGCGGGCGGTCGCCGTTTCGTAGGGCTGGCCGGTGTTGGGGTCGATGCCGTCGTTGCGGGTGGCTTCGGCGTCGATTCGCACGAAGGCGTACTGCACGTCCACCATGGCGCTGAAGCCGTCGGCAGCAGCGATGGCCGCGGGATTGTAGTAGACCGCAGCCACATCGGGCGTCGCCGCGCCCGAGTCGGGGCCGGCGGTCACGCCGGGAGCCGAGATGGACCCGGCCTGTGCCAGGGACGAGGCGAAGAGAACGACAGAGACGACAGGGATCATGGATCCTCCTGAGAGCGGCAGACCGCCATTAACGCACAGCGCCGACCACTGCGGAAGGGGCGATGGTGATTTCCCACCTTGTCGTGGATTAATTGGACCACCCCCGTTTCTGGATGCTATACAGGCCCGTCGACAACAGGAGGACCGATGCGTCCTGGGCTCACCATTTCCGTTATCGCCGCTACCACCTTCCTCGCGCAGGGCTGCTGCGTTGGGCGCTGCATCGAATACGAAGGGGGCGACGCCGACAGCGCTGAACCCGACGCCGTGGTCTGCGGCGACGAGTCCGGCTTCGATGTCGGCTATCGCATCGAAGGCACCGTCCGCGACCTCGGCACCGACGAACTGCTCGCCTACGACGAGGCAGCGGGCGAAGAAGGCCTGTGCATCTTCGCCGTAGACCCCACCAAGGCCCTGGCCGGCCAAGACCCGGACGTCGTGGCCAGCTCCTTCGTCTGCGCAGACGGCAGCTTCGTCCTGCAGGGCATCGAAGCCAAGCCCACGCTCGGCCTCTTCGTGAGCGTCGACGACGGCGGAAAGCTCGAGTGTGAGTACGGCGGTGACTCATCCGTGATGCTCACGGCCACGGGTCTCGGCCCGGAGCTGTACGCGGATCTCGAAGATGGCGGCGCCATCCTCGACATCGACGCCCTCTCCCTGTCAGCCGAGCACGCCCTCACCCTCGAGGACGACCTGGCCACGCTGGGCCACGTCCCAGAAGAAAGCCTCGAGCTCGATGGCTTCATGGCGGGCTTCATCCAGGATTCGGCCGAAGAGCCCGTCGATGGCGCCACGGTCACTTGTTCGTCGTGTGACGCCACCTACTACTGGGACGACGAACCCAGCGACGGCGCCTTCGGGGCCGACAGCACCGCCAACCCCTCCACCATCGCCGCTGCGGACGCCATGTTCATGGTGCCCGACGCCAGCATCACCACCTACACCATTGAAGACGACGGCTCACACACGTGGGATCCCAAACTCTACGGGAGCATCTCGGAGTACGCCGTGTTCATCCGCCTGGTCGCACAGTAATTTCCCCTGACCCGGCATTTCACCCGAGGAGACGACATGAATCGCATCACCTTCCTGCTGCCCCTGGCAATCGCACTGCCGTTGGCTCTCACCGCCTGCCCCCCGGCCGAGGAAACGGGGACCCCCGAGGGCGACACCGACACCGACACCGACACCGACACCGACACCGACGCCGACGGCGACACCGACACCGACACCGACACCGACACCGACGCCGACACCGACCTCGGCTACACCATCGAAGGCGCCACCTTCGACATGGCCGCCGGCGCCCCGCTGGGCGAAGGCATCTGTGTCGCCGCCATGAACCCCGATGGCGCGGTCACGGGCGGAGAGGTCGTGGAGATGTCCGCCGGCACCACCGACGCCAGCGGCATGTTCAGCCTCTCGGGCATCACGGACAAGCCGGTCTTCGGCATCCTGCTGTCGGTCTTCGACTGCGATGTCTCCGGTTCCACCATCATGACCTCGGCCACCCCGGTCGATACGGCCGACTACGCCGACCTCGAGTCCGGCGACGTGCTGAGCGACAAGATGGCCTTCGTCGTCAACGCCGAATACCGCGATGGCATCGACGCCAGCCTGGCAGCCGTGGGCTACGGCAGCGACATCACCACCGATGGCGCGCTGGCCGGTATGGTCCTCGACGCCACGATGGCCCCCATCGAAGGCGCGACCGTCACCGGATCCGAGTCGGTCTACTACCAGGACGGCGACTCGGCCGACGGCCTGTTCAGCACCGGCGGAGCCCTCAACACCTCCACCATCGCCCTGGGCGGTTCCTTCTTCGTCATCCCCGCCGCGGGCATCAGCACCTACTCAGCCTCCTTCGGAGACCTGACCTTCCCCGAGGCCATGGCTGGCTCGTCCGCCGGCTCCATCATGATCGTCCCGCTGATCGGTCAATAAGCGACGACCTATCGAGCACTTCTCGAGGCCGGGCACCGCATGGTGTCCGGCCTTTGCTGCTACTCGTACCCGATGATGCGCGGCTCGGCGTTCAGGTACCCGTCCGGGAGATTGGGCACACCGTTCGAGTCGCTGTCATCGAAGGTCTCGGTGTAGATCGCGACAGCCTGCCAGAGCTTGAGCTCCTCGATCTCCTCGGTGCTGGGATCGGCGTCGAACACCATGTCGTCGACGTCCGTGAGCGCCTCGCCGTAGATGTCCTTGGGCGTGACGGTGATGAGGCCGCTGGTGAGCGACTCCAACACGCCCATCAGGCTGGCGACATAGCTGTCCACTGCGACGTGGTAGAGCGTGTCGTTGGACGACGAGGTGTCCAACTCGGCCCAGTCGTCGCCATCCCAGACGTCCACCGACTCGACCCGGGTGAAGGGCACGGCCACGCTGTCCACGTGGCAGCGCATGCCCGAGACCTCGACGAAGTAGTTGCAGCCGAACAGCGGTGAGATGGAGGCCGTGACCTCGCAGACCCCTTCGAGCTCCTGGGCGTCGACGTAGAAGTCCACCAGGGCGTAGCCGGGCACGTCGTCGTTGCCCTCGCCCAGGGGAAGCACCCGGAAGAGGTCCGAGAAACCTTGCGTTCCCGTGTTGCCAGCGATGATGCCATCGCGAATGACGCCGTGACTCTCGAAGGCGAAGTCGATGGCGTGCTCGGACCCCACGGAGTTCATCGCGTAGGCGAAGGAATCGGTCACCAGGTGGCCCAGGCCGGTCTCGACGCAGCCGGTGGCGGCGAGGTCTTCGCCTGAATCCATGATGGCGTCGTAGAAGCCGTAGCCCGTGGTGGCCAAGGGCCCGTCCTCGAGGGCGACGACGAGATCGTCCACCAACGAGGTGACCTCTTCGTCGCCAAGAATGTTGTCGTCGATGGTGTGGAGGACGTAGTCCTCGACCTGCAGCGTCGCTCCGTCCCAGGCCAAGTCCAGCTGGCCCAGGTACATCGCGTAGGCTCCGGCTTGCACGATGACGGTGTCCCCCACCACGATGGGCTCGGCCTGTACCGTGTGGCTGTGGCCCCCGACGATGACGTCGATGCCGGAGACCTCGGCGGCCAGTATTTCGTCCGGCGAGGTCTCGGCGTCGGCGGTGAGCCCCGAATGAGACAGCAGGATCACCAGGTCGGCCCCGCCTGCCCGCAGCTCGTCCACCGCCAGGGTGGCGGCCTCGGCGGCGTCGCCGAAGGTGGTGGGCACGGCCCCGGGGGCCACGGATGCCGCGTCCTCTCCCAACAGGCCGAACAGCCCGATGGTCAGACCGTTGTCCAGCTCGAGCAGCTTGGTGGTCTCGATGCGGCCGCTGTCGATGTGGGCTGCGAGGGTGTCGTCAGCATCGTCGCTGGAATCCGGCACGATGTTGGAGGCGACGATGGGCAGGGTGACGCCCAAGCTGTCGGCGGTGGTGATCATCTCACCCAGGACGCCGGGGCCCCAGTCGTACTCGTGGTTGCCGAACGTGATGGCGTCGTAGCCGAGGAGGTCCATCAGCTGGATCTCGGCCGCGTGGCTGGTGGCCAGCAAATGGAACAGGCTGCCGGCCATCCAGTCGCCCCCGTCGAAGAGCAGCACGGGGTCTGCGCTGGCGCCCCGCACTTCGTCCGCGAGGGTCTTGATGCGGGCCATGCCCCCGAGGGTGCCGTCGTCGCCGGTTGAATCGGGCGTGTACTCAGCGTTTGGCCCCTGGCCGAGCACGTGGCTGTGCCAGTCGTTGGTGTGCAGGATGGTGAAGCGCTGCAGCCCGTCGTCGACGTACGAGTCGTCGGTGTCCACGATGGGTTCGGAGTCGCCGGAGTCGCCGGAGTCGCCGGGATCGCTGGTGCAGGCGCCGAGCAACAGCGCCAAGAGGACGTAGGTACGCTTGTTCATGATGGTCTCCTGATCGCGGCCGATTATCGCAGCCGATCCCCCCTACCCACAAGGGACATGGTGAGGTCTAGCTCGAAACCTTCACGTGGAAGGTCACCGCGAGGGCCAGCAGCATGATGCCAGCACCCGCCCAGCCGAGCAACATCACCGCGCGGGAGGGTCGCAACGCCGGGTTGGTGATGTCCCGGCGCACGCAGACCAAGTTCAGCCCGTAGAGCACCGGAGCGGCCGCCAGGCTGACCAGCGCTACCACCGTGACCAGGGTGACGGGGTTGCCGATCCAGGCGATGAACAGCGCCGCCACCGACCCCGAGACCAGCACGAAGCCGCCGTAGGTCTTGCGCTTGACGTCAGGCACGGCCAAGGCGGGGCGCAGTGCGGCGAGGGCCTCGGAGAACGAGCGCGAGAAGCCGTCGATAACCGTGTACGAGGTGGAGAACATGGCGAAGAACGCCGTGAGCATGAACACGTGGTACATCCAGCGGCCCAAGATGGCGGTGTACGCCTCGGAAAGGGTCTCCACGAACTGCACGCCCGACAGCTCCGAGCCACGGCCCGCCAGGTGGATGGCACCCAGGCTCACGAACATCAACCCAGTGATCAGCGAAAGCCCATACCCAACTCGCATATCGACCAGCGAGAGCCGAAGCTGGCGCAGCCGGTCCGCCAGGGTGGCGCCTTCGCTGCGCTCACCCAGGCTGCCGAGCTTTTCGAGGGTCCAGAAGCTGTGCCAGACAGACACGTCGATACCCGTGGGCATCCAGCCGAGAATGGCAGCTACCAGGATCAGCGAGCCCTCGGGCAGGCCTGGCACCAGCAGGCCCTTGGCCGCCGAAGGAGGAGGCAGCACCGGCAAGAACGCCAGCACCGTGGCCAGCGCCAGGATGGTGATCATCACCTTGTTGAGGTGGTCCAACCAGGAAAATCCCCCGGCGAAGAGCAGGGCGATGACCGCCGCGATGACCAGCAGCGAGAACAGCTCGATCCCCAGCAGGCCGGTCCAGCTGTGCAACACGCAGCCCGAGACACTGACAACACCGGCCAACACCCCGATGCCCTGCAGCACGGTGCTGATCAGGAAGAGGATCAACGCCCAGCCCCGGGGCCCGGGCATGCGCGCATAGCCAGCCAAGAGGCTCTGGCCCGTGGCGGCGGCGTAGCGCGGCCCGCACTCGAAGGCGGGGTACTTGAACAGGTGACAGGCCAGCACCAGCCAGAGCAGCTGGTAGCCGAAGAGCGCCCCGGCCTGGGGACTCAAGACCAGGTGCGACGCACCGATACTCGTTGCAGCGAGCAGGAATCCGGGACCCAGGCGTTTCCAGAAGTTCATGGCCGGCGACTAACTGGACGGTCGGAGAGCCACCACCGTCCGGCCCTCGCCGACGGCGAGGCGTGGTATGGAACGAGCATGAGGCTCCCTCACCGCCCCGAGGCCCTCCGGGCGCTGCGAGTTCCTTCCACGAAGGAGCCCTGGCGGGTGCTGATCAGCGCCTGCTTGATGGGCCAGCCATGCGGGGTCGAGGGTACGGACTACGGCCTGGGTGCGCTGCGGCCCACCTGGCTGGACGATCCGAGGGTCCGCCTGCACCCATTCTGCCCCGAAGACCACGGTCTCGGCACGCCGCGGACCATGCCC
>CAZVHW010000153.1:0-13604 GCA_964626835.1 uncultured Enterobacterales bacterium
GGGATCGGAGAGCCACTGGGCGACCTGCCGGGCGCTCTGGGGGGAGAGGACCTGCTCGTCTTCGTCAGGTTGGCGCCCGGGCAGCCAGACCAGGGGGCCCTTCCGCCCGTTTCCTGCCAGGACGGTGTAGGCGTTGGCCAGCTGTTGGAGGGTGAGGGGTGCTCCGCCGATGGCCAGTCCCAGGCCGTAGTGGTTCGCGGGCAGGCGGCCGTCGTGCAGGCCCAAGTCGGCCAGGAAGGCGTAGCCTTCGTCCAAGCCGATACGCTCGAGCAGGCGTACCGCCGGTACGTTGCGCGAGTTGGCCAGGGCCCGCCGGGGCAGCATGGGGCCAAGGAAGTGGTCATCGGCGTTGCCGATTCCATCCGGCCCACGCTGCAGATCGTCCATCAGCGTGCTCGGGTTGATCGTCCCGCGATCCAGGGCCAAGGCGTAGAGGAAGGGCTTGAGGGTGGAGCCGGGGTAGCGTTGCACGCGGGTGTAGTCGATCGAGCCGGCGAAGCGTGAGTCGAAGTAGGAGCTCGAGCCGACGGCGGCCAGCACCTCTCTTGTGTGGGCGTCGAGCACCACCACCGCGCCGTTGCCCGCACCCCGGGCTTCCAGGGATCGGACATGGCTCCGGAGGTCCGACTCGACCCAGGCTTGCAGCTCCAGATCGAGGCTGCAGCGCAACACGGGCTGCTCGGCCAGGCTGTTCCAGCGGCTGGGTTCCGCGCGGAGCCTCTCCTCGATCTGCAGGATGCCGTGGAGCGCTCCGGGAGGCCGCACCCCTCGGTCCGGTACGTCGAGGGCACCCAGGTCTGCCAGCGCCTGCTCGTAGTCCGACTGGCCGATGACACCGCCGTTTTCGAGCTCGCCCAGGATGCGCTCCGCGCGTTCCGCCCCCCTGCGCTTGCCGGCGGGGTGGAAGGGGTTGGTGCGGGAGGGCGCCTGGGGCAGGGCGGCGAGGAAGGCCACCTCTGCCCAGGACAGGTCTGCTACGGGCTTGTCCAGGTACCGCCTTGCCGCGTAGCCGATGCCGTGGATGCGGTTGCCGTAGGGCACCAGCTGCAGGTAGTGAGCCATGATCTCGTCGCGATCGTAGCGGGCGGTGAGCGCCAGGGCGGTCAGCGCTTCCACGAGCTTCTTTCCGTAGGTGCGCGGTCCCGGGTCCTGCATCCGGGCCACCTGCATGGCGAGGGTGGACGCTCCCGAGACCACCTCACCGCTCTCGAGGTTCTGTATCACCGCGCGAGCAACCCCCTTGGGATCGACCCCGGGGTGCTCCCAGAAACGTTTGTCCTCGATGGCCACGGTAGCAGCGGCCACCCGCCATGGGATCTCGTCGACCTCCCAGTACCCGAGTTCCTGTTCGGGCACGAAAGAAAGCTCGGCCAAGAAGTGCCCATCGCGATCCTGCAACAGCAACGTAGGCATCGGGCTCCTGAGCACGGCCCGGTTGCTGACCCTCCCTGCCAGCCCCACCCCGAGGACGAGCAACGCCCCAGCGAGGGTGAGCCACCATACCTTCATCGTCTAGTCTCTAGTGATGGCCACGACCGCGCCGGGGGAGGTGCCCACGGTGCTGGCGTCGTACATCATCTCGGCGCGGGCGGCGGGTTGGACGTATTGGCCGGGGGTGAAGGCGCGGACGCGGAAGCGGAAGTCGTAGGTGCCCTTGGGGAGGGAGTTGTAGAAGAAGGCCACGCTGTCGTCGGCGTAGTCGGCGTATGTGGGCCGCAGGGTGAGCCCTGCGCTGGGGGTAGCTTCCGGAGGTGCCGTGGCCAGGCCGGGGTTCAGGGGCTCCATGCCCGCGGCCATGGGGACCACGATGGCCACGTGGTGGCGGTTCTCGGGGACCACCACGCGCACGTGGTCCTCGATGACCTCGCCCACCACGAAGCTCATGGTCTGGCCCGCTCGCTCCAGGGGTAGCTTCTGGGTTGGGGCCTTGCCGCCCAGCACGCGCTCGAGGGACCGCTGGACCACGAAGCCGCTGGCGCGGGCTTCTTCCTTGCTGCCGTCATCGACAGGTAGGTAGAAGGCATCGCTCCGAACCAACACAGGCCCTGGCTCGCGGCCGCTGGCTTCCGAGTGGTGGACCGTGAGGGCGGCGCTGTCTTCGATGGACCAGAAGGCCACCGGGTTGGAGCCGTCCAGGCGGCTGGTCTGGGTGCCCGTGGGCCCATCGAGGGCCACGCTGTGCTTGCTGGCACCCTCGCGGGGTTGCTCCAGGCGCTCGGAGATGGCGAGCATGGCGGCAGCGTTGGCGTTCGTGCTGCCCCAGCCGTCGGTCCGGCCCAGGGTGATCAGGGCGTCGTAGAGCACCTCGAGACGTTCGTGATCGGGAGCCACTCGGGCCAGGGCGCGTGCCATGGAGGCCACGGTGCGGGTCTCGCTGGGGAGGATGATGCCGCTGCGGTTGGTGCGCTGGGCTTGCAGGCCGCCGTAGATCTCCTGGCCTTGGTGCAGACGCACGATCATCGCCTCGGCCAGCTTGTCCACCAGCGTCCGGGAGACGGGGGCGTCCTGCTGCCCAGCCCGGGCAGCGGCCAGCAGCACTTGAGCGGTGCCTTCGGCGTCCAGGTAGGCCGACTTTCGGCCCAACTCGGCGAAGTAGCCGCGGTCGAAGTGCCCGGCTGCGGCCAGGGCGGACAGCGCCCACGCCCGCTCGATCCAGGCCTCGCCGTCGATGTGGTAGGCGTAGTCGGAGCGCAGCGCCTGCACCAGGGCGTGCTCGAGGTCGTTCATCAGGCCTGCGTCCACCGGGTAGCCAGCTTCCTGGGCGTCTACCAGGAACATGACGGTCCAGGCGGTGAGCCAGGTGTTGCCCCTGGAACCCGGCCAGAAGCTCACCAGGCCGTGGTCGTCCACGTTGTCTCCGAGCCAAGCCAGGGTAGCGTTGACGACCTTGTCCACTTCCTCCGGAGTGCGCTCGAGGTGGATGAGGCGGGAGAGTTGGCCCAAGGCCAGGTAGGCCCTCGCCCTGGACAGGCGCTGCTCGGTGCACCCGTAGGGGTACTGGAGCAGGAAGTCCATGCCGGAGGCCACGTGGACCAGGCTAGGCTCGCCCGAGGCCAGCACGGTGCGGCGCAGGGTGCCGGGCCGGGCCTCGGACCCGAGCGCGGCGATCTCCAGGCTCTCGCCTTCGGCCAGCTCGTGCAGCAGCCGCTCGCTGATGGGGAAACGGTCGGGTCGGATGGGCAGCTCTACCTGGAAGGCGTCCGCGGCACCGTCGCTGCCGCGCTCGATCCCCACGGTCACGGTGATGGCCTCACGGGTGGGCATGCCGTGTCGGTCGTAGCCTGGCGTATCCACGGTGACCGGGAAGCCGATGCGGGTGGAAGCCTTCGGGTCGAGGGAGAGCGCTTGGCGGCTGTCCCCTCCCAAGGTCAAGCCCTCGACACGGATCTCTGCGCTGCCCGCGCCGCCCTCGCCCTCGATCACGCGACCGATGGCGGTGGCCTCGAAGCGGTCGCCGGGGCGCACGAAGCGCGGCAGGTCGGGTTGGACGATGACGGGCAGGCGCACCGCGATGCGTCCCTTGGCGTAGCCGAACCGGTCTGGACCCGCGGCGACCTTGGCCCGGATGTCGAAGTTGGTGAGGTTGTCGGGCAGCTGCACCTTCACGGTCAGCTTCCCGTTGCCGGGGACCCGCAGGGTCGGTTCGTAGTAGGGGACGGGCTGGAAGTTCTTGCGCACGGTGGCCTTGTCCAGGGGGCCGTCGCCCATCTCCTCGGGCCCATCACCGCCAGGCATCTCGGCCGTGGGTAGCAGGCCTAGCACGAGGTTGCGTGTGTCCAGCACTCCCAGGCGAGAGTGGACGTTGGTGATGAAGTCAGGCAGGGGGTCGAGGCGCTGCTCGCGCCCCAGGGCGAGCACGGCCTGGTCCACGAGCCACAGGGTGACCTCGCCGCCGACCGGGCGGCCTCGGGGATCGGCCAGCTCGATGGTGACGTCCACCACCTGACCCGGGCGGGCCTTGGTGGGGTAGTCGAGATCCACGTCTACGCGGTTGCCCACCGCCTCTACCTGGAGCCACGCGGTGGCGGCCATGGTGGCTGGCTTGCCCAGATCGAGCTCGGTTCCCGAGCCTGGGGAGCGGTCATCGGCGATGCGGCCGCGCATCAGGATCACGTGGACCGGGACCCGGGGCGTCCAGGTCTTGTCGATGGGCAAGCGGTAGGTGGCGGTGCCGCCACGCACGTCCAGCCACTGGTACTCGTTGCCGTCGGGAGCCTCGAGGATCACCAGGGCGCGTGCGCGCCGGAAGGGGCTCTGGAACACGATGGAGGCGGTGTCGCCGGGTTGGTATTGGTCCTTGTCGGCGGTCAGCTCGAAGACCTGTGTGGTGGGTCGGGTCCAAGCCACCGGCTCGTCGCCGCCCACGTAGAGGTCCACCGAGACCACCTGGGCGCGACCCAGGCGATCGTGGGCCTCGAGCTCCACCACGTAGACGCCCGCACGTTCGACGGGCAGCTCGAGCCGTGACACGTCCGATCCGGAGCGCACGATCCGCTCCGCGATGGGTTCGTCCACCACGTCGGTGACGTAGCGGGCGACGCCATCGGAGAAGTCCCCGGCCTGCAGCCGGGAGTGCCACTGGCGGTGCATCAGGCGGACGGTGACGTCCTGTCCGGACAGCAGCTCGCCATCGGGCCCGACGGCAATCATCCCCACGGGGATGCTCGATGCGCGCTCGAGGAAGCGGGGAACGTCGAGGCCCAGCACGAACGCGGGCAGGGCCACCACGCGGGTGGTGCTGGTGACGGTCTGATCGTCGTCGCCGGTGACCGTGGCTTCCACCACGTAGGTGCGGGGGTGAGCGGTGGGCTCGACGGTGGGGTCGAGCACCAAGGCGACGTGGCCCTCGGCGTCGGTGGTCTCCTCCCGGTCCAGGGCGGGGGTGGTCTCGAAGCGCCGGCCTCGGCCGAAGCGGCCGTCACTGGAGAAGTAGAATCCCTCCCTGGCTTCGGGCGTGTAGGTGTAGGGGTACTGGGTGATGCGCCAGCGCACGGGGCGCCCGGCCACCTGGCCCCCTGCGTAGTAGCTGGCGTCCAGCTCGATCTCGAAGGCGCGGTCCAGGGGGGTGCGCTCGGGTGCGGTCAGATCCACCTCGAAGCGCGGCAGGCGGTACGCTTCCATCTGCCAGGTGACGCTGCAGCTGGCACGGTAGTCCTGGGACGTGGCGTCGGGGTCGTGGGTCTCGAAGGTCGCGGTGTAGGCGCCCGAGGGGAGCTTGTCTTCCTCGAAGAGGAAATAGAAGCCGCCGGTGTCGCTGGTCCGTAGCCGTTGGGTCCAGCTCTGGTCTCCCGGGCCCTGGACCTCGATCACGCCCGGGTAGTTGATGGGCTCGAGCTCGCCTTCGTGGCGTCGCCGGGCCCAGCCCTTGATGTGCACGGGCTGCTCGGGCCGGTACACGGGTCGCTCGGTGAAGACGTGGCAGAGGTCTTCCGGTGCGGGAACTCGGGATGCCAGATGCTCGAAGCTCCACTGCAGCCAGCTCGAGTGCATGCCCGACCAGAGGTTGTCGTGGTAGCGCTCCGGTGGATCGTCGGCATTCATGACGAGCACGTCACCCTCGCGCTCCACCACGATGCGCCGGACATGTCGTGTGGTGCGGTTCTTGGCCCCAGGTGCGTCCCAGCGGAACGTACCGTCCGCACCCGTGCGGCCTTCGGTGAGGGTGTCCCAGCGTTCGTCCTCGCCGTAGTCGCGCGCCAGGCCCTCGAGTCGCACGGTGGCGCCTGGCAGGGCCCTTCCGGATGCCAGCGAGCTGACGACGAAGACCACCGCGGTGGGTTCCTCTACGGTGGTGAGGGCCAGGTCCGTGACCTGCAGCCGCATCCAGGAGCGGGTGGTCGCGCCGTCCAGCGTGCGCACGCCTACCAGGTAGCTACCGGGCTGACCGCGTCCCGAGACGAAGGCGAGCTGTTCGGTGAGATCGAGCCCGATGCGGGATGCGCCGGCTTCGGGGTCGATGGGAAGGTCCATCACCACCGACCGGGCAGGGCTGCCCAGCGCGTCGATCTGCTGTGCCAGCTGATGGGGCGTGATGGTGCGAGATGGTGTGGTGAAGGCCTCCGGTTCTTCGCCAGGGCCGGGAGGCCGGTCGTCTTCGTTGACCGTCACCGGTTCGCTCGGGAAGGGCCAGAACGATCGCTCCATGGGGTCCATGCGGTGGATGCGAACATCCACGCGTTCGTGCCCGCGGCCCTGGAGGGGAATGGACTGGGGTCCCAGGCGCTCCACGATGCCGTCGCCCGCGGCGAGGCGAAGGTAGGGGTGCTGCTGGGGAAAGATCAGCCACGCGCTGCTCGCCGCCTCGAGCTCGAGGTCCCGGCCCCGCACGTCCTGCAAGGCCGTGGGAACGACGCTCACCTTGTACGGGGTGTCCCGGTCGAAGTCGGCGCTGACGATGAGCCGTTTTCCCTGCACTCGGTAGGCCATGTCTTCCACGGCCGGGTCGAAGCGCACCAAGCTTCTGCCTCGAACCGGCCCCAGGTCTTGTGGACGAGCCGTGAAGTCGACCTGCACCTCGGCCTGGGCGGCGTCGCAGCGGATGGACTGCTCTGGGGCGTAGTGGCTGCCCTCGGGGCTGACCGGGTACCGGGCGCGGGAGCAGCCGATGGTGGCCACGCGGAACGGCTCCGCGGTGGCGAAGGAGAAGGACGAGAAGGAGGCCTCCTCGTCTTCTTCGATGGCCAGCTGGAAGCGCACCGTGGCGCGGGTGCCCAGGGGAATCGGGTCGTCCAGGGTGAGCACGTAGGTGGCGCTGTCAGAGGGGCCGTGGCGCTCCATGGCCTTGATCTCGAAGTCGCCGCGGCGCACCAGGCGTTCGGGAGCACCGCCCACCCCGGGCAGGGTGCGCAGCTCGATGGAGACCATGCGAGCGAGGGCCGCGGTGTCCATGGGTTCGCCGAAGGTGAGCGTGACGGCTTCCACCGGGTCGAGCCCCTCTTGCCCCGCCGAGGGAACCGTCTGGCTGGGGGGCGACATCAGCGTGGCCAGCTCGATCCGTTCCCCTCCGGCCTTCCAGGCGAAGCGTGCCAAGGCTGGCCAGGGTTCGGCTGGGCGGAACTGCAGGGTGCGGCCGTCGAGCCAGGTCCAGGCACCGGGGTGCTCGGGGACGAAACGGACGTGCTGGCTGGGCTCGTCCTCGGGGCCCCCGTCCGCGGGTCCCGACTGGGACGGGAAGAAGATGGTCACGGGGTCCCAGCGACGCAGGAACTGGTCGGGAACCACGACGGTGCCCCCACCCGCACCGGTGGGGCGGGCGACGACAGCGCGCAGCGCGTCGGGGTCGGCCAAGGCGACGGCGCCGACGGCCAGCGCAAGGAGGGCCAGGAAGATGGAGGCCGCGAGGGCGAGCCGGGGGATGCGGATGCGGGCCATGGCTAGTCCTCCTCGGCGACGACGGGAGTGGCGCCAGCGAGCTTTGCGAAGCGGCGGATGGTGTCATCGGGCGGGCCTGTCTTGGGCAGCTCGATCCCCACCACTACGGGGCGGGCGTGTACCGGCCGAGCTCCCGGTGGCAGGCGTAGGGCCAACAGCCAGGTGCCCGGTTCGAGGGTGGGCATCTGGGCCAGGCCGCTGCCATGCACGTTCCCGCTGGTGTCGAGCAGGGTCAGCTCGAGGCGGTCTGCGTCGGCTCGGACGCCCAGCCCCACAGGGCCCGCACGCTCCACCTCGAAGCGGAACCAGCGGGTGTCGCCCGGGGCCATGAGGAGCTCTGGACCGAGGCCTTCGCCCAGATCGACGATGGAGGTGCTGGACAGCTCCAAGCTGCCGTGCAGCTCGCTGGCCCCGAGGGGTCGGAGCTGCAGGGTGGTCGGCCCTCCTGGGAGCAACAGGTCCACACCATCGGCTACGGCATGGGCCTCGACGCGAAGGGGGCCTTCGCCGTGACGGGTGCCGACGACGAGGGCCTGTGCCGAGCGGAGGTGCAGGGCGACGGGCATGGTGGGTTCGAAGCGAAGCAGGGCGGAGCTGCCCTGAAGCTCGGTGACGCTGGGTGTGGTCAGGTCCACCGTCCAGGGTGCGGCGACCTGGCCCCACAGGCCTTCGCCTTCCTCACCGGGTGCGTCGATCCAGGCCAGCACCAGGCCGGCGCTGTGTCGAAGCTCCACCGTTCCACCGGTGGTCGGGACCGCGAGGTCGAGGCCTCTGTGCACCCGGCCGTCTGCGTCCACGAGCACGGCCTCGTCCACCGTCCCGCGCAGGTGCAGGGTCTCGCCTCTCGCGGCGGGTGGCAGGTCCAGGCGGAGGCTGCCCGCGCGCACCAGCTGTCGCTCCCAGGGCTGACCCTTGACCAGCGCCGGCTCGGGTTCCACACCCGGGATGACGTCCAGTGCGGCACGACCGGCCGTGGGACCTGCGTTCATCACCACCAGACGAAGGGCCGTACTGCGTACCTCGACCTCCCGTGGTGCGCGCTGGGCCCAGAAGGTGGCCTCGATGCCGTGCTCTCCCTCGAGCACCGCCACCATGCCTGCCGAGATGGCGATCCGCAGCAGGTTGGCTTGGCGGGGCAAGGCCCACGATCGTGCGGCCCCAGCGGGTACCGGCAGGTCGATGCTCCCGGGAGGGGCGGCTTCGGGCAGAGGGGCCGGGAAGCGGTGCTGGCGCAGGCGCAGCTCCACTCCGGCGACAGCGGCTGGATCGGCGTCCCAGGCCAGAAGAGCCGGGTCGCGGGCGTCGAGGGACACGGACACCGCCGCGCGGTCTCCTACGTCCATGCCTTCGCCGGGAAGGAGGACTTCGCCGTCGCCGTACCAGTCTGCGATCCGGAGCCCTGGCTGGCCGGTCACGGCGCTGGCTTCCACCAGCACGGGGCCAGCCAAGCCGCCCTGCAGGTCGGCGATGACCACGTCTCCCAAGCCGACGTGAACCGGAGCGGTCGGCTCGGCCTCGCTCTCCAGGGTCAGCCTCTCCAAGACGATCCGGGCTGTCTGATCGGGCTGCTCGAGGGCCGCCACCAGCCAGAGCTCTGGTTCCAGGGGGGCGACCAGGCCGTTTTCGACCGGCTCGCAGGCCTGGCCCGCATGGGGGCACCAGAGCACGGGATCTCCCGTCACCGCCAGCAGGCCCGGGCGGTCCAGGCTGGCCCGGAGCGCAGCGCCGGTGGGCAGAGCCTGTCGGCCGGCGCTCAAGTCCGTGCCTCGAGCGAGGCGAGCTTCGGTGGCGTGACGGGGTCGGGGCAGGACGACGGCGACGCTGACGGGGTTGCCGCGCCGATCCATCGACCAGAGACGGGCGCGCCAGGCATCGGCCTCGCCCAGGCGAGCCAATACCAGGGCCGCGCGGCCGGCGTCCTCGGCCACGGGGTGCCAGCTGTCGCCGCGCTTGGCCTCGAGCGCCAGGCCGACGGATTCGGACGAGGTGGCGCGGATCGCCACCAACCCGGCTCGTCCCAGGCCCTCGATGGGTATCAGCAGGACCTCGTCACCCGGCTCCATGTCGCGGCTTTTCCCGGCAGCGAGAGCCTTGGCGGCCGTCTCTGCGGGGGCGGCCATGGTGACGACGGTGGACGCCGAGCTGTCGCCGACAGGGTCGAGGCGCAGCTGATAACGACCGGGTTTCAGGCGCTCGACCAGCTGGAAGTTCCAGTCTTCGGGTCTGTCGTCGCTGGCAGCCACCAGCTTGCCCTGCTCGTCCACCAGTCTCGCGCGAACGTCCCGGTCGCCGTGGGAGGCGATCTCCACCAGCCCGTGGTGACCCACCGCCACCCTGGTGGTGCTGGGGGCCGAGAGTTGGGTGCGCATGCCCACGACCAGCTGCACCGGTTGTACGTGGACCGTGTAGGCCAGGCCGTGATCGCGGCGGGCCGCCCTCACCTGCAGCTCGTACCGGCCGGCAGCCAGGCCACCGCGCCAGCCTTGCCCCGGGCTGACGCGCGCCGCGCGCTCGCCCGGTTCGTCGCCTTCGAGGCGGAACAGCTCGCCCGCCATGTCTTCGGTCATGGTGATGTTCAGGTCGACGTCGGCGGGTAGCTCGAAGCGCCACCGATCCGGCGTGCGTTCGCTGCCATCTTGGGGCTCGCGCCAGACGTGGCTGGCGGTGCGAGCCAGGGGGAGGCCGTGGGGGCCGTGGCCTTCGAAGACCAATGCCTGCTCCACCGGAGCCACGGTGGTGACCCGCCGGGTGTCCACCGCCTCGGGAAGCAGCACCAGGCGGTAACCCCCGTCCTCGAGCCATCGGGTGTCGGGAAGGCTGGCGCCGGGTTTTTCCACCGGCCAGCCATCGGCGTCCTCGAGGCGGCAGCGGAAGCCGCGCTGTTCCCCCAGGGCGTTGAGGGCGTACATGCCGTCCTCGGCGGCCGAGAAGCGGTAGACGATGCCGTCGCCCGCCGGCACGTGGGCGCGAGCCGCCACGCCGTGCTTGAGCTCTCCACCGTCCTCGAGGGAGGTGCGTCGCAGGCGCAGGCCCACGTGCCCTCGGCTCTGCCCCTGGGCCTGGACCGTGACCTGATACTCACCGCTGCCCAGGTATGACTGCACCAGGAAGTTGCGGCCGATGCCGTTCTGGGCCGCTTGGGCGAGGGAGAGCACGGTGCGGGTGCGGACCTTGCCCGTCGTCGCGAGCAGGCCCGTGCTCTCGAGGACGTACAGAGCGGGCTCGTCCACCCGCAGGCGGAAGGTGGCCTTGCCGCTGCGATCGAGGTCGAAGAAGGCGGGGCTGGCCTCGGTGATCAGCGGGAACTCCGGGATGGCCGCCAGGGCGTCCATGGTGATGCGCTCGAGGGGAGTCTTGGAGCGGAGGCGCTCGGGTTCGTGCCAGAGCGTGGCCACGACCGCGCCAGCCCCCCCGTTGCGCACTCGGACCGCTCGCCGGCCCTTGCGCACCTCGGGCTGTTGCATCCAGGCCTTGCCGTCCACGCTGACGTCCAGCAGGGCGCCCTTGTCATCGACCAGCCGCAGCACGCCGCGCTCGGGGATGTTCGCATCGATCTCGACGGTCTCGCCGGGGGCCATGGCGATGGGCAAGGGCTGGGCCATGTCCAGCGGCAGGCGGCGGTGCACCAGGCCCATGCGGACGCCTGGGACCAGGTTGCTGTACAGCGTGTAGTCGTAGTCCCACGAGAAGGTCAGCTTGGGGAAGCGCGCGCCGGCCCGGATGGCCAGCAGCTCGCGGTCTCGCTCCAGCCCGACCACCTCGAGCACGCTGTCCAGCAGGCCGTGGGGCTTGATGGTCAGCTCGGCCACGCCCACCCGGTGCGGAGAGATCTGGACGACGTGGTAGCCGGCATCCAGCTCCCAGTGGCTCGAGCCCAGCTGATCTTCAGGGGCTTCGTAGTGCTCCGGGCGGTTGATCATGAAGGGCTCGACGCGGATGCGGGCCCGTGGATCGTCCACCTTCACGGCCCAGCTTCCCGGCTCGTCCAGGTGCACGAACAGGGTCGCTGGTTCGAGCAGGTTGAAGCGCCGCTGGAAGGCTCGGCCCGGCTGCAGCTCCACCACCTCGGCCTTGACGATCTCGGTGCGGCCGCCGTTCTTGGGGCGGCGCACCAGAATGGAGGTGGGCTCGAGGCTGTCCTCCACGGCCCCGGCGTGCAGCGTGGAGAGCCAGACCGGGTGCTTCGAGACGATCGGTTCCTGGCTCCGGGCGATGGGGAAGTGCTGCAGCACGTAGGGCTGCCCGGCCATGCCACGGATGGTCACCAGGTGCTCGCCGTCGCCACGGCGAGTGTGCACCGTGGCGACCGGCGGGATGCTCTCTTCCAGGATGCGGTCGGATTCTCCCCCGTTGCCGAACGGGCGGGCTTCGTTGTGTCGTGCCACCGAGATGCTGGCGGGGCGGGCTTCGGGTAGCTCGAGGCGGAACAGGTCGGCCGCACCCGGTACCAGGAAACGTTCCTCGCCAAAGGGGCCGATCTCGCCGCGCTGACGGCCGGATTTTCCGAGACTCGGGGTGCCGGAGCGCAGCAGGAGCGGGGTCTCGTCTCCGCCCTCTGACCAGGGCTGTGAGGGACCCCCATAGGCGGTGAGCAGGTACAGGCCGGGGTCGAGCACGGCGGTGAGCCGGCAGCGGCGCATCGGGCGGCCCTCGACCGGCTCGATCACGTCGACGTCGGGCATGTCTTCGAGCAACCACGAGCCGTCTCGCCACACACGAAGGTCTGCCAGGTGACGGCCCGCCGCTTCGAGCACGACCCGCTCCTGCTCGTCCACGGCGATCCACCAGGAGCGCTGTTGGAAATCTCCCAGGTCGGTCTGCACCAGCTTCTCGTCCTCGATGCGCGGGGCCAACCCCTGGTTGAGCTCGTCGAAGGCGTGGGCCTCGAGCTCCACTTGCCCGCTGCCGTCCCTGTGGGCGTGGGTGATCAGCTTGTAGCTGCCTCGGTCGAGGAAGAGATCGAGCCGTCCGTCTTCGGTGCCGGGTACCCCCGCCAGCGGCCCGGGTCCGGCCATGCGATCGACCAGCTGCAGCGCCGTGCCCTGCCGCGAGGTGGCCAACAGGGCGTAGCGCCCGAAGCCTGGGGCATGGACGAGGGTCTCCTGCTTGCCGGTCGCCGGCAGCGCGTCTTGGTCGAGGGTGGGATCCTCGGCCGCGTGCACCCGCGGGCTGGTGAGTGCGAGCGCCAGCAGGCTCACCAGGAGGGCGAGCAGCAGGCTCTTCGAGAGGAAGTGGCGGTCGGCAGCGGAGGGGGGCTGTCGTTCGACGCACATGGCAGCTCCTCGGGGGCGGATTTCGGGGGCAGGTGACCCCATGTCCCCGTACCTGGTTGCAAGGGGAGTGCCAGTCTATCTTGTGGGGTGAAGGGTGGATTGGGCCCACCAGCCTCGCGTGCGGCCTACCTGGAGCAGATCGGCCGCTACGGATCGTAGACGGCCTCTTCGTTGTGTCCGAACGTGTCCGCCTTTTTGCATCCGCGCATTGCTACGGGGCACGCCGTTTGGTAGAAGGACCTAGCACTTTTCACTACACCGAACGTACTCGTTCAGAACAGGAGAACCGACCATGAGCGCACTCAACCAGCAGGGTATCCCGCAGGAACTGCAGGACCGGGCCAAGCTGATGTGGATCATCACCGCCATCTTTGGCCTCTGGGGCTGGGTGTTTGGCGCCTTTATCGGTAAGGTCGAAGGCCAGGACGAAAACCCCTGGTTCCAATGGCAGCTCAAGCAGAGCATGCTTTCTGGCGTCATCAGCTGGGTCGGCTCCGTCGCCTGTGGCCTCGGCTACATCGTCGGTCTGTACATCGGCGTGATGGGCTTCCTCGCCATCGGCAAGGGCGAAGACTACTCCGGCATGATCGTCGGCAACATGGCCAAGCCGAAAGAGTAGAACCGCTCGGTTCGACGCTTTCGAATCTCGCCCCGGTGCTTCGCGGCGCCGGGGTGGCGTTCGTCTACCGGTGGGGATCCAGCAGGGGTCCGAGGTGGGCGCCGGTGTGTGAGCCCGGTGTCGCGGCCACCCGCTCGGGTGGTCCTTCGGCCACCAGCCTGCCGCCAGCGGCCCCGCCTTCCGGGCCCAGATCGATGAGCCAGTCGGCGCACTTGAGCACGTCGGGGTTGTGCTCCACCAGCACCACCGTGTTGCCGGCCGCGACCAGCCGGTCCAGCACGTCCATCAGCTTGCTGACGTCTTCGAAGTGCAGGCCCGTGGTGGGCTCGTCCAGCACGTAG
>CAZVHW010000154.1:0-13549 GCA_964626835.1 uncultured Enterobacterales bacterium
TGCTGTTGCTGGTCATCGCCGCAGTGGTGGGCATGGGTGCCCGCCGCGTGAAGCTGCCCTACACCCTGGCCTTGGTGCTGGCGGGGATCGTCCTGGGACTGTTCCACTTCGCCTCGCTCGAGGGTCTCCACCTCACCCCCGACCTGCTGCTGCCCATCTTCTTGCCGGCCCTGCTCTTCGAAGCCGCATACCACGTGGAGTTCGATCGCTTCCGCCGCGACGCGGGCCCCATCCTGCTCTTCGCAGTCGTGGGCGTGCTCATCGCCGTGTCGGTGACCGCGGGAGTGTCCTTCGGCCTGCTGCGGGCCGTCGGCCTTCCCGGCTGGGAGCCGAAGCACTCCCTGCTGCTGGCGTCGATGATCGCCGCCACCGATCCCATCAGCGTGCTGGCGCTGTTCCGCACGCTGGGTGTGGACCGGCGGCTGTACATGATGGTCGAAGGCGAGAGCCTGCTCAACGACGGCGTGGCCGTGGTGATCTTCGTGATCGTCGCTGCGGTCTACGGCGTGGGCGGCGGCCACGGTCATGCGCCCGATTTGCACGGCGCCAGCGACATCGCCATCTACGGCGTGCGCACCTTCCTGTGGATGGCGGGCGTGGGCCTGGGCATCGGGGCCTCGCTGGGCATGGTGGTCAGCGTGCTCACCCGGCAGGTGGACGATCGGCTCATCGAGGTCGTGCTCAGCTTCGTGCTGGCCTATGGCAGCTTCATCGCAGCGGAGCACCTGCACGCCAGCGGGGTGCTGGCGGTGGTGGCCGGGGGCGTGGTGCTGGGCAGCTTCGGCAGCCGCTACGGCATGAGCGCGTCCACCCGCATCGCCGTGGTGGACTTCTGGGAGTTCATGGCGTTCTTCGCCAACTCCTTCGTGTTCCTGCTGGTGGGCATCGAGCTGGACGTGCCCGAGCTCCTCGGCGCGGCCGGGTTCATCGCCCTGGCCTTCGTGGCGGTGGTGCTCGGGCGCGCGGCGGCGGTCTACGGCCTGTTCCCCTTCACCCGCTGGATGCGGGCGGAGCGCATCCCCGCCTCGTGGTCCCACGTGTTCGTGTGGGGTGGGCTGCGCGGCAGCCTGTCCATGGTGCTGGTCATCGGGCTGCCCGCTGACTTCCCTGGGCGCGGGATGCTGCTGCTGCTGGTGTTCGGGACCGTGAGCATCAGCCTGTTCCTGCAGGGGCTCACGATGAAGCCCCTGCTGGCCCGCCTGGGCATCACCGAGTCCCATGAGGGTCGCATCCAGTACGAGCAGGCGCGCGCCCGCGCCATGATGGCGGCCAAGGCCCTGCGCGAGCTCGAGAGCAAGGACGCCCTGGGCCAGCTCCATCCTACGGCCGAAGGTCGGCTGTCGGCCTGGTATCGGTCACGCAGGGACCGGAGCCGCGAGCAGGCGACCGCGCTGGCGGGGGAGACGGTGGAGCAGGAGCGCATCCAGGAGGCGGCGCTGCACGTGCTGTCGGTCGAGGAGGATGCCCTGCGGCACGGCGTGGCCGAGGGGGTGATCAGTGCCGAGGCGGCGGAAGACCTGTTCGCCGATGTGGCCCGCCGGCGAGAGCGGCTCAGGCACGGCGACGGTAGCTCCGAGGAGCTGGTGGAGGCGCTGCAGGAGGTGTTTGGGGGGTTGGATGTGAGCTGAGGGGGGCTTGTCCGAACCCGGACGCGGTCCGCAGGACCGATCCCCGGGGGTCGGAGATGCGGGCGCCGTAACGGATGGTCAAGACCCGCCCCTACATGTCCGGGGGCAGCTCCGCCACCTCGGTGGCCGTGAACACCGGGCCGTCCTTGCAGACGTATACGCGGCCGATGTTGCAGCGGCCGCACTTGCCCAGGCCGCACTTCATGCGGTTTTCGAGGGTGGTGAAGACTCGCTCGTTTGGCAGGCCGTGCTTGGCGAGCACCGGCAGCGTGAACTTGATCATGATGGGGGGCCCACAGATGATCGCGTAGGTGTTGTCGGCCGCCGGTGCGACTTCGTCGAGCACCGTGGGAACGAAGCCGACCTTGCCGGTCCAGTCCGGGGTTTCGCCCCCTGGGTCTACCGTCTGGACGCAGCGGACGTCGTCGCGTTGGGACCACTGCTCGAGCTCACCCTTGTACACCAGATCGGACACCGAGCGGGCGCCGTAGACGATGGTGATGTCGCCGAAGTCTTCGCGCCTGTCCAGCGCGTTCTGGATGACGCAGCGCACCGGAGCGAGGCCGATGCCGCCCGCGATGAAGAGCAGGTTCGAGCCTTTCCATTCGTCGAGGGGGAATGCGTTGCCGTAGGGCCCGCGGAAGCCCATGGTGTCGCCCACGTCGAGTCCGGCCAGAGCCGCCGTGACCTTGCCAACCGACTTGAACGAACACTCGATCAGCGGCAGGCGGGTGGGCGCGCTGGCGATGCAGAAGGTGCACTCCCCTTCGCCGAACACCGAATACTCGGCGAACTGGCCGACCTGGAAGCGGAAGCTCTGGGCCACCGCGGAGTCTTGGAACTCGAGGCGCAGGGTGGTGGTGTCGGGGGTCTCGACGATGCGCTCGGTGACCCGCATCAGGTGGGGCTGGTACAGGTTCACGGGGCACCCCCGGCCTTGGCCTGGATGGTCTCGACCACCTCGAGCATGTCGATGCCCGCCGCGCAGGCGCGGGAGCAGCGCCCACAGCCGGTGCAGAGGATGGCGTCGAAGCGGTCTGGGTAGATGGCGAACTTGTGGCTGACGCGCTGGCGGATGCGCGATGCTTGGTCGTTGCGTGGGTTGTGGCCAGCGCCGTGCAGGGTGAACAGGCCGTGCTGGCAGTAGTCCCAGTTGCGACGGCGGGTGCCGACGCCCACGCCCTCCTGCTCGTCCACGATGTCGAAGCAGTGGCAGGTGGGGCAGACCATGGCGCAGGCACCGCAGCCGTGGCAGGCCCGAGCCAGCTCACCCCAGGTCGCATCCGAGAAGTGGGCTTCGATCCAGCGGCGAGCGGCGGACGGGTCCAGACCTTCCGCGTGGGTCAGCGCTTCTTCGCTGCGGTCCTTGAAGGCTTGCGCGTTCCAGGGTTCGGAGGGATCGCCAAACGCCGCGGCGTGCTGCTGCACGAAGGCTTGGCCCTTCTCACCGTGCACCTCGACGACGAACCCGTCTTGGACGGGCACCAACAGCAGGTCGGCGCCCTGGGCGGTGCCGGGGGACAGCCCGACGCCCGTACAGAAACACGCGCTGTCGGCCTTGTCGCACGCCAGCGCGATGACGGTGGTGGCCTTGCGGCGCCCGAACCAGGGCTCGTCGTGGTAGTCCCAGTCCATGACGCGGTCCACGACGGGCAACGCGGCCGCATCGCAGGGCAGAGCCCCGAGCACCACGCGCGGGCCGAATTCGTGGGAGACGGGATCCAGGGTGACGTCCTTGCCTTGCTGCCGGTAGCGGAGCAGCGGCTCGGTGGAGGGCAGGAAGAAGGACTTCAGGGCGTTGTCGGGCCGCTGGTCGAGCACGACCTGGTCGAAGGCGTCGACACTGCGGTAGCCAACGGTGCCCTTGGCGTCCGCCCGCTTGGCTGGGGCGATGACGTCCACGCCGGCGGCCCGCAGCTGTCGAACGAGCTGGGTGAGCCGGGCGGAATCGGTGTACTTCGAGATGGGAGATGACATCAGACGATGAACTCCTCGGCGTCTTCCTTGCGGAAGGCGCCCACGGGGGCGGGGACATCGGGATCGTCACCCACGACGTGATCGAAGGCGTCGCGGACCACGCCGGCCAGGTAGTGGTTGAGCAGGTGCACCGGGATGCCCTCGGGGCAGGCGCGCTCACACTCGCTGCAGCCGGAGCAGCGCCCGGCGAGGTGCTGGGCCCTGGTGAGGTGCCAGGCCCAGTTGCCCCGGGGGTGGGCGGAGGCCTCGATCCAACGGGGCTGGGTCTTGTCGACGATGCAGCGTGCGCAGATGCAGAGGGGACAGGTCTGACGGCAGGCGTAGCAACGCACACACTTGTCGAGCTCGCGCTTCCAGAAGGCGAGGCGCTCGGCGGGCGGCAGGGCCGTCAGCTCGGCCACGCGCTCGTCCATGCTTCGGCCCACCGGCGGCTCGGGGGGGAGTTCGCCCACGACATGCTCGGGCAGCTTGGGTTCGCGCACTGTGCAGCCGTGGCAGCGCGGCGCGATGGATTCCGCGGTGAGCTGACCCTCGGCGTCGGGTGTCTCGAAGACCCCACCGCAGCGCACACCGATGAGCACGAAGTTCTCGCGCTCGATCTGCGTCTCGCGCAGCAGCCCGGCCACGGCTCGGGCGTCGCAGCCCTTGAGCACCACCGCCGGTTTGCCCAGCTGCTTTAGGTGGGTTCGCCTGGGGTTGAGGTAGGTGGCCAGGTTCTGCACGCAGCGGGCGTCGAAGATCAGCCGCTCGACATCATCGGGGCGGGTGACGAAGGCGGGGCGCACGCCGCGCCGGCCTTGCTCGTAGCCCACCACCACCGCGACCTCGCCGCTCTCGAGCAGCTGCCGCGCCAGGTCTTGGAGCGCTTTCATGGGACCTCCCCGCGCTCGTCACCGGGGTAGGCCTCGAAGGCCCCCAGCCCGCGGATGCGCTCGGTGGTTTGATTGACGACGTCGGCCCACTTCTGCCCCTGGGACGCGGAGACCCAGGAGAAGGTGACGCGCTCGGAGTCGATGCCCGTGAAGTCCAGCAGCTCCTTGAACAGACGGAAGCGCCGGCGGGCGTGGTAGTTGCCTTCGGCGTAGTGGCAGTCGCCCGGATGGCAACCCGAGACGATGACACCGTCGGCGCCGCGCTCGAAGGCCTTGACCACGAAGAGGGGATCGATGCGCCCGGTGCAGGGCAGCCGTACGATGCGCACGTTGGTGGCCATGGGCAGCCGGGACGTACCGGCGAGATCGGCGCCGGTGTAGGTGCACCAGTTGCACACGAAGGCCACGATGCGAGGTTCGAAGCTCATGGTTCCCTCCCTCACAGACTCAAGGCTTGGATGGACGCGAAGATCTGCGCATCGGTGAAGCCGTCCAGCTCGACGCTCTTGGACGGGCAGATGGCCTGGCAGGCGCCGCAACCCTGGCAGACGCCCGGGTTGACCTGGGCCACGACCTTGATGACGTTACCCCGGCGGTCCTTGACCTCGAGGTGTTCGACCGCACCGTAGGCGCAGGCGCGCTCGCAGTGGAAGCAGCCCGAGCAGGTGACCGGGTCTACCTTGGCGACCTGGGGCTCTCGCTCGAGCTCGGCGTGGCTGAACAGGGCGAGCACCTTGGCCGCGGTGGCCGAGGCCATGGCCACGGAGTCGGGGATGTCTCGCGGGGCCTGGGAGCAGCCCGCCAGGTAGATGCCGGCCGTGTTGGTTTCCACCGGCCGCAGCTTGGGGTGGGCTTCGTTGAGGAAGCCGTGCTGGTCGTAGGAGATGGACAGCTTCTGGGCCAGCTCCTTGATGCCCGGCTGGGGCCGGATGGCGGTGGCCAGCACCACCATGTCGGCGTCCACCGTCATGGCGTCGCCGGAGAGGGTGTCCGCACCGTAGACGCGGAGCTTTTCGCCCACGCGGTGGATGGCGGAGACCCTGCCTCGCACGTACTCGGCACCCGCTTCTTCGGCTGCGCGGCGGGTGAAGGCGTCGTAGCCTTTGCCGGTGGCGCGGATGTCCATGTAGAACACGACGGCCCGGCCCGTGTGCACGCTGTGTCGGTAGAGCATGGTGTGCTTGGCGGTGTACATGCAGCAGACACCGGAGCAGTACTCGATGCCCTTGGCCGGGTCGCGGGAGCCGGTGCACTGGATGAACACCACGGTTTTGGGGGCCGTGCCATCGGAAGGCCGCTCGATCTTGCCGCCCGTGGGGCCCGAGGCCGACGCCAGGCGCTCGAACTGCAGCCCGTCGATGATGTCCGGGTCGGTGCCGTAGCCGTACTCGCCGTAGCCCTTCAGGAAGGGCTCGGGCTGTTCCTTGCCCACTGTGTAGAGCTGGAAGCCGGTGGCCACCACGACGGCGCCGACCTTCTCGGTGACCAGCTCGTCCTGCTGGTCGAAGCGCAGCGCATTGGCCGCGCAGACCTTGGCGCACTTCTGGCACACGGGCTTCTTCATGACCCTGCCCTTGGCGGCGAAGCGCTCGACGGCCTTGTAGTAGAGGCAGTGGGGTCGATCGATGACGGGCTTGTTGGGCACGGCCTGGGGGAAGGGCGAGTAGATGGCCGTGCGGGTGCGAAGCCCCGTGTCGAACTCGTCCAGGGCCTTCTTGGCCGGACAGGCGGCCATGCAGTCACCGCAGCCGGTGCAGGTGTCGATGTCGACGCTGCGGGCTTTCTTGCGGATGGTGACCTCGAAGTTGCCGATATAGCCGTCGAGCTTCTCGACCTCGCTGTAGGTGTGCAGCGTGATGCGCGGGTGCTGGTACGCGTCCACCATGCGCGGGGTGAGGATGCACTGGGAGCAGTCGAGGGTGGGGAAGGTCTCGGACAGCTGCGACATGTGGCCGCCGATGCTGGGCTCCTTTTCGACCAGGACCACGTCGCGCCCGCCTTCGGCGATGTCGAGGGCGGCCTGGATGCCCGCGATGCCGCCGCCGATCACCAGAGCCCGGCGCGTGACCGGGATGTGGATGGGCTGCAAGGGCTGGTTGCGCTTGACCTTCTCGACCATGGCCTTGCAGAGATCGATGGCTTTGGCGGTGGTCTCGGGGGTGCGCTCGTGGATCCAGGAGCAGTGCTCGCGGATGTTGGCCATTTCCATGAGGAAGGGATTGAGCCCCGCCCGCGAGACCGCCCTGCGGAAGGTCTTTTCGTGCATGTGGGGTGAACAGGACGCCACCACCACGCCATCGAGCCGATGCTCGGTGATGGCTGCCTTGACCTGGTTCTGCCCCGGATCGGAGCACATGTACTTGTAGTCCACCGAGTGAGCCACGCCGGGGTGGCTCCGCAGGGCTTCGGAGACCGCTGGACAGTCCACCGTACGGGCGATGTTCTCGCCGCAGTGGCAGACGAAGACGCCGATGCGTGCCATCAGGACACCTCCCCTGCGCCGGACTCGGCCAAGCCGGTCTCGAACCTGTCGATCAGCGGTTGGGTGGAGACATAGTGGCGGTGCATGCCCATGGCCTTCGGGTCGAGGCCCAGGGCCAGGCCCACCAGCTCGGTGACATACAGGATGGGCAGGTCATCGGCCCCAGCCTGTGCCTTGTTCATGGCGGCTTGGCGCATGTCGAGGTTGCTGTGACACATGGGGCAGCCCACGATGACGGCCTGCGCACCCGCGGCCCGCGCGTCGTCGAGGATCTCCCGGCCCATGCGGATGACGGAGCCGGTGCGGGAGAGGGAAAAGCCAGCCCCACAACACTCGAGGCGCTTGTTCCAAGCGAGGGGTTCGCAGCCCACCGCCGCGCAGATCTGCTCCATGGAGCTTGGCTGCTCGGTGTCGTCGAACTTCGTGACATCGGCCGGCCGCAGCAGCAGGCAGCCGTAGTAGCAGGCGACCTTCAGACCCTCGAGGGGCTTGGACACCCGACCTTCGAGGGCGGGTACCAGCAGCTGCAGGAAACCCACGATGTTGATGATGTCGGGGCTCTGGTCCAGCGGTCGCTCGAGGATCTCCGCCACCTTGTCGCGCAGCGCGCTGTCTTCGGTGATCTCGTGCTTGGCGCCCGCCAGGCGGCCGTAGCAGGCAGCGCAGGGGGCCACGATGTTGTCGAGCCCTTGCTGCTCGGCGATCGCGAGCGTGCGAGCCGGGAGGGCGACACCGAGCAGGTGGTTGGTGGCGTGGGCGGAGCTGGCGCCGCAGCAAGCCCAGTCCTGGACTTCTTCGAGCTGCACGTCCAAGGCCTCGACCAGCTCGAGCAGGCTCTCGGAGAACTCTCGGGCGGTCGCGTGGAGCGAGCATCCCGGGTAGTAGCCGAACTTCATGGCGTCTCCTGGGTGTCGCTCGAGTGGTGCTGCTGCTCGGCTTCGCAGGCCTCGAAGATGCGCCGGACGTCATCCAGGCCCGAAATGCGGGTGGGCAGCAGGGCCAGCTTGCCCCGGGCCATCATGGCCGGAGCGGCGTCGATGTCGTCGAGCAGGGCCCCGCTGCGCAGCTTGTAGCCCAGCACCAGGCCGAACTCGTACAGGCGCCCGTTCATGCGGACCTGCTCGAGGAAGGCCGTGTGGAATGCACCGATGCGGCGTGGCGCGCTGCCGGGCTTGCGCTCTACGGCCAGCTCGCGCACCGCATCCACCAAGCGGGCGGGTTCGACCTGCTGGGGACAGCGGGCCGAGCACTGCTCGCAGGTGAGGCAGTACCAGATGGATGGATCCTCGAGGAGTTCCTCGCGCCCCAGCTGCAGCTTCCGCATGATCTGCTGGATGCGCGTGGGCATCTCTTCGGCCATGGGGCAGCCGGCGGTGCACTTGCCGCACTGGTAGCAGCGAGCGGGATCGAGGCCGGTTCGGGACCGGATCTCGCGGGTGAGGGGCGGGCCGTGGTCGGAGTGGCTCAAGCGGCCTCCAAGGCAAGACGGACTGGATTCAATCTCCAGCGCAGTGATGGTATTTTGTCCTGCCGCGCTGACAAGCCCTCGAGGACAGACAGCGTGCAGAAATCCGAAGGAAACTCGAATCGGCGGGAGGGATCGGAGCCTCGGACGAGTCATCCGGAGGGGTCGAAGCGCGAACGCCCCAGGGCAAGGACGAGCCCACGAAACCCCACCCCCGAGCCGCCTACCCCTTGGAGATGGTCAGCAGGTAGGCCTGGCTACAGTCCGCGCCCCCGATGACCTCGATGACCACGCCGTAGGTGCCCCCATCGTCCACGAAGGTGGTGCCATCTTCGTGCAGGGAGAGGGAGCCGGAGCCGTAGACCGACTCGCTGTCCTCGAGGCTCCCGTCGTCGGCCACTCGGCCCAGGTGGAGCTGGTAGTTGGCGTCGCTGGGGATGTTGCTGACGCTGACGTCGAAGCCGAAGGTCTCGTACCAGGGGTCGTCGGTGTAGAAGCTGAACTGGTCCACGTCGTCTTCGTTGTGCAGGTAGCCCGTGACGCTGAAGTTCTGGCTGTCGGCCAGGCTGCCCACGTAGAACCACTCGCCCTGCTCGTCGTTGGGTTCGTAGATGTCGTCACCGCGCGCGTCTTCCTCGTAGTCGCCGTCGCAGTCGTTGTCTTCGCCGTCGCAAGAGTCGTCCTGGTCTGGATGAATCGCCGGATCGCCGTCGTCGCAGTCGCCGTCGTTCTCCGACCAGCCATCGCCGTCGTCGTCCCGGTCGAAGGGATCGACGTTGGTGTCGGTGTCTTCGCCGCCCCCCGCCGTGTCCGCCGTGTCGTCTACCGAGGGATCGTCCGTGCTGGGGTCTCCGCTGTCGTCTGGTACCTCGGTGACCGTGCTGGCCACGTCGAGGTCGCACCCGCAGAGCGGGAGGAGCAGCAGGGGGATCCAGGAGACCGTCATGGGCTATGTTCCTCGGACAACCGCACCGAGCGCCCCCCAGGATAACGTCAAGGTCCCCCACCCGCTCCGAGCACGCCCCCCTTGTCGAGCACCCACCAAATCCAACACCCCTCTTTCGCGGACCAGCGGGTCCTCGTGACCGGCGCTGGAGGATTCCTGGGTGGTTGGCTCTGCAGCCATCTGCGCGGACTGGGAGCCACCGTCCACGGCACCGTACGGGACCGGGCGGCACCCACCGGAGTCCACGCCCACGCGGTCGACCTGCGCGACGCATCCGCGGTCCGGGCCTGTTTCGATCTGGTCGAGCCCTCGTTGGTCTTTCACCTGGCCGCCCCCGTGAACCTCTCCCGCGACCCCGCTGCCTTCCTGGACCTGCGAGCCGGCATCCTCGACGCGACCCACCACGTGGCGTCGAGCTGCCTACGCCACGGCTCCCGGCTGGTATCAGCGGGTACCTGCGAAGAATACGGCGATCTACCCGCGCCGTTTCGCGAAGACGATCGGCCCCGCCCGGTCTCCGCCTACTCGTGCCTGAAGCTCGCGGCCACCCAGTGGTTGCTCACGCTACACCGCCTCTCGGGCCTGCGGGTCACGGTGGTCCGGCCTTTCCTCACCTACGGGCCGGGTCAGCCCGCGGGGCGCTTGATCCCTTCGGCCATCCGGGCTGCCGTCGACGGGCAAGCCTTCGCCATCACCGACGGTCGGCAGACCCGCGAGGTCAACTACGTGGACGACATGGTCCGCGGCATCGCGCTGGCAGCAGCTCCCCGGGCAGAGGGTGTGCTGCTCAACATGGGCGGTGGCTCCGAGCACGGCGTGCGCGATCTGGCCGCCACCGTCTTTCGGCTGGCAGGGGCCGATCCCAGCCTGGTCAAGGCTGGGGCCCTTCCGCGGCGAGGCGGCGAGGTGGAGCGCTTCTACGGGGATCACACGCGCGCAGGCGAGCTGCTGGGCCACCAGCCCGTGGTGACCCTCGAGGCTGGCCTCGAAGAGACCATCCGACACGCGAGGAACCATGGCTTCGAGTGATCTTCTGGCGAGAATGAACGTAGAACCTCTCGAGATGTACGTCGACGGGCGGGGCACGCTCTACAAGGCCTTCCCCCACGCGGTGGGGGGCGAGGTGTACCTCATCTCCATCGAACCCGGCCTCTCCCGGGGCCACCACCTGCACCACGCCCGGGGCGAGTGGTTCGCCGGCATCACGGGCAACGCGGTCCTCGTCGTGGCCGACCCCGACACCGAGGAGCGGCGCTCGTTCCCCCTGGCCGGCCGCCGAGTGTGGGTACCCGCCGGGTTGGCCCACGCCATCTTCGCCCCCCGAGACGAGACCTGCCTGGTGGCGGGCGCCATGGAGCTCCCCCACCACCCCGACGACGTCGTGCGTCACAGGCTGGAGGCGCCTTGATCGTAGCGGGCGCGCTTTGGCTGCTCGCGGCGCTCTGCGTGCTCCTCGACGCGCCCGGTTGGGCCATGGGCCTGCTGGTGCTGCCGGCGATCCTCTGGGCCCCGGGTTGGGGTTGGGCGCGGTGGCTCCACGCGCGCTCGGGGCGTCCGGCGGCGCTGCTTCAGCTGGCCATCGATGCCAGCTGGCTGGGGTTCGCCCAGGTCGTGCTGGCGGGCTGCGTGGTCCGCGAGCTGGGGATGCCGACCTGGACGCTCCTGCCACTGGTCATCGGGACGGGGCTACCCGGGCTCGCGCTGGCATGGAAGAAACGCAGCGCTCCCCTCGATCTGCCCACCATTCCCGTGATCGTCGGCGTGGCAGCGGTGTTCCTCGGTGTGCTCCAGGTGGCCAACAGCCACGCGCCCTCCCTCGTACGCCCCATGGACGCCTACTGGTGGCACTCAGCCCCGGACCAAGGCGCCTGGGAGCGCACGCCACTCCGCGCGTCGGGCTTCGAAGCCCTGGGCTGGCCCGAGGCTGGAGCCATGCGCGCCACGCTCGAGGCGGGCGAGGTGGAGATCGAGGTCGCCACGGCTGGCCGGCTGCTCGTGGCCGCCAGGGGGGCCGTGGGCACGAACCTGAGCCTGATCCAGGCAGGGGTCGAGGTCGACGCGGCCCCCATCGAGACCGATCCCCAGGAGATCGAGGAAGAGGGGCCGGTGCCGCGGTACCTCGACCGGGGTGTCACCGCGGTCGTGGGGGAGCTGCAGGCTGGCACCGCCACCATCCGCCTCGATGCGCCGGCAACGGTCTACTTGCTGCCAAGCCAAGACGCGGTGTGGGCCCTGGACGAGCTGCGGGAGCTTCGCTTCGTCCACTACTACCAATGCCTCAACATCGTCGAGAACCAGCGCTGGGCCGCGGCCACCCTGGTGGACCTGCGAGCCACGGTCAACCAGCCCCCCCTCTGGGCCTACGTCTTGGCCGTGCCTACAGCCCTGATCGCCAAGGATCTCAAGGGCGCCGGGCTGCTGTTCCTGTGGGTGTTGGTGCTCACTGGCGTGAGCGGGGTCCGACTGATCCAGCTCGCCGGACCGAAGGCCGATTGGCTGGCCTGGAGCCTGCCCGCGCTGGCTACCATGGTGCACGGACGCCTGATGATCGAGCCCGGCAGCTTCAACTTCCCCGATTCGCTCTACGCCGCCGGTCTCGTGGGCGGTATGGCGGCGCTGCTGGGCGGGAGCGCGCTTCGCACCGGATCGATGGGGCTGGCCTCGAGCCTGCTGCGCTACCCCGGCGCCGTGGTCATCGCGGGAGCCGCGGTCCTGAAGGCCCTGCTGGATGGCAAGCTGCGAGCCATCGTCAGACCGGCGGGGATCGCGGCCGCGGTCGGTGCCATGCTGTTGGCGTTGGTCGCCTTGGTGGGCCTGGTCAGCGGAAACCTCGAGGAATGGTTGCGCATCCTCTGGTTCGAGACCTTCCCCGAGCACTGGCACGGCGAGGGGGATCCCCGCGTATTGCTGGCCAGGGTGCCGCGTTTCTACCAGATGTGGGTGGTCTACGCCGGGGCCGCGCCCTTGCTGGCCATCGTGGGGGCTCGGGGACGCTCGCTCCTGATCCTGCTCACCGCGCTGAGCTACTCCTTGCTGCTCTGCACGATCGACCATTTTCCCAGCCACTACTTCCTGCCCTTGATCCACCTCTCGGCAGTGGCACTGGCCGCGGGTGCCGGCACGCTTCCTCAGCGCCTCCCGCGCTGGATCATACTGGGGCTAGGTGTGGCGGGGCTAGGGTGGAGCGCGCTGTTTGGGTACGCTCTCTAGTACCGGGCGCCCTATTCCCCGGGTTTTTCGTCGACGCGTTCGTGGTCGTGGGCGCCGTGGTCGTGGATGGCGGCCTCTTCGGCGTGCGGTTCACCGGGGACGTGGACCTGGCCGCTGGTGCCATGGCTGTGGGGGACGAACGCGGCGATGAACCCGAGCAGGGCCACGCCGAAGGCGAAGCACAGAAAGTGGAGCACGGCCCGGGAGCCTCGCTTCTCGCGGTTGATCTCGGGGATCAGATCGGCGGCGGCGATGTAGATGAAGTTGCCGGCCCCCAGGGGGATGAGGAAGGCGACGTCGAGGTGACCGGACAAGCCCCAGGCCACCAGACCGCCAACCAGGAAGGTGAGGCCCGAGAGCAGGTTGAAGAGCAGAGCCAGCTTCTTGTCGAACCCACCGTGGATGAGGATCCCGAAGTCGCCGAGTTCCTGGGGGACCTCGTGGGCCGCTGCGGCAAGCCAGGCCACCATCCCGAGTCGGATGTCCACCAGGAAGGCCCCGGCCACCGCCAGGCCGCCGATGAAGTTGTGCACACCGTCGGCGATCAGGATGAGCCAGCCGAGTGGCTCTTTGTGCTGGCTGGTGGGCTTGTGGCAGTGGTGCCAGCGCAGAAACTGCTCGAGGAGGAAGAACGAGCCGAAGCCCACCACGCACCAGACCCATGGAGTCAGGCCGTTGCCCATCTCCTCGACGGCGGCGGGCATGAGATGGAACATGGCGCCAGCGAGCAGGGAACCGGCCGACATCGCGACCAGCGGGAGGATGATCTTCTCGAAGACCCTCTCGGGCAGGAACAGCGTGACGCTGCCCACCAGGGCGATGCAGCTCATCATGATTCCGCCGAGCAGAATCCACCAGAAGGCGTCCATGGGGTACTCCAGTGGGCGGTCTCGTATTACAAAGTCTGCCTGTTGGGAAGGCCCGAGGGCCGGTAGGGGTCATGCACGCCCCGAAAAGCACCGCTTGCGG
>CAZVHW010000155.1:0-13449 GCA_964626835.1 uncultured Enterobacterales bacterium
TAGCGTACGCCGACGTTGGGGGCGAAGAACACGACCACGAGCCCGTAGACTGCGGCGGGGACCCACACCAGGGTCCAGGCTCCGGACTGGGTGGCGCCGTCCGGGCGCGGTTGGCTCGTCTTCGGCCGCACCGAGCGCGCCACCGCGAGCATCGCGCCCAAGGCCAGACCCAGCAGCGTGCCCGGGCCGGCCTTGACCAGGAGGGCCGCGGGGAAGTACCACCAGCGGCCGTGATCGGCGAGGCTGCCGAAGGCCCAGTAGGACCAGCCTGGCTGATGGTTGAAGCCCAGCTGCGCGATGCCGGCGAGATAGGCTCGGGGATCGGGCGGCCACCCCCGTACCGAGAGGGCCGTCAGGAGGGCGGGGAGACCCATGGCGGCCAGCGCGAGCAGGGCGCGCCGCCGTCCTTCGGCGTTTCGCCAGCCCGCGCTCACCAGCACCGCCAGCCCCACACCCGCCAGTCCCGCGGGTGCCGTGAACTTCGTTAACACCAGGCAGCCAGCCCCCAGCGCCGTCGTCAACACGGCGTCCGCCCCCTGTCCCCGCAGGCAGCGCCACGCTCCCCAGGACGTCATGGCCAGGAAGGCCGCTGCAGCCACGTCCGTCGTCACGAGGCTGCCGTGTGCGACGAAGAGGGGGGAGAGGGCCACCAGCGCGACGGGAAGGAGCGCGGCGCGGGGCCCCGCCAGGGCTCGGCCCCAGAACCAGAGGATGGCACCCAAAAGGAGGCCGAAGCCCACGCAGGCGCTTCGCCCGGCGCCCATGACGAGGTCCGGATCGTTGCCGGAGCGGAAGAGCAAGTCCGTGCCAAAGCGCCACTCGTCGGCCCGCTCCCAGGCCGCGCCGTCGATGGGCACCTGGGCGCCCAGTAGCAGCGGAGGCAACCCGGCCACCAGCTTGACCAAGGGCGGGTGCTCGCGATTCAGCCGCCCGTCTGCCGTCTTCCAGTAGCTCATGCCTGCCGGTAGGTGGGCGACTTCGTCGAAGGTGGGCGCGGCGGTCCACGCGTGGTGAAGCGCGAACAGCGCGAATGTCAGCAGCAACCCCAGCGCGGCCGCGGGAGGCCATCTGGGTCGGGGTCGGGCCGTGGATGTCGGTGCTTCGGGCATTTCCCTGGGGGCTCGGGGACCCACCAATTCGAGCAGAACGGGGGGTGGGAGGCAAGCGCCCCCTTCACCCTCGTGCGAAGTCGGCCATCACTCGGGGCGCGGCGCTGTCGAAGCCAACCACGTCGAGCATGCCCGCGTCGTCGGGATCGGCGATGGTGAATCCGTTCGACACCATGCCGCAGATCACCAGCTTGGCGGGGATGCCCGAGCGCTGACGGTAGCGGTCCAGGGCCTGGGCGGGGTGCATCTTGCCGGCCCAGGTCTCCGAGTCGGTGTAGACTACGAAGACGTCTACGGGAACTCGGTGCTCGGCCGCGTACAGCATCGGGAGGGCGCAGTCGGTGCCCCCCATGGGGATGCCGTCGAAGGCGGCCAGCGCTTGGTCCAGGCGGCAGCGCTCGGAGACCGAGGCCTCCACCAGCTGGTGGCTGAAGGCGAGCACGTCGTAGCGGGGCTCGCTGCGTGCCGTGGCCATGGCCATGGCGGCCGCACCCACGCGGGGCGTCACGCCGGTCATGCGGGCGATCTCGTTCCAGCCCATGGAGCCCGAGACGTCCACGGCCAGCAGCCAGCGCAGGCCCGTGGGCTCGATGGCCTGGAAAGACAGCTCGAAGGCCTTGTCCAGGGCGTCCATCACACGGGCCGATGGGGCCCACTGGTTGCCACCGCGCACACCGCGACCGCGCGCGTAGGTGTTCAGGGCCACGAGGACCGACAGGGGGTGGATGCGCGCACGGCGCAGCGCGTGGATATCGGTCAGGGTGCGGACGACGGCGTCCAGGGATGCGCCACTGCCGTTCAGCAGTCCGACGCTGGTCAGCTTGCCGAGGTTGCGGAGCATGGCGCCGACGGGCATCCCGCGACCTCCGCTGTGCAACAGGGCCCCCCAGACCTCGGGCTCGGCCAGGAAGTGGGTGGGGATGCACTCGCGCACCAGCTGGTGTTCGGACACCAGGGTTACGATCTCGCGCGCGGAATCGGCCTGGCGGGCACGCTCGTAGGCCCAGGCGAGGCGCAGGGCATCGTCGGGAGCGGTGTCGGGCAGCGCGCCTTCCCAGCCGCGGCACGCCCAGGCGCACAGGGCGTCGTGCTGGGCGGTGGCGGGCTTTGGGTGGGCCTTGCGCAGCATGTCGCGGTGGGTCCAGCCGTCGCGTTGGCGGTACTTGATGAGTTGGTAGGCGAGGCTGCGGGTGTCCTCGCGGTCGTACCAGGATGCGAAGGCGCGGCGGGTGCAGCGGCCCCAGCCACCGAGGGTGTCCACTGCGGTGGCCATGGAGAACAGCTGCGAGCCGGTGCGGCACAGGGCCGGCAGGGCCTCGGCCGCGGCCTGGCGGGTGGCCAGATCGCCCTGTTTGAGACAGAGGGCCAGGGCGAACAGGGCGGGATCCTGGCGGGGCGCGCGGCCCTGCTCGGAGACCGCACGGATCACGGCCACGGTGCGGAGGCCGTCCTCGGCCATGCAGACGCGCACGGCGCTGGCGTTCTGCACGGTCAGGGTCTTCGGGGAGGCGTAGTAGCTGCCCGCGGTCGAGCCGAGTACGAGGAAGCGCTCGAGGCGCTGCCAGGGGGTGACGGCCCAGGAATGGCCCCCGGCGCTGTTTTCGACCTGTGGCGTGGTGGCCTGGGGCAGTGGTACGGATTGGGGCGTGAAGCCGGCGTGGCGGAGCAGGGCGCGGAGCATGGTGGACTCCCGGTTCGGAGGGGGGCGAGCGAGGTGTGGGCCTGGCGTGGCGATTCGAACGCCACCGGCACGGAGACCGTGCCGCTACCAGCGAGAACCCAAGACCCTTCGGCTCGCCCCCCTGGTCTGAGAGGAAGGCGTGGACCCGGGCGAGACTCGAACTCGCAACCTCCCCGTGAGAAGCGGTAACCGACGTCCTTCGGCCCGCAGGCGGGCGAGGGGATGGGCGTCGACGTGTGGTGCTCTACCGTTGAGCTACCGGGCCATCGAAGTCAAAGACGCCCGGTGAGATTGCAAGGGGTGTGCCAGGAATGTCGGCTGAGCCCCTGATCGGGCGAAAACTTTGGTTAGAGGCGATGATGTGCTGGGTGGCTCGTCTGATGTCTTGACGCGTTTCCCGCGCATGTTTCATAAGACCTTATCCTTCTGTATCGAGAACTCCCCCATGCCCTCCACCGTCTTCCTCCGCGCCGTGAACGTCGGCCGCCACCAACGTTTCCGCCCCAGGGACCTGGCTGCGTCCCTGGCTCGCTTCGAGGTCCGGAGCCTGGGGGCCGCCGGTACGTTCGTGGTGAAGGCGGCGGCGCCTGAGTCCGAGCTGCGTGCCGCCATCGTGGCGGAGCTGCCCTTCGAGCCGCAGATGGCGGTGGTGCCGGGCGAAGCCGTGCTGCGTCTCCTGGAGGAGGATCCCTTCGCCGACGAAGCGGCGGCGCTGGGGGCCAAGCGCTTCGTCTCGGTGCTGCTCGATTCGCCGGCGTCCATCCCCGGCCTGCCCCTCGACCGCCCAGAGGGTTCGGACTGGCAGGTCCGGCTGGCCATGGTGGAGAGCTGGTTTGCGCTGTCGCTCCGGCGCAGGGCCCCAAAGGGCGTCTCCTACGCGAATCTAGTGGTGGAGCCAGCTCTGGGCGTGGCCGCGACCACGCGGGGATGGGCCACGATGGTGTCGGTGGCGCGGGCGCTCTCGTAGTCTGGGTGTCACCTCGAGCAGGGAGCCGCGGCGGTGGCGCTCCTCGCTGCGGCCCCACGGAGAGCGTGGTGTCTACCGTAGGGGAGGACTTTACGTCCTCCCGCCTCCGATCTCCGAAAACGTCAGCTCGAACTTCGCCAGGTACTTGCGCAGCCGGTCGGCGTCGTTGACGGAGCGTCGTCGGGCGCGGGATGCGGCGAACAGCTCGCGGCCGGCGGCAGACAGGCTGGGGCTGGCGCGGCAGGCGGCGACCACGTCGGCCAGCTGTACCCGCTCGAAGCGGTCGAGCGCAGCGAAGCGCTCGGGACCGAGCAGTGCTCGCAAGGCTGCGATGTCGTCGCCTTCCTTGGCGGCTCCGCTCCAGGCGCGCTCGAGGCGCCCCTGCTCTTCCTGCACCTGTGGCAGGGCGATGCGGCCGCCATCGCTCAAGGTGGCCATGCGGCGCACTGCGCCGTTGAGATCGCGGAAGTTGCGGCTCCATGGTGCCGCTGGCGAGCTTGCGAACGCCAGGAAGCGTGCCCGTGCCTCGGCGTTGATGGTGACCCGTCGGCCCCATTCTCGCTCGAGGCTCTCGAGCTCGAAGTCGAGGTTGGGCTCGATGTCCTCCCGGCGCTGGGCCAGGCCGGGCAGGTCGAAGGTCCACAGGTCGAGCCTGGCCAGCAGGTCGGCGCGGAAGCTGCCGTCTCCTACGGCTTCTGCCAGGTCGCGGTTGGTGCCGGCGATGAGCTGGAAGCAAGCCTGGACTTCCTTGTCGCTACCCACGGGCATGAAGCGCCCGGTCTCGACCGCCCGCAGGAGCATGGCTTGCTCGTCGGCGCCCAGTTCGGCGATCTCGTCCAGGAAGAGCACGCCCCCGTCGGCCGAGCGCAGCAGGCCCTTGCGGTCGCTCTGGGCCCCGGTGAAGGCGCCGCGGACGTGGCCGAACAGGGCCGACATGGCCATTTCGCCGCGTAGGGTGGCGCAGTTGACGGGCATGAAGGGCCCCTTGGGGTCTCCGCCACTGGGACCGCGCAGCTTGAGCTCGGCGATGCGGCTGGCCAGCTGGGTCTTTCCCGCGCCGGTGGGGCCCACCAGTAGAATCGGATCGCCGCTGACCAGGGCTACGCGCTCGATGCGATCGATGAGCGCGTTGAAGGCGTCGTTTCGGGTATCTATGCCGGCCTTGAGGAAGCTGACGGCGTCGCGCCGCTCTTGGCCGAAGCGGGAGGCGATGGCGTCGTAGCGAGACAGGTCGAGATCGATGACCCGTACCAGCCCGGGGTCGGGGATCTTGTTGCCCTCGGCGTCCTTGCCTGGGTGGGTGGGCTCGGTCTGCAGCAGGCGGGCCGGGAAGTGCCGCGACTCGGCCAGCAGGAAGCAGCAGATCTGGTAGACGTGGGTGCCCGTGGTGATGTGCAGCAGGTAGTCCTCGTGCTCGGGCTGGAAGGGGTAGGCCCGGGCGAAGTCGTGCAGGGCGGCGAAGACCTCCTCGAAGTCCCAAGGGTCCTTCAGGCCCTGGGGATGCAGCCGCACCTCGGTGCCGGGAGAGATCTGGGCCAGGTCGGTCTGGATCTGCCGGGCTTGGCGCTCGTACCGGGGCGGGTGCAGCAGCTCGAAGCGGGCCACCGGCCCGTCCAGCTGTTGCACGGCGCAGATGCTGGGCCGCCAGCGCACCCAGCGCCGCTGGCGCGAGCCGACGTCCAGGCGGGTGCCCAGGCTGCCGATGACGACGGTTGGCTTGGTCATGATGAGAGCCTATCGTAGATGATATCATCGTATAACCTCTCTGCCCCCTATTTACGATGGAACCTGCTTTTTCGCGTTGGCACGGCTTGTGCTTTTGTCCGGAGTGCACGGAAGTCTAGCGGCACTCGAGCCCTGGCCCCCAGCATCCCGCCATCGGCGTCGGAGCGTTGGGTCGGCTCCCCGGCGAGGGTGTCCCGCGCTTCGGCCCCGCGCATGGTCACCAGGTTCGACTCCTGGCCTCATGTTGATGAGGTGCCGTGGAAGGCACTCGATTGAAACTCGAACCCCCCCCCAACGGTCGCTCGGGCCGGGCATCGCGACAGGTGCTGGCCCGCGGGGCTCCAGGGCGGTGCGGAACGGGAGCCGCCTCCCCGCCCACGCCACCCTGCGTCCGCCCTCCCCATGGCCGGCCTCGTGCCCGCCCGGAGAGCCGACGGAGCCCTCCGCCGATCCGGCGGGCCCGCCCTCGTGGCATCCCGCCCGCTTTCGGCGCCTCGCCCTGGCGACCACCCCCCTTTTTTTTCGCTCCCGCTTCCCCCAACCCTCGACCACGAGGAGGAGAACATGCTGTACCGTACCGTCATCGTCGCCGAGACCGAGCGCGCCCTGGTCGTGGCCAAGGGCATCACCACCCGCTGGCTGGAGCCCGGTGTGCACCGATTGTGGTGGGCCGACAGCCGGACCCGCGTGGTCAGCATCGACCTCGATCTGGGTTGGATCCACAGCACCCCCGAGCTGCGGCGCCTGGTCCCCTCCGGTGCCGCCGAGGCCGTGGACGTGGCCGAGGGCCAGCTGGGCCTGGTCAGCGTGGACGGTCTGCCGTGCGCGTGCCTCGAGCCGGGCCGCTACCTGCTGTGGCAGCTGCGGGCCGAGGTCCGCACCGAGCTGCGCGACACTCGGCAGCTGGTCTCCGAGATCGGTCCGGCCTGGGAGGGCCTGGTCCCGAGCGGCCTGCTTCGCAAGGTCGTCGTGGCCCCCTACCAGCGCGCCCTGGTGTATGCCGACGGTGCGCTGGCCCAGGTGCTCGAGGAGGGCGCCTACCTGCTGAACGCTCGGGAGCGCATCATCGCCGTGGTCGTGGTGGAGCTGCGCGAGCAGGAGCTGCAGATCAGCGGCCAGGAGGTCATGACCGCCGACAAGGTCAGCCTGCGCACCAACCTGATCGTCAAGTACCGCATCGTGGACGCCGTGGCCGCGGTGCAGAGCGTCGGCAACCTGCGCGACGCCCTGTACTCCGAGGCCCAGCTCTGCGCGCGGCGCATGGTGGCGGGTCTGGGCGTGGACCAGCTGCTGGAGCGTCGCAACGAGGCTGCGGCTTCCATGCGCACCGAGCTGGCCACCCGCGCCAGCGACTGGGGCGTCGAGGTCCTGGCCCTGGATCTCAAGGACGTCGTGCTGCCCGGTGAGATGAAGACCATCCTCAACCAGGTCATCGAGGCCCAGAAGCGTGCGGCCGCCAACGCCATCACCCGGCGTGAGGAGACCGCGGCCACCCGCAGCCTGGCCAACACCGCCCGGCTGATGGAGGCCAACCCGATGCTGATGCGTCTGCGTCAGCTCGAGGCCCTCGAGGGCATGGCCGAGAAGGTGGGCTCCATCACCGTCGTCGCCGGCGGAGAGGAGCTGATGGGCAAGCTGTCGCTGATGCAGTAGCGGCTAGCCCAACCACCCCCACCCCGGCGCTGTTTCGAAGCGCATACCTGGCACCTCGTCGCCTTCCAATGCAATGCGGGAGGCGGCGATGGTGCCCCCTTGCGTTCGAGCCAGGCGCAGGGTGGGGATGCGCTCTGGATGCAGGCCCATCAGGCGGGCGCAGCAGGCGTCCACGGCTGGCAGGTGGTCGCCCATGGCGAGGAAGCCGGCCTCGACGGGCTGCCCCATGATGGGCCCGTCGCCCTGCATGCCCACGATGCCGTCCACGATGGTGAAGTCGGGGTCGAGGGTCCGCCAGAGGTCGACGGTGACCTTGTCGATGCCCGCCCAGTGCAGGGGATTCTTGGGCCAGCCCAGCTCGGCTCCCGGGAGGCAGCCGAAGAGGTTCTTCATGGAGAGCGTGACCCCCGCCCAGTGGTGGGTCTTGAGCTTGGCCAGGGAGATGACCACGTCCGCCCCGAGCACGGGCCCGGCGATGGGGATGGAGCCCAGGCCGCAGAGGTCGCCGACGAGGGCTCGCGAGCCGGCCGGCTCGTAGTTGAGGTCGAGGAAGGAGTGACCCGTCTGCCGGAGCAGATCGCCCAGTCCCGAACCCACGAGTAGGGCCTCGCTGTCGCGGCGGTGACCGGGACCATCGGCCACGGTGACCTCGGCGGCTCCCAGCTGACGCAGCGCCTCGGCGGCGGCGACCACGATCCAGGGATTGGTGTTGATCGGCCGCTCGGGGTGGTGCTCCACCAGGTTGGGCTTCAACAGCACGCTGGCACCCTTCAGCTTCGTGATCAGGGCCGGCCAGCGCTCGAGGCCCTCGCGGATGGGGCCTGTCAGGTCGGCGCCGTAGGTCTCTGCGCGGATCAACGTGACACGCTGGCGGGCCTGGCGGGAGGGACACGCCCGCCACCCTAGGCCCCCGGCGACCACCGCTGCCGTGGCGGCTGCACCGCCCAGCAGGCTGCGTCGGGTGAGGTGGCCGTGACGGGACATGGCTCAGGGCTCCGGCAGCAGTGGGCAGGGGCTGCCCAGGCTGGCGGCCAGTGCGGCACAGGCCAGGGCGGTGACGTCGATGCGGCCGAACCAGTGGCCCTCGGGGGTTTGGCGCTGGGCCAGGGCTCTCGCCGATTCGGTGATTCGGGCGGGTGTGAAACCCGCCCCTACGTTTGGCGGTGGCGGGGGCTGCATGGCGATCTCGGCGAGGCAGCGGAGGGCGAGGGCGTGGGAGGAGGGTGTGGTGGCGGTCTGGGCGCGGAGGCTGGCGAGGCCTCGCTCGCAGGCTTCCTCGGCGTCGTCGCGACCCGCGAGGGCGAGCAGCGCCCAGCCCGTGGGCACGGGGGTGCTCGCGAGCTCTTGTCCGAGCATGCGCGGGTTGCCATAGTTCCATCCGCCGTCGGTGCCCTGGCGGTCCAACAGGAAGCGCTGGGCCTCGGCGGCGCGAGGGTGGTCTCCCTTGCCCGCGGCTCGGAGGGCGAGCAGGGCGTGGGCCGTGGGCTCGGTCCAGCCCGCGGTGGCGGGGACCCAACCCCAGGCCGGCAGGCTGGTGTCGAAGCCGTCGCCTCCATCCTCGGTCAGGCTGCGCTGCTCGAGCAGCCGGCCCAGCTCCGTCCGACTGAGTTCGTCGGCTTCGGGGTGGTCCCGCAGCAGGAGGGGGGCCAGCCGCCCTGCCCAGCCGAGATCCCGGACTTCGAGCCAGGCCACGGGTGGCGAGAGGCCTGCGGCTGCCACCAGCAGGCTCGGCTCGGGTCGCCCCGGCTGGCCCGGTCGGTAGCCGAGGCTGCGGTCGGGGTTGCGCTGCGCCTCGAGCCAGCTGTGGCCACGGGTGAGAGCGCCCCCGGGGTTCAATCGCCGCTCAGCTCCGTGTCCCGGCTGATGCGGGTAGCTTCGATCGTGCCGTCCACCGCGATGTATCCGTAGACGTCATCGGCGAAGCTCACGGTGAGGTCACCGTCTTCGGTGAGCTCGCCATCGGCCGCGATGCCCACGTCGAACAACATCATGTCCACGGCCATCTCGCCATCGACCGCGCTCTCTTCGTTGGTCGCGTCGAGGGCCATGGACATGTCCATGTCGTAGCCCATCAGGCTGACCATGCAGGTGGAGTCGCCGCCGAGGGTCTCGCCTTGCTGGTCCACGATGATGGTGGTGGCTCCGGCGCAGGACACCGTGTAGGCGGTCGTGTCGTAGGTGATGGTGATCTCGACGTAGACCGAGCCGGTGTAGGTGCCGGCGTAGGGGCTCTGCACCAGCACGTCGCCAACGGTCATGGCCAGGCGGTCGCCGTTGGGCAGCTCCGTGCTGGCCGTGAGGTCGTGCTTGCCCACCGAGAGGGTGGCGTCGGTGAACGCGGCCGCGGTGTAGGCCCATTCTTCGTCGACGTCGCTGGCCCAGGCGATGGCGTCCCACTCGAGGTCGTTGCCGTCGCCGTCGCGCACGACGGCCTCGAAGTCGGCGTCTTGTTCCATGGGCAGGAAGGCGCCGCTCTCGGGAGCGAGAATGTAGAGCATCGCCTCGTCCCAGATGGGGTCGGCGTCGCCCGTGTCGTCGGTGTCGGTCTCGGGCCCGGTGTCGTCCACCGTGGTGTCGGCGCCCGTGTCCTCGATCTCGAGGCCGCCGATGTTCTCGTAGGACACGCAACCGAGGGAGAGGCAGAGCAGTGCGTACAGGGGGGTGATGCGCATGGGAAGCTCCAGGGAGAATCCGAAGGATAGCACCGCGCTCGGAGACCGGCATGACCTCGGTTCTTGTGTCCGCGGCGGGGTCCGGATAGCGAGCCCTACCCTTTCATCGCGGAGTAGGGACATGGCGACCATCGAGGTTCGGGATCTGGTGCGCTGCTACGGCTCGGTTCGGGCCGTGGATGGCATCACCTTCCAGGTCCAACGTGGCGAGATCGTGGGCTTCCTGGGGCCCAATGCCGCAGGCAAGACCACGACCATGAAGGTCCTCACGGGCTTCCTGGCGCCCACCGAGGGGTACGCTGCCATCGACGGCATCGACGTGCTGGACGACCCCATCGCGGTGCGCAGCCGCATCGGCTACCTGCCCGAGTCCGCGCCCGTCTACCGGGACATGCGCGTGGTGGACTACCTGGACTTCGTCGGCAGGGTTCGTGGCCAGGCGCGGGCGGAGCGGGCCTCGGCCATTCGGCGGGTGGCGTCCCAGTGCGGGCTCGAGGAGCGCATCTCCCAGGGCATCGCGTCCCTCTCCAAGGGCTTCCGCCAGCGCGTTGGACTGGCCCAGGCCCTGATCCACAGCCCCAGGATCCTGATCCTGGACGAGCCCACCAGCGGGCTCGACCCGAACCAGATCGTCGAGATCCGAAACCTCATCCGCGAGATCGGTCGGCAGAAGACCGTCATCCTCTCCACCCACATCCTCAGCGAGGTCCAGGCCACCTGCGATCGGGTGGTGATCATCAACCGTGGCCGCATCGTCGCCGACGGTACGACGGAAGAGATCATGGCCCGGCAGCGCGGCGGCCAGCTGGTGCAGGCCGTCTACGCCCCGGGAGACGTCAAGCTGCCAGCCGAGGTCATCCTCGAGACCGTGCGCGGCATCGCCGGCGTGCAGCGGGTCACGATGGTTCAGGTGGCCGAGGCCGAGGCCACGGGCGTGCAGGTCATCGCAGAACGCGACGTTCGCGGCGAGCTGTTCAGGTTGGCGGCGGACAAGGGCCTGCTGCTCCTCGAGCTACACCGCGAGAGCTCGAGCCTCGAGGAAGTCTTCCAGCGTGTGACCACGGGCCTGGGCGATCCGGGTGCACTGGGGGTCGAGGACCAGCCGACCGAGGCGGTCTAGGGCTGCGGGAAGACCGGACCGAGGCGGTCTAGCCGCGCAGGTCCTCCAACGCCTCGTGCAGCTCGTGGATGAAGTACCACTGGGGGTGGTGGTCCCGTAGGCGCTGCTCGAGGGAGCGGTAGAAGCTCGCCACGATGTCGGGGCTGGACAGGGAGTGTCGGTCGGTCTCGTAGCGGAACGTGTCTTCGCCGGTTCGGATCAGGAAGGGGGTGACCACCACGACCTTGTCGTCGTTGAAGTGCCGCAGGATGAGGTCCATGCCCGAGCCGCCGTACACCTGGCGACCGAGCAGGGTGTGGGGCTTGGAGAAGGCGTTGTTCTCGTCGAAGACGTTGGACAGCACGCCCCCGGTCATGAGCAGCTGCAGCATGCTGCCGGGGACGTCGGCGTTCGGATCCGAGACGTCCAGGAAGGTGGTGCGGCCCGTGCCGTAGCGCTCGGCGAAGTTGGCGTCGTTGGCGCGCAGGGCTTGGCCCACCCGGCCTGGGAACCTGCCCACCGCGTGCTGGTTCCAGCCGCGGGAAGCCAACACCATCGCCTGCAGGTAGGTGGCTCCGAAGTGGCTGCTGGCCAGGAACACGGCCTTGTTGCTCGCTCGCGCTTCCTCGAGGGGCTCGAGGGCTCCCGGGGCGATCTCGACCCGCTTGCGGGCGATCCAGACGGCTTCGTAGCCCTTGACCAGGATGAAGAGCTTCTCGTAGTAGTGGACGACGATCTCGCGCAGCACCTCGTCGAGGGCGGCCCCGGTGCTGGGCAGGCCCATGTACGCCAGGTTGGCGGCGATGCGCTCTACCTCGGTGGGGTTGCGCTCGTAGTAGCGCCTGCCCAGATCGACGATCTTCGGGCGGCCGAACTTCCAGCTCAGGCCCTTGACCAGGCCCAGGTTGACCGGGTTCAGCAGGTGCTTGCCGACGCTCATGGCTCGCTCGCGGCGCTGCCATTGTGAGGGATGTTCGTCTCCATCAGGACCTGCAGGTCGGCGGTTGCCTCGCTGCCCAGCAGCTCGATGAGGGTGCGCCACAGGCGGCTCTGTTCGATCTTGACGAAGAGGGCGGTGTCCTTGGGGCTGTGGGAGCCTCGGTATTCCGCAAGCCGCACGTCGTTGACGTGCATCATGTACTTCCCCAGGATCTGCCCGAGCTGATCGCGGGTGTCCTGGTCCAGCTGCCGCGTGTCGGCGAAGCCGAGCAGCCAGGGGGGCTCGAGGCGGACGACGGCCTCGATGGCGGGCACGGCGTAGGGCAGCTTGGCCTTGGCGAAGATCTCGGCGGTGTGCTCGGTGTGGGAGTACAGCTTCTGGACGAACTGCTCCTGGGCCGAGGGGCGCTCGTCTTCCGGCAGGGGCGCCTTGAAGCCCTCTTGGGCCGCCGGTTCGGTTCGCACCAGCATCCAGGCCTGGACGCAGACGGCAGCCAGCAGCACCAGCACCAGGCCCTGGAGGATGCGCATCCTGCGCCAGAGGCGCCGGAGGGAGGCGACGATGGCCTCGTTCGAGGGTGGGGCTGGCTGGCTCATGGGGAGTCCGGGTCTCGACCTGTCGTGGCTCGCCTATGCTCTGCCGGTTTCCCCCGCCAGGGGCTGCTATGCTCACGGGTCCATGCCTACCCGCCTCTTCCGAGCCTCTCTTGCCATCGTGACACTCTGCGCCTGTGGGCCGGGCTGCGACCGCGATCCCACGCCGGGGCCGGCTTTCGACAAGCCCAGCGGCACCGTGCTGTACGAGCAGGTCTTCCACACCTTTCCCGCCCACGACCTCTACGAGCTGGACCACCAGCTGGTGGTGCGCAACGAAGACCCGGCCAAGGTCATGGAGCTGTTGGCCATCCAGCCCGGCATGACCGTCTGCGACATCGGTTGCGGATCGGGTTTCTACACCACGCGCATGGCCGAGGCGGTTGGGTCCGGTGGGGTGGTGTACGCCATCGACATCCAGCAGGACGCTTTGGACTACCTGCGTTCTCGCCTGGAGCAGCCTGAGCTGGAGGCATACGGCAACATCCGCCCAGCCCTGACCAAGGTGGACGACTGCACGCTCCCGCGAGATTCCATCGATCGCGGGTTGTTCACCCACGCTGACTTCTACGCTTACGAGAGGCTGCTGGACGAGAACAAGGCCATGCTCGCCAGCGTGTTTGGTGCCACCAAGCCGGGTGGAACGCTGGTCATCGTCCAGGACATCAGCGTCATCACCCACACCGACGGGGCGGACGTGATCGCTCGCAACCTCGAGGCTCGGGGCTTCGTCGAGGATCGGCAAGTGAGGGTCGAAGACGAGCTGAACGTCTACCTGCGCTTCCGGAAGCCCGAGTAGGCGCCTTGGCGAGCGAGGGCGAGGCCGGCCGCCGCCCGGGTTGGGTTCTCCTGGCGGTGGCTGGGACGGTGCTGGCGGTGGCACTGGGGTGCCTGGTCCGGCCGGTCGGCGATCCCTGGTTCTTCGGTGACGACTTCACCTACCTGCGCTGGGTGCTCGAGCACGTCGGACGGGCCGAGGACGCCTTCGGCGCGGTGGTGTTCAAGCACGT
>CAZVHW010000156.1:0-2816 GCA_964626835.1 uncultured Enterobacterales bacterium
CGTCTACGTCTACCTCGACGGTGTGCTGTACGTGACCTACAACGGCAGCGGCCTGGCTCCGCTGGGCGCCGACATCGTGGGCGTCTACAGCCACGACTGTGACAGCGGCGTGTACTACGACAACTTCGAGGTCACCAATCCCTAGGAGCCCCATGCTGCGGTCCACCGTCTACATGCTGCTGGTCCTGACGGGCTGCGGGGGGGACGCGGATGTCATCGATACCGTCGTGCTCGATGAAGCCTGCGCCACCGACACCTACGGCTACGACACACCCTCCGACGACGCGATAGCCGCCCTCGAGCGCACCAACTGCTACCGAAACCTGATGGGCCTCGAGCCAGCGAGCCTCGAGCAGCGGCTCGATCAAGCAGCCCAGGCCCACGCAGAGTACATGGTCAACCATGGTCTGAACCACTGGCAGGATCCCTCCCACCAGGACTACACCGGCGAGTGGGCCTGGGATCGCGCCGAGGCTGCCGGATATGGCTGCATGAACTGCTCCATCGGCGAGGTCTTGGCCCAGGGAGTCAGCCCGGATGGCGCGGTCGACCTCTGGATGAACTCCGTCTACCATCGCGTCCCCTTTACCCAGCACGGTTGGACCGATGCGGGCTTCGGGAGTGCGGGGGCCTTCTCCGCCATGACCATCGTGAGCCCCTTCCCCGAGTCCGAGGATCGCCTGGTGGCCTACCCCGTCCACGGGCAGGTGGAGGTCCCCACTTCGTTCCAGTCCGACAGCGAGTGGCCCGACCCGGCGCCTGGGTTGAGCCTCGTGGGCTACCCGGTGACGGTCACGGTGGTCTCCACCACCTACGCCGCTGCCTCGGGCGTGAATCCCTACGACATCGAGCTGCTCGAGGCCACCTTCTCCGGGCCTGATGGCGACGTGGACCACCTGCAGCTCGAGCCTGCAAGCGACGACAGCCTGTACTACACCGTCTGCCTCCTCCCCACCTCGGCCCTGGAGGCCGGTGAGACCTACGAGGTCGAGGTCCGCGTCGCCTGGGCCGGCGACAACGAGGAGACGGCCACCACCGTGTTCACCACCGCCGCGGAACAGTGAGCCGGGCGTCGGCGATCACCTACTCCTCCCACCCCAGCGTCGCCCAGAGCGCTTCGGCCACGTTCTGTGCCTGGCCGGTGTCCATGCCGCTGCCGGGCCAGGAGTTGGTGAGCACGGTCAGGCTGACCTCACCGTCTGCTCGGTAGCCCATCCAGGAGCTGTAGCCGTTCAGAACGCCGTTGTGCATCAGCTCGACGTCCGGATCGTCCGGCCCTCCGCCGATGGAGTACAGGCCCGTGCCGCAGTAGAGCACGCCGTCGTACAGCTCCACGGCGTCCACCCAGCGCTCGGCGGCCATGTCGTCACCCACCACGCTCCCTCCCAGCCAAGCCGTGCCCCAGCGCGCCACGTCCTCGGCGTTTCCCACCATGGCGCCCGCGGCGCTCACGGCCGAGGGGTGCACGTCGTAGGTGGTGTCCGAACCGTTCCAGTAGCCGGGCACGACGCCGCCCCAGCTGTCATCGTCCAGGGGGGCCTCGAGGCTGCCCAGGCTGTAGGGCTCGAGCAGGCGGTCGTTCACCTGCCGATCCCAGGTCTCACCCGTGACCGCCTGGATGACCAAGCCCAGCAGCACGTAGTTGCCGTTCGAGTACAGCCAGTCGGTGCCCGGCTCGAAGGCCAGCTCCCAGTCCTCCATCAGCGCCATGAGCTCCTCGTCGGTCCAGGGGCTGCTGGCGGAGAGCTGGAAGAGTGTGGCGTAGCCGTACTCCGGGACGCCGGAGCTGTGCTGCAGCATCTGCCGCAGGGTCACCTCCGAGGCCCAGGGCAGGCCGCCGTAGTGGTCGCCAAGCGGATCGTCGAGGCCAAGGGCTCCCTCCTCGACCAGCTGCAGTACCACGGCCGCGACGAAGGTCTTGGTGATGCTGCCGAGCTTGAAGCGGTGCTCGGGTTCCACTGTCTCCTGGGTCTCCTGGTTCGCCACCCCGGTGACCCCCACCCAGAGCTCGGTGTCGGGCATCTGCACGGCAGCGGCGAGCCCCGGTGCGTCAAAGTCTTCCCGGGCTTGGTCCAGGGCCTGCTGCAGCTGCTCCGCGAGGTCTGCGTCGAAGGGCTCGAGCGGGGTGGTCTCCAGGCCGGTTTCCTCCGCCGTGTCGTCGGCGGGGCAGCCCAGTAGCAGCAGGGGGAGGGTGGTGAGGACGAGGCGCGTTGTGATAACGAGTGGCTCCCTGGTCAAGCTCCTCGAGCGAATCCAGCTTCCAGTCCCAGGCGGCGTGGATCGCATGGCGCTCGTTCGTGATCGAAGTATATCGCGTGGAAGAGGTCAATGCCGGCCACCCCGAAGTGCCGTGCCTTGCGCAGTTGACGAGCCCCGTACGAGCGACGGAGTCCCCCTGAATCGACCGAATGGGCGACGGAGCCCTCTCCTTTCGACCACTTCGCGTGGAAACTCGGCTGCTGCGGGGATCGGTCCAGCGAAAATCACCTTCGTATGGTGGAACGCGCTGCGCTTTTTGGCCAGGTGGTCGACTTATGGGCACTCTGTCGCTGAAGTGGTCGATTGGAGGCTACTCCGTCGCTCCGAATCACCCCCTTCTGGACGAGCTTGCGCTTAGCCAGCCACCCTCGCGGCGGCCGCGATGTCGCCGATGCCCAGCTCCTGGTCGGTGCGGCCGTCACCGCGCCGTCCGGCGCGCCGCCCGGCCACCTGCGCGTTCGCCGGGTAGTGGGTCACGATGGTCTTGGGTTGGATCATGTCGCCCATGATGGAGGTGCGTAGCTTCCAGCGGGCGGCCAGGGCCAGCACGCTGGCGC
>CAZVHW010000156.1:2826-5618 GCA_964626835.1 uncultured Enterobacterales bacterium
CCATGGCGGCGTGGATGCAGCGGTCCAGGTCGACGGCGCGGCGGCGCTCGCCCTCGTTCACGGCGTGGCGGGCGACGGCCGGGAGCATGCACGCCCACACGCGCACCCGGTCGGCGAGTGCGCGCATGCGTTCGTCCAGGCAGGCGTCGCGGTCCGTCCGGGCTGCCAGACGCTCGTAGCCGCGGAAGCTGGTCTCCACGACCCGCAGCATGGAGCTGCCGTTGCGCTCGTAGTCTTGGCGGAAGGCCTCGTTGATCCAGCGCTCTGCCGCCTTGCCCGGGAAGTGGGGGTGCTTGTAGGACAGCTCTGTCTGGCCGTGCCACTCCTCCCAGCACAGGTCATCCCTGAGGAGGCCACGAGCTTTCTGGGATTCGTACAGGCCCGTGGTGGGCAGCGGGGTCAGCAGCATGAACTGCACGAAGTCGCTCTGCAGGTCGGTCATGAAGTCGATGTCGGCCTGCATGTTTTCCCGAGTGTGGTGTTCCTGGCAGAGGATGCCGGAAGCCAGCACGATGATCCCCCGGTCCCGCAGTTGCCGGACCAGAACCCTGGGGTCGATGCCTACGTTCTTCTCGAAGTTGCCCTGGGCGCTCGAGGACTCCACCCCGATCCACACGAACTCCACGCCTAGTCGGACCATGTTGTCCACGCCGAAGGCCGTGACGGCCTCGGCCGAGGAGAAGATGGAGAAGTGGAAGAAGCGCTGGTCCCGTTCCATCAGCCCCAGCAGATCGACGGCCCGCTGTCGGTCCTTGAGGAAGTTCTCGTCCATGACGAAGAAGTCGTCCGTGCCGCGCTCGTCGGCGATGCGACAGGCCGTGTCGTAGAGCTGTTGGCCCGACGAGAGGTAGGATGTGTAGCGCTTGCCGAAGAAGTGCGAGGTCGAACAGAAGCTGCAGCCGTTCACGCAACCCACGCCGGGGACCAGGAGGCTCGCGGCGGTGTTGGGGAGTGGCACGCCCATGATGCTCGCGCGCTCCGTGCTGGGTAGGGCGGGGTGTACGATGGGGGCGCAGGGGTCCTGACCAAGGTGGCGACGGAGCCAGCGGATGCCTTCGCCTTTCACCACGTGGTCGCAGTCGATCAGCCGATCGACCTCCTCGATGGCCGCGCCGTGGCCACCCAGCACGATCTCCGCGTCGGGAGCGTGCTCGCGCACCATTTGGGCCATCTCGCGGGCCTTGACGAAGTTGGGAGCGATGAAGCTGATGCCCACCAGGTCCCAGCTCCCGCTCTTCAGCTCGCGCTCGAAGCGGTGCTTGCTGGGGAAGTCGAGCACCGTGACGTCGGCGTCGATGTTCTCGGCCAGGAAGTACAGCCCGAAGCTGCGATGGTGGTGGCGGAAGCTGGCGATCCCCTGGGCCTTGGTGACCTGGTTGTGGAACAGCTCCATGACGTTCTCGCGGCGGCCGTAGTCGTCGTCGACGCCGAAGGGGCCGAACACGCCGCTCAGCAGGATGCGCTTGTTGGAAGGACTGGACATGGTTCACTCCGGGTATGGGAGTCAACCTAGACGCCATCCTTCATGGAAATTTCATGGCGAGGGGGGATGTTTGTCTCGGCCGGTCTGGGGCTGCGTCGCGGCGGGTCATCGTCGTCGGTGTGCAGGTGCCGTGACATTCGCACCGCGTCCTGCTCCTGAACTCTTCACGCCATGCCCCCGAGGTGGTCGAAGTGTTCCGCTTGCTGGTCCTCGCGCTCGTCTTCCTGTTGCCCGGCTGCGTCTCCTCGGCGCTGCAAGGGGCCCCGAACGGTCCCCTGGATCTCCCCAGGGATCACGGGTTCCACTCCGAGGCCCAGACCGAGTGGTGGTACCCATGGTGCCCGTGCCCATCTGGGAGGCACCGGTGCAGCTGAGCGGTCGGTGGGGGGATCGCCGGGTGACCGGGACCGGATTCGCCGAGTTCATGCAGCGGGGCGACCCTACCGCGCGGCGGCTGTACCAGTCGGGGGCGGCTCGTTAGGCCGGAGAAGAGACCGGGACCGTGATCTCCACCGTTACCACGGGCTTGATCTTGAGGGCTCCGAGCATGGCGGAGAAGGGCTTGATGCCGTAGTCGGGCTGGTTGATGTCGAACCGGGTGGTGAGCTTGTCACCTGCGCGGGTCACCCGGGCTGCGATGTGCCGTCCGACGCCGTGGAGCGAGAGCGTGCCTTGGACCGTGTAGCCTTTGCCGGCCTTGTCCACGGAGCTGGAACGGAAGCTGATGGAGGTGTGCCTCTTGCTGTGCAGCACGTCCTTGTAGGTGTACTCGAGGATCTTCTTCTTGTCGGCTGCGCTGAGGGCGCCGCGTGCCTCGACTCCCTTCTTCATGCAGCAGACCACCGCGATCGAAGCGGGGTCCACCGACGCCTCGATGGAGAAGTTGTCCTGGTCGAAGTCGATCTGGAAGTGCTCGAACTTCAGCTTGAGGTCGTGGGCGATCTTGGAGAGGAGGCCTGCCTTGAAAGCATAGACATTGAGTTCCGTGTTCGATGCGTTGTAGATGGCCATGATGCTCTCTCGCCGGTTGGGGATGGGCTCCGATCGGAAGATACGGTTCGGAGGCGGGTCGTAGTGGTGCCTTCCCGCAACGGCAAGGGATGGAAGGTAGCGGATCTAATGGAATCGCCGGTTCGCTGTCGACGGCCATCAGGGCGGTGAAGTTCTTCGCAGACCGATCCTCGCGCCGAGGGACTACTGCCCCGTCAGCTCCTTCGCCCTTCGCACCAGCGTCGCGAACTCCGCGCGGTATCCGTGGACGTCTCTGGCCATGCCCTCGGCCGCCAGCTCGTACACCATGTTCCAGCTG
>CAZVHW010000156.1:5628-13436 GCA_964626835.1 uncultured Enterobacterales bacterium
TTGTGGGGAGAGCCCCGCAGCATCATGCCGAAGGCGGCTACGGCCGCGGCGTGCTGGAAGTCGTCGCTTGCATACGCCCAGTCCGTGCCCCCGTCGGTGACGGCGAAGCTCAGCAGGCTGCTGCGGTCCTCGTCGGGCAGCTTGTAGCGCAGCTTGACCGTGAGCAGCTCGCCGCTGGAGGCGGCTTGCGTGGTGCCGTTGGACTTCTGGTACTTGAGTAGTGGCGCCGAGGGGACGGCCAGGTCGGTGCCGGCCGGGACCACCTCGTACAGGGCGGTGACGGTGTGGCCCGCGCCGATCTCGCCGGCGTCCTTGCTGTCGTCGTCGAAGTCCTGGGCGGCCAGGGTGCGGTTCTCGTAGCCGATGAGCCGATACGCGTGGACCTGGGTGGGGTTGAACTCCACCTGGATCTTCACGTCCTTCGCGATGGTCACCAGGGTGCCGCCGCGCTCGGTGACCAGCACCTTGCGGGCCTCGTCCAGGTCGTCGATGTAGGCGTAGTTGCCGTTGCCCTTGTCGGCGATCTGCTCCAGCGTGCCGTCGTGGATGTTGCCCATGCCGAAGCCCAGCACGCTCAGGAACACGCCGCTCTTGGCCTTGCGCTCGATGAGGTCGGTGAGCGCGCCTTGTCCGGTGGTGCCCACGTTGAAGTCGCCGTCGGTGGCCAGGACCACGCGGTTCGAACCGCCCTCGACGAAGTTGTCCACGGCCACCTGGTAGGCGAGCTCGATGCCTGCGCCGCCGTTGGTGGAGCCACCGGCCTGCAGGCGGTCCAGGGCCTTCAGGATGGTCCTGGGATCCTCGCCCGAGGTGCTGGGCAGCACCAGGCCCGACGCGCCGGCGTAGACCACGATGGCCACGCGGTCGCGTTCATCGAGCTCGTGCACCAGCAGACGGATGGCCTTCTGCAGCAGGGGCAGCTTGTTCTGGGCCGACATGGAGCCGCTGACGTCCAGCAGGAAGACGATGTTGCTGGGGGGCAGCTCGCCCTCGTCGATGACCTTGCCCTTGATGCCGATGCGGGCCAGCCGGTTTTGGGGATTCCAGGGGCAGCCGGCCACCTCGACGTGGGTAGCGAATGGCTGGTCTCCCGTGGGAGGCGCGTAGCCGTAGTCGAAGTAGTTGATCAGCTCCTCGATGCGCACCGCGCTTTTGGGAGGCAGGGTGTGGTGCTCGAGGAAGCGGCGCACGTTGGCGTAGCTGGCGGTGTCCACGTCGATGGAGAAGGTGGACAGGGGCGCGTCGTTGACCAGCAGGTATGGGTTGTGGGAGATGGGGTTGTACTCCTCGCCCACCGGGTTGGCGACGGTGCCCTCGCGGCTCTCCTCGGCGTCGGACTCGAAGTCCCTCGGTGCGCCGATCCAGCCGAAGCGTTCGCCGCGCTCGCCGTCCTCTTCGCGCCGACGATGGGCGGCGTGACCGTCCAGCCCTTTCTCGTCGTAGCCGAGGGAACGCAGCTGCGTCGCGCTTGGATCGGGGACGACGAGGCTGTGGTACTCCACCCCGTTGCTAGCGCCCATGGGGACTTCCCCGGCGCTCGGTTGCAGCTGACTCTCGAGCTTTTGCAGGAGCTGCTGTCGTTGGTGGCGCTCCGGCTCGCCGCCGCTCGGCGCGATGGCGTCTCCGGAGGAGGCGGCGCGATCGCCTTGGGCGATGGTTCTCATCATGATGTTCGATCCCGGGCTGTGCATCACGAACATGCTCGTGGCGATCCCCGCGCTCACCAGCACGGTGGCGGCGGCCGCGGTGATGCGGAGGGTCCACAGCATCCGCCGGCGCTTGGGTCGCAAGGGTACGACCTTCTCGTCCTCGTCAGGGGTGGTCGGCGGTGGCGCCAGCAGCGGCTTGGCCACCGGCGTGTATGCGGGGACGTCCAGGCGGTCGCGGGCCTCGGCCTGCTCCATGATGGCCTGGCGCTGCTCGCCTGTGAGCGCGGGCTCGTCCATCAGGGCTTCGTGGGCCAGGGCGGCCAGGTCGCGCAGGTCTTCCACCAGCTGGCGGGCTTCGGCGTCGTGCTCCAGCAGGGCTTGGACCCCCGCGGCTTCGGTGGGATCGAGCTCGCCCAGGGCGTAGGCGGTCAGAACGGTCTCGTCGATGGGGCGCGTCATGACGTCACCTCCTGGGTTGCCGCGGTGCCCGCGAGCATCTGCTGCCGAAGGGTGGCCATGGCCGTCGTGATCAGCTTGCTGACCCGGCCGAGCGAGGTGTCCATCTCCTTGCTGATCTCCCGGTAGGTCTTGTGTTCCCGGAACTTCAGGCGAAAGGCCCGCTGCTGGTCGGCGGGTAGGGTCTCCACCAACTTCAGGACCTGGCGGTGGGCCTGACGGCGGGTGGCGATGTCTCCGGGGCTGGCGTCTCGGCTCGCCAGCACGCGGCTCTTGGCGTTGTCCAGGGCTCCCATGCGGCCCTCCTTGCGGCAGACGTCGATCGCGCGGTTGCGACAGACGGTGAACAGCCAAGCCTCGAGGTGTCCTTCGACCTTGTCACGCCGTGCCTGGCAGAGGCGCAGGAAGGTGTCCTGCACCACGTCGCGGGCGCGGTCCAGGTCTCCCCCAAGGTAGCGCGCGGCCTGGCGGATCAGCGGCCCTTCGTAGGCGTCGAGCGCTGCTCGGATCCAGGCGGCGTGGGTCTGGGGCTCGTCCATGAACGTGACCTCGGGGCTCTCCGGCAAGGCGGCGGAAGGCCACCTTCGACCTAACAACGGGAGAGCCCCGGGCCCGTTCATGGGTGGAGTGCATTTTTTCGGATCGACAGCTTCGAGAGGGCGCACGGCGTGCCCCCCCGGACGCGTGCGTGTTGCCGACGCGGTGGTGTGCGGCCCTGTACGCATTGCGCGTCGAAGCCCTGCGGCCCGCGTCCGGGGCTCACGCGAGCCCTCGGAGTCCTACACGCATTGCGCGTCGAAGTCCTGCGGCCCGCGTCCGGGGCTCACGCGCGCCCTCGGACTCCTACACGCAACACCGTTCGCGTCCTGCGGCTTCGGTCGCCCAGGCGGCGAGCCGAAGCGGTGCCGCGTCAGCACTCGTAGGACGAGACGTAGCTGCCGCAGTAGGGGTCCTCGTTGCAGGCGTCGTAGCAGGCCGAGTAGCAGCTGCTGCCGCAGTCTGGGGTGCAGCTCATGTCGATGGTGCAGCCCGAGCAGGTGCAGCGGCAGCAGTCGGGATCGGCGTCGTAGTCTGCGTCTGCATCGCTGTCGGCGTCTACGTCGGTGTCCGACTCTTCGGCGCTGTCCGTGCGAAGGTCGGCCTCCTCGCAACCGGCGGGAACGAGGAGGATGGGGATGGCGAGTGTGAAAGTGAGAAGCAGGGAGCGCATCGGAACCTCCGTTGTGGGATGCGCTCCTTTCTTTCAGCGGGATTCTCCCGTCGCGGATTCGCCCAACGGCCTGTGCGCGGTTGTGGACAGACCCCCATCCCTGGCGCAGGGTGCCTCGGGGTCCTCGGGCACGCTCCAGTACCAGGGGTTCTTGGGAGATGGCTGGCAGAGCACGGGATCCAGGGCCTGGTGCGCGCGATCGATGGTGCCGGGGACCAGGTCGGTAGAGCGCAGCAGCACGCCGTGAACGCCGTGTTTCCGAAGCTTGGAGGCGCGCCTTCTCAGATCGCCGCGCTCTCTCTCGGAGACGGGGGGGAGGGACTGGCGGTCGAACAGGTGTGGCAGGTTGCCCACGTGCTGATCGAGGTAGATGAACAGGCCGGGGTCGAGTTCGCTTCCCCAGGGATCGATGGCTGGGGGGCCCTCGACAAGCCGACGGGTGAGGGCCAGGCGATCGGTGGGGATCTCCAGGAAGCGAGCCCCCTGCTCCTCCAGCAGGGCGACCTCTGGCGGCGGCTCGAGGCTCATGAAGCTGCCTGGGAGCCCGCGGCGGGCGGCGGCCTCGCCCATCCCGAGGAGCACGAGCACCGCGGCCCAAGCGGGCCTGCGCCGGACACCTGCGGCGGCGATCACGGCCAGAACGGGGATCAGGATCCCCACCATGCGTCCCCATCCGCGCACCAGGCCCAGCTTGCCGGGTAGGGCCTCGAGCAGGGCGGTGGGGCCCCAGAGTAGATGACCGCGCAGATTGGGCTGTGGACCCGCCGTGAGGACCCAGAGTCCGACGAGTAGCAGCAGGGGGAGGCGCGCGGGTTTCCAGCGCCAGGCCGCCAGGACCGCGCCGCCGACGACGGCCAGTCCGACCCAGGGCACGAGCTCGTAGCCTGGCAGTCCGTGGGTCAGGTCGGTGGTCAGGCCCGCCATGTCCAGCAGGTCGGGCGAGGGGCCCGGGACCCGCCCGCCGAGATCCACCAGGTTGGGTGGGGGGTTGGCACGCAGGGCCGTCAGCAGGGGAACGGTAGCGACCGCTGCCGTGACGGTCACGATGGACAGGCCGAGGATGGTCGGGCGCCAGCGCTCGCGGCCGGTCCCCGCGAGAGCCCAGAGCAGGGCAGCCAGCTGGACGGTCAGGAACAGCGGCAGGCTCGACACGCCACACCCGATCAATGGGAGCAGGGCCAGGCAAGCCAACACCCAGCGCTGTCGACCGCCATCCCGGACAGCCGCGAAGAGCAGGCCCCCGTGCAGGACGTACGCCGGGTACAGGAAACACTCGCTGCGCCCGATCTCCACCTGGCAGAGGGTCCAGACCGAACACGCCGCGAGACTCGCGGCCAACCCCGCGCCCCAGGCTCCGGGATCATCCTCCTTCAACCACGCCCGGGCCCATGTCCAGGCGCCGAGGGCCGAGAGGAGCAGCCCCAAGGCCGGCAGCAGGTTCCAGCCGAGTGAGAAGCCGTGAGTCCCTCCACCAGCCAGCGCGGAGACGGGTGCCACCAGCAACACCGAGACGGGGTCCATCAGGGCGTCACTGGGCTCCAGGCCCAGGGGGTGAGCCACCAACACGAAGGGGCCGTGCTCCGGCAGGCCCGCGAGGCAGGCCGCCAGCCAGTGCAGGTGGGCCGGGGCCTCACTGTCCATGCTGCCCAGCAGTCGCCTCCCAGGCGAACCGAGCACGGGCCACAGCAGGAGAAGCAGGGAGGCGAGGGTGGCACCGACGGCCAAGGGGGCGCCGGGGGGGGGGCGGGGGGGTGTGGGGGCGGTCGAGGACGCCACGGAGGAACCTATGCCGGTGGAAGTCGTGGTAGTATCGCGCACCGTGAGCCCTGCGGGCAGCATTCTCGAGCGGGGAACCAGCCAGTGACCCTCAACGATCAGCTCATCGTTCCCGTGTTCGCGGCACTGGTCGAGCACAAGCCCAAGCTGGCATGGCTGCTGCCCGAAGAGCATGAAGAGCTGGATGCCCGGCGCTGTGCTGCCGAGATCGTGGCCAGCTATCCCTGGCCCATCGGCGTCGAGCTGCGCCGGCTGTTCTCCGCCGGCCTCGAGCAGCCCAACCGCGCCCGGCTGGACCAGATCCTCAAGGTGGTCGAGCGCGCCATGTAGCTCCTCTCCTTCGTCCTGCTCGCTCAGATGCTCGAGGAGCAGCTGCGAACCCCTCTGCGGCTTCCGGACCACTTCACCAGGGACTTCCCCAGGCGCTTTGGCCACCTGAGCATGGGCACCTACGTGTGGCTCATGCAGGCGGTCGCGAGGGTCTACCGGGACAACGACATCGAGCCCTTCGTGCCCGAGATGGTCTCGGTGCTCGAGCCGGGCTTCCTGGTGCGGCTGGATGCGTGGACGGCCATCCGCAACGAGATCAGCCATCACACGGTGAACCTGGACGACCAAGAGGTCCAGATTCGGTGCTTCGACTACCAGCGAACCCTGGCCGACCTGCTCGCTGCCATCGCTTTCCTGGTGCGGTACCCCTTGGTCACCATCCGCGACATCCACCTCGACAAGCGCAAGCGCAGCCCTGCGCGCTACCGCCACGACGTCAAGATCCTCAACAACATCACGTCGAACTTTGCCGGAAGGGAGCACACCTTCGACGCCTACTGCGACAGCCACGCCGTGCTGCTGGTGCGCAGTCTGGCCCGGGCGCCGGAGGAGTTCCTCAACCTGTCGCCTCTGGTCATCGACACGCACTGCGAGGTGTTGGACTCAGCCGACAAGGTCCGCAACGTCAAGAAGGACATCTTCCTCTATTCGCGTCGCGATCCGGGCCGAATCCGCTACGTGGGCACCGAGGTCCGTGATCGCTGCGACCTGCGCAGCCTGTCGAGCTACGGTGCGTTGGAGAGAGAGCTCGAGGAGTTCTTCGAGGCCTTCTCGGCGGGTTCACCACCAGCCGAGCGAGTGAACGCGTGAGGCGCGAGCCCTTCAAGTTCCTCGACGCCTACGAGGGGCAGGACGCGGACATCTTCTTCGGGCGCGAAGCCGACGCCGAGCAGCTGTACGCGCGGACCTTCACCAGGGACGTGGTGATGGTCTACGGCTCGTCGGGAACCGGCAAGACCAGCCTGGTCCAGTGTGGCCTGGCCAGTCGCTTCGGAGAAACCGACTGGCTACCCGTGCTGGTTCGATGGGATGGAGACTTCGTAGCCTCGATGCACCGAGCCGTGGAGCGACTCGTGCGGGGCAGCCTCCCGGACGACACAGACCTCGCGGCCAAGGTCGAGGCGCTTTACCTCGATCGTTTCCAGCCCGCGCACCTCATCCTGGACCAGTTCGAGGAGCTCCTGGTCTTCGGAACCGAGGAGGAGGTGGACGCGGTCGGGCGGGAGCTGGCCAAGGTCGTCGCAGCCGAGCCGGGGGCCAAGGTCATCCTGGTGGTCCGCGAAGAGTACCTGGCCGAGATGACCCGCATGGAGCGGTCACTTCCCGGACTGTTCGCCAACCGCCAGCGCATCGAGCGGATGACGACACGAGCGGCGTCGCGTGCCATCCGTGGCCCGTGCGAGGTGTGCGGTGTCGGGCTGCAGCGTGGCGTCGTGGAGCGGGTGCTCGAGCAGCTGTCCGGTTCCAGTGCGGCCGCCGTGGAGCTGACCTGGCTCCAGGTGGTGCTGGACAAGCTCTACCGGCGGGCTGTGGAGCGCAGCGCCCTCGAGCCCGTCATCGCTCTGGAAGACGTGGAGGCTCTGGGGTCCCTCGGCGACGTCCTGGGCGACCTGCTGGACGAGCAGATCGAGGCGCTGCCCGATCCTGCCTTGGGTCAAGAAGTGTTGAAGGCGCTGGTCTCCGCCGACGGCACCAAGCTGGCCGCCTCGGCCGATGAAGTGCTGGCGAAGCTTGGCTCCTTGGGTGTCGCCGCCACCAAGCAGGCGATCCTGGCCATCCTGTACCGCCTGGTGGCCGTGCGGTTGCTCCGCGAGAAGGACGAACCCGGCGTCTACGAGCTGCGCCACGACAGCTTGGCGGCGAAGGTCTACGAGCGCCTGAGCACCATCGAGAAGGAGCTGCTCGAGGTGCGGCATGCCCTCGAGGGGCGGTTCCACGAGCGCCAAGCGCGCGGCGTGCTTCTGGACCAGGCCTTTCTCGACTACATGGCTCCCTATCTGAGCCGGCTGAGACCCCGAGAGGAGCTGGCGTGCTTCTTCAGCCACCGCCCACACCCTGGAGTGGGGCACGCCAGCTCGAGACGCCCAGCCGTCGCCTGGGCGTAGTTGTCAACTGTCGTGGCGGGGATAGTGAGCGTGGGTCTGGGCTGACCCGCTGGAGAGTGCTGTTCCGGCCAAGAACATCGGCCTCTCCGGCGGGCCAGACACCCATACCACCAGCAGGGTGCTGGCAGGTTCCAGCCCCGGCGGGGCGCCGTCCTCGGTCGCTGCGCTCCCTGTGGGCGGCGCCGTTGACTACGCGACGGTGGTCCCGGTCTCCAGCGTCGGCGGACTAGCGAGAGGGCGGTAGAGCCTGGTCAGGCTGCAGGAGGCGGGGACGAGGGGCCG
>CAZVHW010000157.1:0-6571 GCA_964626835.1 uncultured Enterobacterales bacterium
GAAGAGCACGCGGAGGTAGTCGTGGATCTCGGTCAGGGTGGCCACGGTGGAGCGCGGGTTGCGCCCCGCGGCCTTTTGGGAGACGGCGATGGTCGGCGTGAGCCCGCGGATGGTGTCGTACCGGGGTTTGTCCATCTGGCCGAGGAACTGCCGCGCGTAGGACGACAACGACTCGACGTAGCGCCGCTGCCCCTCGGCAAAGAGGGTGTCGAAGGCCAGGGACGACTTGCCCGAGCCCGACACGCCCGTGAAGACCACGAGCGCGTTCTTGGGGATGTCGACGTCGACGGCTTGGAGGTTGTGCTCCCGTGCGCCTCGGATCCGGATGGTGTCGCCGTCCATGGGGGCTCCGTGAGCGGGCGCTGGTGGGTGCCCGGCTCTCTTCCGATATCCTTCGGGGCGGTTCCGCAGCCGCCCCCTCCATTGTGACGCGAGGAGCCGGGGGAGGTCCAGGAGGAGATGAAGAAAAACGGGCGCGGCCCGGAGGCCGCCCTGGTCTTCACGATCTCACGATTCCGAGGCCCCGAGGAGCCTCTACGTTACTTCATCTTCTTGTCGTAGGTGGCCTCGAACTCGTCGACCGTCTGCTCGAACAGGTCGAGCATGTCGAGGATGGGCTGCGGGTTGGTGAGGTCAACGCCAGCGCTGGCCAGGATCTCCAGCGGGGGTGCGGAGCCGCCTGCCTTGAGCAGGTTGTTCTTGTAGCGCTCGGCCGCCTTGCGCCCGGACTTCTTGTCCAGGATCTGCGTACCCAACGAGATGCCCGCGGTGAGCCCGGTGGCGTAGGTGAAGACGTAGAAGTCGTAGAAGAAGTGGGGGATGTAGGCCCACTCGGATGCGTCGTGCTCGCCCAGCTCGTATTCGGGGCCGTAGTACTTCTGGACCAGCTCGGTGTAGGTGGTGTTGAGGAAGTCGGCGGTGAGCGGGTTGCCGCCCTCGGCGTGCTCGTGGATCCTCAGCTCGAACTCCGCGAACAGGGTCTGGCGGAAGATGGTGAGCCGGATGTTCTCGAGCCGCTGGTTGAGCAGCATGAGCCTGGTGTCGACGTCGCGCTTCTTGGTGTTGGCCAGCAGGTGGGACAGCAGCAGCTCTTCGTTGGTGGTGCTGGCGATCTCCGCGTTGAAGGTGGCGTAATCGGCGTACATGAAGGGCTGCGCTTGGTTGCTGTAGAAGCTGTGCATGGCGTGGCCGTATTCGTGCGCGATGGTGAACACGCTCTCGAGGTCGTTGTTGTGGTTGAGCAGCACGTAGGGGTGCACGTCGTAGGCGCTGCCGGACATGTAGGCCCCGCTGTCCTTCTTGGCGTTGGGGTAGACATCGACCCAGCCGTTGGCCGGGTCCATTCCATCCTCGGCGAAGGAGACGTAGTCTGGCCCCATGGGCTGCAGGGAGGCCAGGATCAGGTCCACGCCTTCGTCGTAGGTGTAGGTCTGCTCTTCGACGTCGGCCAGCATGGGGTTGTAGAGGTTGTTGAAGGTGAGCTTGCCCTCGATGCCGAGCACCTTGCGGCGAAGCGCCACGTACTTGTGCATCGTCCGGTCGAGGTTGCCGTTGATGGTCTCGATGAGGTTGCGATAGACCGCGGAGTCGATGTCGTCCGGGGTCAGGGCTGCGTCGAGGCAGGTCTCGTAGCCGCGGGCTTCCTTCTTGAAGATGTGGGCCTTGACGATGCCGTCGAGCATGGAGGCGAAGGTGTTTTCGTAGCCGGCGAGACCTCCGAAGAAGGTGTCCTTGACCACGCGGCGTAGCGCGGGGCTCGAGCCGCCGCGGTACTTGGTGAAGCCCGTGACGGTCAGAGGCTCCTGCTCGCCCTCGAGGTTGGTGATCTCCGGGAAGGTCATGTCCACGTTGATCATGGCTTCGTGGGCGTAGTAGGGCGCGTCCGCCACGTTGCCCGACAGGGCCATGAGCCGCTCCTCGCCTGGGGAGAGCGTGTACGGCTTCATGCGGAAGATGTCCTCGAGGTAGTAGCCGTAGACCGCGAGGCCTTCGTTTTCTGCCATCCAGCCTTCGATGGTGTCCTTGTCCATGGCCAGGATCTCCGGGTCCATGAAGCTGACCTGATCGGAGAATCTGGGCATCAACATCTGGATGCGGCCGCTGCGCACCTTGGTCTCGTCGAGGCTTTGGTCCTGGTCGAAGTCGCGACCGGCGTAGACATAGAGCTGGTAGAGCGACTTGAGGATGGTGTAGGTGCCGTCGAGGCACATCTGCATCGTCTCGGCCGACGAGGAGAGCTTGCCTTCGCACATGGGCTTGATCTTGGGGATCTCGGCTTCGACCGCTGCGAATTCAGTCTCCCAGTCGTCCGGAGTGGCGTAGAGGTGGGAGAGGTCCCACTTGCAGTTGTCCGGAACGTCGGCGCGGGGGCCGTTTGGGTCGGGTTCGAAGGTGCACTCTGCCCAGGCTTCGGCGGTGTGGCCGGCGAGGGAGAGGACGAGCACGGCTCCGGAGAGCTTGGCGATGGTCATGGGCGGTCTCCTGTAAGGGGCGTCGATCTGGGGCGTCTGCCTCGCACATCCTGTGGGCAGAGACGACGCGGAGTTAACCCGCGATGGGCATGCAATCGACCTGGCGTGCGCCCCCGTTGGGATCGATACCAGGATAGGGGCTGGTTCAGCCGAATACCGGAGGCCCCCATGTCCGTAGCCGCCAACCTCGCGACGCTCCGAGCCCTGATGAACGCTCGTAGACTCGACGCCTGGATCGTACCCAGCGCCGACGCCCACCAGAGCGAGTACGTGTCCGAAAACTGGCAGCGACGGAGCTTTATCACCGGCTTCGGTGGTTCGGCGGGCACCGCGGCCATCCTCGCCGAGAAGGCCGGCCTGTGGGCCGACTCTCGCTACTTCATCCAGGCGGCCCAGCAGCTCGAAGGCTCGGGAATCGACCTGTACAAGATCGGCCTGCCCGGTGTGCCCACCTTCGAGGCCTGGCTCGGCAGCGAGCTGTCCAGCGGCCAGCGGGTGGGCGTCAACGCCGCGGTTTTTTCGGTCAAGGGCTACGCCGATCTCGAGAAGGCTCTGGGCGAAAAGGGTGTGGAGCTCGTGCCCCTGGCCGAAGACCTGGTGGACCACGTCTGGGGTGAAGCCCAGCCCCCGATGCCCAGCGCACCGGTGCGAGTCCACGCCGACTCCGTGGCCGGTGAGACCGTGGCCGAAAAGCTCGGCCGGCTCTCCCTGCGCCTCGAGAAGGAAAGCGCCGATGCCATCCTGCTCTGCGCGCTCGACGAGGTCGCCTGGACCTTCAACCTGCGCGGCGCCGACATCGCCTACAACCCGGTGTTCATCGCGTGGGCGTTGGTGGAGCAAGGCAAGGCTAGCTTGTTCACCGGGCTCGACCGTCTCGACGCCGACGTCCGGGCGGCGCTACCCGACAACGTGCAGCTGCGCCCCTACGGCGACATCGACCAAGCCTGCCAAGCTCTCGGTGCCGCTGGCGCCACCGTGTGGCTCGATGCGGCGGTAGCCAGCAAGCGCCTGGCCGTGCTGCTCGAGGACAGCGGGGCGTCCATCAAGCTCGCCACCGGCCCGGTGCCTGCCTGGAAAGCCGCCAAGAACGCCACCGAGATCGCTGGCATGCGAGCCGCACACGTGCGCGACGGCGTGGCCATGGTGCGTTTCCTGCGCTGGCTCGAGACCGCCGTCCCCGCGGGAGGCGTCACCGAGCTGTCCACCGCGGCCCAGCTCGACCGCTTCAGGGCCATGGGCGACGGCTTCGTCGGCGGCAGCTTCGAGACCATCGCCGGCTACGCCGGCCACGGCGCCATCGTCCACTACGGCGCCAGCCACGAGTCCAACTCCGCCGTGCTTCCCCGCGGGATCTTCCTGGTCGACTCCGGCGGTCAGTACGTCGACGGCACCACCGACATCACTCGCACCATCGCCATGGGCGAGCCCACCCAGGAGCAACGGCGTGCGTACACGGCTGTTCTTCGGGGGCACCTGCAGCTGCGTGGCGCTCGGTTCACGGCGGGCACCAACGGCTATCAGCTCGATGTCCTGGCCCGCGCCCCCCTGTGGGACTTCTTCCTGGACTACGGCCACGGCACCGGCCACGGTGTGGGTGCAGCCCTGTGCGTGCACGAAGGCCCGTTCTCGGTCAGCCTGCGCAAGAACATGATAGCGCTGCAGCCTGGCAACATCCTCAGCAACGAGCCCGGCTATTACAAGGCCGACGAGTTCGGGATCCGCATCGAAAACCTGGTGCTGGTGGTGAAGGTCCACAACAACGAGCACGGCGTCTTTTTGGGATTCGAAGACCTCACGCTGTGCCCCTACGACCGCGCGCTCATCGACGAAGCGCTCCTGTCCGACGGCGAAAAGTCCCAGATCAACGCCTACCACGCCAAGGTCCTCGAGCAGCTTGGCCCCCTTCTGAGCGGAGAAGAGCTGGCCTGGCTCGAGGCGGCCTGCACGCCCATCGTCATCGAGAGCTGTAGCTGGTAGGGGTTGCTCGCCGTGAAGGTCACGCTGCTCGCCGTCTTGGGGCTGCTCGCTGGCCAGTGCGCGGAGATCCCACCGCCCGACAGCGACGAAAGCCTCGACGACAGCGTACCCCCTGGCGAGAGCGATTCCCCGGGCGACAGCCGACACAGCGGTGACAGCGGTGACAGCGGTGACAGCGGCGACTCCCAGCCGGTCCCCGACAGCGGCGACAGCGTGGATCCGGACGACACGGGGTCGCCGGATCCGGCGGACCTGTGGGGGCTGGCCTATGCCCACGCGCAGGTGCTGGGTGCGGACGGTTCGTCCAGCGCCGGCCTGAACGTGGCCATCGCGGGTGACGTCGATCACGACGGGTACGACGACCTGCTCGTGGGTACGGCCGACTCGGGTGCGGGCTTGGCCAGCGGGAAGGTCTACCTGCTCCTGGGGCCCGTCACCGGGGAGCTGTCCACCGACGATGCCCACGCCAGCCTCGCCGGGGTCAGCGACAGTCAGGCCGCCTACCGGCTCTGCGGCGCTGGCGATGTCGACGTCGATGGATACGCGGACGTCGTGGTCGGTGCCGCGGGCAGCGCCTACAACGGCGACTCCAGTGGGGCGGTCTACGTCCAGCATGGCCCTGTCTCCGGCGACCTCTCCCTGGCCGACGCGGACGCCATCCTGACAGGCGAGAACGCGGGAGACCAGGCAGGCCTGGCCGTGGCTGCTGGCGACCTGGACGGTGATGGCACACCCGACCTCGCCCTCGGCGCCCCCCGCTACGACCAACCCTACTCCGATGTCGGGGCCGCCTTCCTGTTCCTCGGTCCTCCTTCTGCCCTCGAGACCATGGGCGATGCCACCGTCACGCTCCAGGGGCCCTCGGTCGGCGAGCATGCGGGAACCAGCCTGACCTGCTCCTTGGACATCGACGGCGACGGGCTGGCCGATCTGCTGGTGGGTGCCCCCGCCAAGACGGTCGGGGGGCTCGAGGTGGGCGCTGCATACCTCGTGCTCAACGCCACCAACGGGGTCCAGAGCCTCGGGGATGCGGACGGTGTCTTCGAGGGTGAGGACGAAGACGATCTGCTGGGTACCTCGGTCGCGAGCCTGGACTTCGACGGTGACGGCTACGCGGATCTTGCCCTCGGCGCGCCGGGGAACGACCGCGGCGGCTCCAGCGCGGGGGCCGTCTACCTGCTGCAGGGTCCGACGCTCGGCAGCCAGGCGGTGGTGGACGCGGCCACATGGATCCTCACCGGGGGCGAGTCCCCTGACTGGGCCGGCTATTCCCTCGCTTCGGCTGGGGACGGAGACGGCGATGGCCGAGAGGATCTGGTCATCGGCGCCCCTGGCTACGACCAGAAGCGGGGCCAAGTCTACCTGGTGCGCGATGCCGCCGAAGGCGTCAGCAGCCTGGCCTACACCAGCGCGCGGTTTCTGGGGGAAGACCCCGACAACTGGGTCGGCTACGAGCACGGCTCCCTGCACGGTGGCGGCGACATCACTGGCGACGGCGTCCCAGACTGGGTGGTTGGAGCTCTCGGCCTCCAGGGTGAATTGGGCCAGCAGGGCGCTGCCTATGTCTGGAGCGGGGGGGAGATCTGACTCGTCTTCGGTGGGAGAGGTAGCCGGGGCCCCGTTCCATGCCCCTAGGTTCCAGGCCATCTCCGCCATCCTGGATCGTGTGAACCGTGGGACGTGCATCCGTGCGGCGTGGCCGATGGCGGGGCCCGTGGACCGTTGGACGAGGACGAGGACGAGGACGTAGACGTAGACGACGACCGCCCATCTTCCATCGTCCATCGTCCATCGACAAACGGCTCGCGCCATCGGCCACGTCCACGGACCTCGTCGTCCCGCATCGCCGCAATCCCTCACCCTGGGGAGAGGGTGCCCGAAGGGCGGGAGAGGGGGCTGGGAACGTCTTCCGTGCATTCGTGGGACGTGGCCGAAGGCGGGGCCCGTGGACCGTAGGACGTAGACGTAAACGTAGATCGTTTCACGTCCATCGTGACCGTCCACGTCCGTCGACAAACGGCTCGCGCCATCGGCCACGTCCACGGACCTTGTCTCCATCCATGGACCCCGTCCATCGTCCATCGACAAACGGCTCGCGCCATCGGCCACGTCCACGGACCTCG
>CAZVHW010000157.1:6671-13431 GCA_964626835.1 uncultured Enterobacterales bacterium
TCGACCGCCATCGCTCTCGCCCCCCACCGGCAGACAAAGTCTCGGTCTTGCCAGAGCCCCAGGAACCTTCGGCGACACGGGTCCGCCCTCCGGCCCCCCGCACGGGTGCGGGGCCGGCGTTCGGTCCCGCGTCACCTCGGAGGTTCCATGTTCTCTTCCAATCCCTACACCTTTCCCTACCAGAAGCTGGATGCCTACCGGGTCTCGCTCGAGCTCGCGGCTGCCTGTCGCAAGCTGGCCGACAAGGTTCCCTATGGGTACCGCACCTTCCGCGATCAGCTTCTCCGCTCTGGTGGCCGGGTTCCCCTGCTGGTCGCCGAAGGCTGCAACCGTCGCACGGCAGCGCAGAAGCGGCAGCGCTTCGGGGAAGCCCGGGGCGAATGCGGCGAGGCCGGGGCGGCTGCCGAGGTATTGGCCGTCTTGGGGCTTGTGCCGGTCCAGGAAGCCCGCGTTGTGCATGACCTGGCGGGCCGCGAGTCGGCCATCCTGTTCGGGATGGAGCGGCGGTACACGCGGTAGGGGCCGAGGGCCCTATTCCCTCGTTCCCAGGGGGACCGTGGTCCGTTGTGACAGGAACGAGGACGTGCATCCGTGCGGCGTGGCCGATGGCGGGGCCCGTGGACCGTTGGACGAGGACGTAGACGTAGACGTAGACGTAGATCGGCTCACGTCCATCGGCCATCGCCCATCGCCCATCGCCCATCGACAAACGGCTCGCGCCGTTGGCCTGCCCACACGCGAGACGAACCGCTGGAGGGGATGTCGGGCGAGAGAGGCGCTGTCGGTTCGCATTACGAACCGCTGGGGCGTATGTCGGGCGGAACTGAACCGCCTGTGCGGAGCTCCGTAAGGGCGGACCAACTCCAGAGAAGGGCCTGCTCGTCTCCGCCCCCGCCATCCCGGATCGTATGAACCGTGAGACGCCCACGGACCTCGTCGTCCCGCATCGCCGCGATCCTCATCTGCTACCATCCCCCCTCACGCACCCTCCTCGGGAGAGACCCATGCCCCTCTCAACCCCCGGCCGCAGATCGCGGAACTTAGGAACCACGGTTCCTAAGTCGCCCTTGGAGCAGCCGGCCACGGTTCCGGCTCCGTCGTCGGACTTGGACCTCTCCGCGCGCCTGCAGCAGATCGTGGGCGGGTCACTCGACGAGATCGATCCCTCCATCGACAACCTCTCGGATTGGAGCCAGGTCATCACCGACGCTACACGCTCGGGCTTCGAGCACCGCCTGCTGCTCGGCTTGGCCTTCAATGCCATGAAGCCTGAGTATGGCCGCATCACCCAGCAGCAGGAGCGCATCGCCGAAGCCCTCGGGCGCACCAGCCGCTGGGTCCGCGAGACCTCCCGGGTCGCCGGCACCGTCCAGCTCGCCTTCGAAGAGGGCATCACCCTCCCCCTCGAGATCCGCGACCTCAGCTGGCGCATGGTCCCCGGCGCCATCGAGAACATCCGCATGGGCCACCCCCTCGACTACCGGGCCGAGAAGGAAGAGACCGAGCCGACTCCCGAGGAGCAAGCCCAAGCCGTTGCCAAGGCCCTCGCCGCCCTCACCAAGGCTCTCGACACCGTCCAGGCCGCCACCCAGCGCCAGACCCTCGCCACCGAAGCCATCGCCGCCCTCGAACCCTACACGGAACCAGACCCGGCCTCCGAACCCGTCGACGAGGGGTCCTCCCCCTCCCCCTCCTCGCGCCAGCCTGGCCGCAACCGCCCCGGCCGCAACCCCCGCTGGCGCCGCCGCTAGCAGGGGCAGGAGGAGGAGGGGCTCGCCCATGGAACGAGTGTACCCTCCCGTTGGCGTCGGCCCGGCTCACTCCCGGCTGAACGCCCCCATGAAGTCCCACAGCTCCCGCGCGCCCTCGAGGTCGTGGTTCTGCTGGCCGGCGGCGATCTCCCAGAGCGTGCCGACGCGGACCTCGATGCTGGGGGCCACGTGGCCGGCCCCGTCCATCACGATCAGGGAGACGGCGCTGTCGGTGGCCGGGCAGGACCAGTCCTCGCGGTGGGCCGTGGAGCGGTCCCGGGTGTCGAGGTCGGGGTAGTCCGAGGTGGTCGAGGCCTCGTCGCAGGCGTTGTGCGCCCGCCAGTGCGCCACGCTCTCGTCTGCGGACTGGAAGGTCCCGGTCTTCTCCACGGGGCTGAGGCCCCCCTCGTAGGGGATGATGGGATCGTCGGTGCCCAGCTGGAACATGATGGGCATGGCCAGCGCGCTGGGATCGCCGCACTCGTTGTTCGCGGGCATCTGGGCGATCACGATGCCCACCGCCGCGAAGCGCTCCCCCGCCTCCTGGGCCAGGCGCATGGACATCAGGCCTCCGTTGGACTCACCCGTGGCGTAGACCCGCGCTGTGTCGATGGGCCAGCTCGCCGCGAGCTGGTCGATCAGCGCCGTGAGGAAGCCGACGTCGTCCTGCTCGCCGCAGTGGTCGCAGTCGCTGCGGCAGCAGTTCCACTGCTCGTCGAGCCCCTGGGGCACCACCAGGTAGAGGCCGTCCTCGTCCGCGATGTCGAGCCAGACCTGGTGGGGCCAGTCCACGCTGCCGACGCCGACGTGGTTGTCGATGGTCCCGCCGCCTCCGTGCAGCAACACCACAAGCGGCAGGCTCCCGCTGGCGCCCTGGGGCTCGTAGAAGTGGTACGTGTGCTCGACCCCGCCGTGCTCGAAGACCTGGTCCCGGTGCAGGGTGCCGCCCCACCAGTCCCCGACCCCGGTCAGGCCGCAGGACGTCATGGCCCCGGCCAGGACGAAGGTGCTCAGGATCCAGCGCTGGGTCATCGGGCGGCCTCCGGGGGACGGGTGCGGTAGGGGTATAGTAGCCGACGTGGCGGGGGCTGCGGGATCTGGCTGCGTCGAGTCGGCCTTGGGCGTTGTACGCCGAGCTGGTGCCTCGATCCCCGCCGGCCTGGACGCTGCTGCGCAGATCCCTTGCTACCCGCGGGCTGGCCAGGCTGCCATCGGCTGCGCTCCCAACTGGCCCTTCCGGCGCCGAGGAAGCTAAGGTAGCGGACTCCAGCACGACACTCCGGGAGCCCCATGCGCACCGTCCTGCCACTGCTCGTCCTCCTCACGCTGGGCTGCCCGCCCCCCGAAGATGACACCCTCCCAAACCTGCCCGACGGCGACTACTGCTACGATGTCGACGAGGACGGATTCTGTGTCGAAGATGACTGCGACGACGAGGATGGTGACGTCCACCCGGACAAGGAAGAGAGCTGCGACGGAATCGACAACGATTGCGATGGCGAGATCGATGAACCCGACGCGGCCGACGCCGGCACCTGGTACCCGGACGAGGACGGCGACGGCTTCGCCGATCCCGAAGCGGGGGTGGTAGACTGCGAGCAGCCCGAGGGTTGGTACACCGTGGCGGACGCCACCGACTGCGACGACACCGACGCGGCGGTCTTCCCTGGGGCCGACGAGTATTGCAACGACATCGACGACGACTGCGACGGCACGACGGACGAAGACGACGCGCTCGACGCGGTGGACTGGTACGACGATCTCGACGGTGACGGCTACGGCAACGCCTTCGCCTACGCCGGCCACTTTTGCAACGGCGGCTCGGCCCACGTCACCGACAGCACGGACTGCGACGACGGCAACGCCAAGGCCAACCCCGGCATGTCCGAGGTCTGCAACGACTTCGACGACGACTGCGACTTCCTGGTGGACGAAGCCGACCCCGACACACCCCTGGACGACACCTGCATGTACCCGGACACCGACGGCGACGGCTACGGCAATCCCGACATCTGCGAGATCTACTGCGAGCTGCCCTCCGGCTACACCTACACTGCAGAGGACTGTGACGACACCAACGTAGCGATCAACCCCGACGGAGAGGAGGTCTGTGACGGGGTCGACAACGACTGCAACGGTACCCTCGACGACGACTACGCCACCGACGCCTCCACCTGGTACGGCGACGGCGACGGCGACGGCTTCGGCGACGTCGGCAGCACCACGACCGCCTGCGAGCAGCCCTCGGGTCACGTCAGCGACGACACGGACTGCGACGACGGCGAGGGCGCGATCAACCCCGCCGCGAACGAGTACTGCGACGGCGTGGACAACGACTGCAACGGCACCGTGGACGACGACTACGCCCTGGACACCATCGACCAGTACCAGGACATCGACGGCGACGGCTACGGCGGCGCCTTTTCCGCCAGCACCTGCGAGATCGCGTCGGGCAACGTCACGGACAGCAGCGACTGCGACGACAGCGACAGCGCGGTCAACCCGGGCGCCGATGAGTACTGCAACGGCTACGACGACGACTGCGACGGCACGACGGACGAGGATGACGCCGTGGACGTCACCACGTGGTACGCCGACAACGACGGGGATGGCTTCGGGGATCCCGACAGCAGCACCGTCACCTGCTTCCAACCCACCGGCACCGTCACCGACGACACGGACTGCGACGACGGCAACGACGCGGCCTACCCGGGTGCCGACGAGTATTGCGACAGCGCGGACAACGACTGCGACGGGGACTACGACGAGGACGACGAGGTCTTGGACGGAGCGTTGTGGTACGTCGATGCCGACGCTGACGGCTACGGTGACCCGTCTACCGAGTGGACGGCGTGCAGCGACTCCACCGGCGCCATCTCCAACGGCTCCGACTGCGACGACACCGACGCGGCGATCCACCCAGCTGCAATGGAAGACAGCTGCAACGACGAGGACGACGACTGCGACGGTGACGTCGACGAGAGCGCCACGGGGGAGGCCGTGGAGACCTTCTGGGCCGACGCGGATGGCGACGGCTACGGTGACGAGTCGACCTCGTTCGACGAGTACCCCAGCTGCGTCGAGGAGGGCTACGTCCAAGATGGCAGCGACTGCGACGACTCCAGCGCCACTGTCTATCCAGGCGCAGACGAGCACTGCGACGGCGTGGACACAGACTGTGACGGCTACGACGACGTGTTGGGCTACTGGCCCTTCGAGCAGGGGTCCGGCAGCGTGGCCTACGACCACGGCAACCAGGAACTGGACGGCGAGATCGTGGACGCCAGCTGGACCACCGGCGCCATCGGCAACGCCCTGGACTTCAACGGTACCAGCGCCTACGTCCTGCTGGACCACGACGAACTCGCTCCCGAGAACGCCTTGACCCTCATGGTCTGGGTCTCCCCCCGCGCCTTCGGTTCCACGAGCTACGACAGCGTGGTCTCCCGGGGTTCGAGTGGCAGTGGCAGCTTGGGTTGCTGCGGTGACTCCTACTGGATCGGCTACCTGGCCGGCGGCCTGGCCACCCAGATCAACGTCGGCTCGGATCCTTGGGACGTCACGCTACACGACGCAGCGGACCACGGCTCGCACCTGGGTACCTGGCACCACCTGGTGGGCACCTGGGACGCAGGTACCCTCAGCATGGACCTCTACCTGGACGGCGCGCTGATCGGGACGGCCTCCAGCTACGACTACATGGTCTACGACGGATCCCCCACCCTGATCGGCGCCGACACGGAGAGCGGTCTGTTGGCCTCTCCCTTCGACGGCCTGATCGACGAGGTCAAGATCCTGGACTGCGCCCTGGACAGCAGCCAAGTCGCCACGGACTACAGCACGGGCTGGCCTTTCTGATCCGGCTCGAGGCGCTTCGGGAGCAGCGGCTACCCCTCGCTCGCCCGACCCGACGCGCATCCCAGCGGGGCAGCCCTCCCATCGGGGGGCCTCTACCACCGGCGTACGCCCCGAGCTGCCCCCGGTCCCAGTTGGTTTGTTTCAGTCCCTGCCTCTTGCGAGGCCAGAGCGGGGGTCAAGTCCCTGCCTCTTGCGAGGCCAGAGCGGGGGTCACAGAGCGGGGGTCAAGAGCGGGGGTCAAAGAGCGGGGGTCAGGTTGATGCTATTACAATTTGTCACCAGGTGTGTCGAGAGGGAGAAAGTACAGCGCGAGAGAACCGTATAAAGAAGTAGAAAAAACAGGAAATAGTAATTGCGTCAACCTGGCACCAGTCCTGGCACCAGTCCTGGCACCAGTCCTCGACAACTGGGTCGGCTACCAGCACGGCTCCCTGCACGGTGGCGGCGACATCACCGGAGACGGCGTTCCAGACTGGGTGGTTGGAGCTCTCGGGCTCCAGGGTGAATTGGGCTAGCTGGGCGCTGCCTATGTCTGGAGCGGGGGGGAGATCTGAACCTGGCTCGACCGGTACCGCACCAACACCGTGTCCATCGAAGGCGTCGCCGCTCTCTGTAGGCCATGGGTGGGCGGCACCTCGGCCCTGGGCGCTACCCAGGGCGGGTAGTGATGGCCCCTTGGCCCGGGCGTTCGCCAGCGTGAACCGTGGAGCATATGAGGAAGCCCTTCGTTCCTGGACTCCTGGAGAGCCCATGTTCCGCCCCCTGCTCCCCGCGCTCCTCCTCCTCGTTGCCTGCAACGAAGCCAACATCGGCTCAATCGACAACCAGCCCGAGGTTGCCATCCTGGCGCCCCTGGATGGCAGCGAGTTCGAGCCGGGCGAGGCCCTGTTCTTCTGCGCCCTGGTCTCCGACGAAGACGACATCGGCGATCTGGAGTTCCTGGTCCAGAGCAGCGTCGACGGCGTGCTGTCGGAATCCGACGGCGACCGCCAGGAGTGCGGCGGGGGCAACGTGGGTGTGGACATCGTGCTGTCCGACGCGGACCACGTGCTCTCGCTCTCGGCAACCGACGGTCGGGACCAGACGGGTACCGACGAGGTCAGCGTCGTCGCCGTCGACAACAGCGCCCCGTGGTGCGAGATCTCGGTGGA
>CAZVHW010000158.1:0-13363 GCA_964626835.1 uncultured Enterobacterales bacterium
CCTTGGGACCATGGGAGTCCAAGCTGCGCCTGCTACAGGAGCTGCGGGATGGAGGGGAGGGGAGGCGCGTAGCGTTGAGGGATCTCTGGAACGGGGGCGGTCAAGCCAGGCCCGCCCCGTCGAGGATGGCCTGAACATCCAGGTGGGGGATGGCTCGGCGCGGGTCACCGTCGCGGACGTAGGGCAGCCGGCCCAGGACGCGTACACCCGCCAGATCTGCAACGGCGGTGGGATTACGGGCCTCGTCCGGCCCCGGTGGGTGGAGCGCAGGATCCCGGGCGCGGGTGAACACCACGCCCAGAACCTGCAACCCCGCCGCGCGAGCGCAGGCGACCGTCAGGCAAGTGTGGTTGATGGTCCCCAGCCCGGCTCGCGCCACGACCAGCAGGGGTAGCTCGAGGGACCTGACGAGGTCGACCGTGGTCTGCGTGCCCTCGAAAGGCACGAGGAGCCCACCGGCGCCTTCCACGAGGGTGAGGTCATGTCGCTCGCGGATGAATTGGAAGCGCTTGACGGCGTTGTCGATGGAGAAGCCACCCCCTTCCACGGCGGCGGCCTCGGCCGGAGCCATCGGCAGGCGGAAGCGGGAGGGGCAGACTTCCTCCAGGGGCTGGTGGGCCCCAGCAGCGTCGCGCAACAGGACAGCATCAGCGGGGACCAGCACTCCACCGCGCTCCTCGCAGCCGGTCTCGCAGGGTTTCATGGCCCCCGTGCGAAGCCCCCTTGCGCGGAAGGCTTCCAGCAACGCCAGACTGACGAAGGTCTTGCCCACTCCCGTGTCGGTACCCGTGACGAAGATACCCTTCACAGCGCCTCCGCCACCGCGTCGATGCTCTCGCGGGTGATGCGCACGAGGCGGTCGAGCTGCTCCTCGGAGACAGCCAGCGGAGGCATGAGCACCACCACGTCTCCAAGGGGGCGCAGGATGGCGCCGCGCTGGCGGGCTTCCATGACCACCCTGTGGCCCACTCGCCGGGCGGGCTCGAAGGGCTGCATGGTTCCCCGGTCTCGCACCAGCTCGATGCCCGCCATCAGGCCTCGCTGCCGGACATCGCCCACCGATGGCCGAAGGTTCACCGCGTCCAGGAGCCGCTCGAGCTGTGCGGCGCGCTCCCGCACGTGGTCGAGCACGCGGTCCTCACGGAAGACCCGCAGGCTGCCCAGTGCCGCCGCACAGGCCAGGGGGTTGCCCGTGTAGGTGTGGCCGTGGAAGAAGGTCCGGTAGTCCTGGTGGCGGCCCAGGAATCCCTCGAAGATCCGCGACGAGACCATGGTGGCGGCCAGGGGAAGCGTGCCGCCGCTGATGCCCTTGGCCAGTGCCATCAGGTCGGGCTGGACCCCTTCGTGCTCGCAAGCGAACATGCGCCCGGTGTGGCCGAAGCCCGTGGCCACTTCGTCCAGGATCAGGAGAACGTCGTGGTCTCGGCAAGCCGTGGACACTCGCGACAGGAAGCCATGGGGGTGCACGATCATGCCACCCGCTCCCTGAACGAGCGGCTCCATCACCACCGCGGCTAGCTCGTCGGCGTGGTCCGCAATGGTCCGGGCCGCGTGCTCGGCGCAGGCCAGCTCGCAGTTTCGTCGGTCCAGGCCCAGAGGGCAGCGAGGGCAATGAGGCGAGGGGAGCCTGATGGTCTCGAAGAGCAGGGGCCGGTACAGCCGATGGAACAGATCGATGCCACCTACCGAGACAGAACCGATGGTGTCGCCGTGGTAGGCGTTGTCCAAGCAGGCGAAGCGGGTCTTTTCGGTCCGGCCCACCTGCTGCCAGTATTGGAAGGCCATCTTGAGGGCGATCTCTACCGCCGTTGAACCCGAGTCCGAGTAGAAGACGCGCTCGAGGCCTGCGGGGGCGATGGCCACCAGCTCGCGGGCGAGGTCGATGGCGGGAACGTTGGACAGGCCCAGCAGCGTGGAGTGGGCCACACGCCCGAGCTGCTCGGTGATGGCCTGGTCGATGCGCTGCACGCCGTGCCCATGGACGTTGGTCCACAGCGAGCCGACCCCGTCCAGGTAGCGGCGACCCTGGAGGTCGATGAGCTCCACCCCCTCGGCGCGCTCGATGATCAGCGGAGTGTCGTCCATCCAGTCGCGCATTTGGGTGAAGGGGTGCCAGACGTACCGGCGGTCGTCGTCCTCTAGCTGGTGGATGTCTGCTGGGTCCACGGATGGCTCCTTCAAAGCTGGCTCGGGATTTCCCTCATGGCGCGGGCCGCGCGCTCGAGCTGGCTGTCTGTATGCAGGGCGGTCAGGGAGAAGCGCAAGCAGCAGGACCCCCTGGGTACGGTGGGGGGGCGCAGCCCCTGGCAGTAGATCCCTCGCTCCAGCAGCAGCTCGCAGGCGCGCATCACGCGTACGGGGCCAGGACAGGGCACGGGCACGACGTGGTCGCAGCCCGCGGGAGGGGACAGGAACTCAGCCAACAGGTCGCGGAAGTACCGAGTGTTGTGAGCCAATCTCGCCCTCGGCGTGTCGCCTTGTCGCACGAGCTGCAGGGCAGCAGCGGCGGCAGCTGCCGCGGCTGGCATGGGGCCCGTCGTGTAGATGAAGGAGCGTGCGCGGTTCACGAGCAGATCGATAAAGGGCGCCTTGGCCGCCACGAAAGCGCCGGAGACCCCGAAGGCCTTGCCCAATGTGCCCAGCAGCAGGTCCACGTCCTCGAGGCAGCCGAGCTCAGCGGCCAGTCCGCGCCCTCCAGGCCCCAGGGCGCCCATGGCGTGGGCTTCGTCCACCCAGAGCAGGAAGGGCCGTTCGCGTTTCAGTGCCGCTACCTCCGCCAACCTTGCCCGATCTCCTGCCATCGAGAAGAGCGACTCGGTGACGACCAAGGCCGGTGTGGAGCGTGGAAGCTCGAGCAGCAGGCGTCGGAGGGCCGCTACGTCGTTGTGGGGAAAGACCACCCGCTGGGCCCGCGACAGGCGCATCCCGTCGATGAGGCTGGCGTGGTTCAGCTCGTCGGACAGGATCACCGTGTCCGCGTCGGCCAGCACCGGGATGCACCCCGCGTTGGCCTGGAAACCGCTGGGGAAGAGCAGCGCACGCTCTCGGCCGAGGAAATCCGCGAGCCCACGCTCGAGCTGTTCGTGAGGCTCCATGTTGCCGACGATGAGCCGGCTGGAACCCGAGCCGACCCCGAAGCGGTCGATGGCGTCCTTGGAGGCTGCTCGCAGTGACGGGTGGGCCGCGAGCCCCAGGCTGTCGTTGCTCGAGAAGTTCAGCACCTGTCGGCCATCGAGGAGGATCTCGGCACCCTGACTGGAGGAGACCCGACGTAGCCGGCGACGCAGGCCCGCGGCGCTGAGTCGTTCGAGCTCCCGACGCGCCCTGTCTACCGAGCCGAGCTCGCTCACGGGTGCTTCCCCAGGGGCATGGGTTCGAGCCCCAGGTCTTCGAGGAGCTGCAGATCCAGTCGATGGTCGCGCCCGGCCGTCGTGAGGTAGTCGCCCACCATCATGCCGTTGGCTCCTGCCATGAAGATCCAGGACTGCAGCTCGCGCAGGTTCACCTCGCGCCCGCCGCAGACGTAGATGTCCTTGGTGGGCATCATCAGGCGGTAGACCGCGATGATGCGGATGCAGTCCATGGGCCTGAGCTGGTGCTGCCCTTGCAGGGGCGTACCGGGGATGGGGTTGAGGAAGTTGAGGGGGATCGAGTCGACCTCGAGCTCACGCAGGGTCTGGGCCAGCTCCACTCGTTGGGCCGGGCTCTCGCCCAGGCCGAAGATCCCCCCGCAGCAGACCCGTAGGCCCAGGGCCTTGGCCAGACGCACGGTGGCGACGTCTTCATCGTAAGAGTGCGTGCTGCAGACCTGGGGGAAGAACGAGCGTGCTGTCTCGAGGTTGTGGTGGTAGTTCGTGAGCCCGGCCTCGGCGAGGCGCTCGAGGTGCCGGGCGGAGAGGTTGCCCAGAGAAGCGCAGCGCCACAGGCGGCCTTCGTCCCTCAGGCGCGTCAGGGCATCACGGATCACGTCGATCTCGGCGTCGCTGCGGATGCTGCTACCCGAAGTGACCACCGAGAACTCCCGGGCCCCCATTGCCTCCACCTGGTGGGCGCGGGCCACCATCGCGTCGGCGTCTACGAGCGGGTAGACCGCGGTATCCGCCCCGTGATGCGCAGACTGCGCGCAGAAGGAGCAATCCTCGGAGCAGCGGCCGCTCTTGGCGTTCAGGATCCCGCAGAGCACCACTCGACGCCCCTTGTACCGTTCACGCAGGGACCCGGCACGTGCAAGGAGCCGGTAGAACTCGGCGCCCTCGGCATGGAGCAACTCCAGGGCTCGAGCGGCGTCGATGGCTTCAGGGTGTACGCACATGCCGCACCTCTATCCCGGCGGGATCTGGCGGTGCCGCCGAGCATGCCAACCGACCCCGTGGAACACGGAACGTAGCGCTCCGCTCTCCCCCGGTTTTCTGGAGCACGTAGTGAAGGACGCGCCCCGCCGCGCATGTCTTCCCCGAACCGGAGACTCGATGCTTTGCGCCATGCTCGCGCTCATGCTGCTGACCGGCTGCCCCGTCGATCCGAAGCCGGTGGACAGCGGCGAAGTCGAGTGGGCTGACGCCACCAGCTGGTACCACGACGCGGACTCCGATGGCTACGGTGACGCCTCCACGAGCATGACCGCCTGCGACCAGCCCAGCGGCTGGGTCCCGGACAGCAGCGACCGTGACGACACGGACGCGACGGTCAACCCCGATGCCGACGGGACCTGCGACCGCCGAGGCCGGTGTCGAACCCGGGCATGGTGTCCCGTTCGATGGCGGACCCGATGGCTCGCTCGATGGACGCGAAGTCACGTTCCTCTTCTGGAGATACGAAGGTGATGACCTCGCCGGTCTCGCCGGCACGTCCCGTGCGGCCGCTGCGGTGGATGTAGTCCTCGGGCGACCTCGGTACATCGAAGTGCACTACGTGAGAGATCTTGTTCACATCGATGCCGCGGGCGGCGACATCGGTGGCGATCAGGATGGGACAGGAGCCCTTGCGGAAGTCCTCGAGCGCGTCGATGCGCTCTTTCTGCGTACGGCCGGAGTGGATGCTTGCAACTTCGCGACGAGCCAGGCGCCGGACCTTGCGGGCCAAGGAGTCGGCTTCTCTCTTGCGCTTGACGAACACCAAGACGGAGCTGAGTTTCTCGTAGGACAGGATCTTGCCCAACAGCGCTGGTTTGCGCCTGTTGGCCACGCTGAATGCGTAGTGGACGAGCCCTTCCGCGGGCTTGCTCGGATCCACCACTATGGTCTCGGGATCCCGCAGGATCGAGTCGGCCAGCTTCCGCACCTTGGCGGGCATGGTCGCGGAGAACAGCAGCGTCTGTCGGCGCTTGGAGAGGCGCGACACGATGTGGTGCACATCGGGGAGAAAGCCCATGTCGAACATGCGGTCGGCCTCATCGATGACCAGGAACCGTATCGTGCTCATGTCGAGGTACTTCTGCTTCATGTGGTCCATCAGGCGGCCAGGCGTGGCCACGATGATCTCCACCCCAGAGCGAATGGCGTCCTCCTGGGGGTTCATCTTCATGCCGCCCACGATGGCGACGCTCGACAGCCCGACGTGGTAGCCCAGAGCGAGCGCCTGCTCGTCGATCTGGAGAGCGAGCTCACGCGTTGGGGTGAGCACGAGCACCCGCAGGACGCCTGGCTGGGTCCCCATCAACTGCTGGAGGATGGGAACAAGGAAGGCAGCGGTCTTGCCAGTACCGGTGGACGCCGATGCGATCAGGTCCCGGCCGGTGATTGCCAGGGGTATGGCCTTGGCTTGGATGGGGGTGGGCTCGGTGTAGCCCATGTCGGAGAGGCCGCTGAGGATCTCGGTGGCGAGGCCGATGGGTTCGAAGGAAATGATTGCTCCAGCGTGTTGTTTGCGGGAAGTAGCCGGCCTACTGCGCGCTTGCGCTGCCGACTGCTGCCTGCCGCGCTCGAATGGATGCAGGCTTGGCGAGCACCAGCACGGAGGTCAGGTCGCATCGCCATCGTAACCCCATGGGCCCACGCGCATGATGCCGTGGTCTGCTCACAGTGCCCACGAACGAGCGTTCGGGTCGTTGAAGATCCAGACCGAGAGTGCTGGGGCGGGTGCCTTTGTGGCCATTGGAAATGGGTGTCTCGCCGCGAGGCATGGAGCTGGCACCGGTCAGAGCGCGGATGCGGCTTTGGGGGGAGCTGCCCATGCCGGCTGCCAATCCGCTACCAGCCGGGGACCTCCGCCTCTTCCCACTGCGCAGCGCCGTCGCTGACCGACACCATGGTGCGGTCGATGCAGGAGGCCAGGCTGTCGATGTAGGCCCGCTCCAGGGAGACACAGTCGGCGTTGGAGAGGTCGTCGTACGACGCGCGGCAGGCCTCGACCAGGTCATCGTCCCCCAGTCGCGCCCACTGGAGCATGCCCGCGGGCGACCAGCTGGGTGGGATGTGGGTGAGCACGTTCCCGGAGCTGTCTAGGGTCCGCGTGGAGGTCCAGGAGCCCTCGGGGCCGTCCAGCGAGGTGGCCACTACGAAGTTGCCTTCCTCGCCGTAGCCGTGGAAGGCGAGGTAGAGGACGCCGTCCTGCTCGAACAGCGTTGGGTTCTCGAGGCGAACGAGGTAGCGCCCCGCCGCGTCCTGGTCCGGAGACCGGTAGCTGTGGGTCCAGGTCTGGTCCCCATCGATCGGCCACTCGACGCGGTAGACATCGATGTGCCGGTTGTGGGCTCCCCAGGCGAGGCTGTCACTGGCGCCATAGGCCACCCACGCACCGTCCTCGTCGACGGTCAGCGAAGGTCGTGTGGGGAGGTAGACGTCCTCGACCGACGTGGCGTCCTGACCCTGCCAGCCCGCGTTAGGGTCGTAGCGAACGAGCGCGATGGGGCTGTCGCGCTCTGCCGACCCGTTTTCGTTGCTGGAATAGGCTGCGTAGAGCACGCTGTTGGGATCCGCCGCCAGGGCCGGCGAGAAGTGCGGCCACACCTGGCTCACAAGGGCGGGCAGCTCCCGCCAAGACTCATCGACCTCACGGGCCATGAACATGGGCTCCCAGAACCAGTACTCGAAGCCAGGGCTCAACACGAGCCGGCGCGCGGCGAGGTAGTCGGCCCGTGATGTCTGCAGGACGCGTGGTGCCTCCAGGTGTAGGGCCATTCCGTCGCTGGTGGTGCGTCCATCTACGAAGATCTCACTGCGGGCGTCGAAGTCCCCAGTCCAGGCTTGGTGGGCGAGGAGGCGGGCGGAGCAGTGAAGCTGCGTGGGGCCGGTGGGCTGGGCCGCTTCGCTTGGGTCCTGCAGCAGATCGGTCATCACCATGCCTTCGCCGTGGGGCATGTCCACGCCCATCAGCCAAGCGATGGTAGCCGTGATGTCCTCGAGCACGTGGGCACCGGCGGACACGGAGCCGCGGGCGATGCCCGGTCCCAGCAGCAGCATGGGGACCTCGCGGCAGCCACGGCAGGAGCAGCCGTGGTGCTGCCAGGGTGTGTCACCGTCCGCGTAGCGGTGGCGCCCGTGGTCCGAGATCACTGCGACGACGGTCTCGTCCTTCCACTCGCTACCCTGACCCTGGATGAACTGCGTCCAGAAGGCGTGGACGTCGTCGTCCATGTCGGTGACGTACTGGTGGTAGATCTCGGGGTTGTCGTGTCCAGCGCGATCCATGGCGTGGAGGTTGGCGACCACCAGGCGCGCTCCCGCCTCCAGCCGGTCGCGCACGTCGTCGATGACCGGACCGTCGGTGTGGGCCGAGGACGTGGCGTCGGACTCCGAGCTGACGAAAGACAAGAGCGCGCCGCGCTCTTCACCCAAGCCCGGGTAGACGCTCCAGGTCAGCCGGTCCAGCAGCACCCCGTTGGTGCTGAAGACCGCCTGATCGGCCTCGAGATCCAGCTGGTCGCGGGCCATTTCGAACAGGTTGGGGAGGTCCGTGCGGTACAGCCCCGGTTCTTCCTGCATGGGGAACTGCCCGTGGGGGCGTCGGGCGCCGAGCAATAGGTCGGCGTGGGCCGGAGCCGTGAGGGTGACCCCCGTGACGTACCCAGGCTTGGCCAGTCCGCCCCGAGGCAGCAGATTGGCGCGGACGAGGGGCAGCAGATCGCCGGTGGCGCCGTCGTAGGCGTCGGACCAGCCCTCGCCAAAGGTCTCGTCGTCCCCAAAGGACTCCTCGATGCGCAGGCCATCGAGCACGATGATCACGGCGTTCTTGGCGATGCCGCGGTAGGCATCCTGGCCCACGGTGTCAGCGCCGACATCCTCTCCGCTGGTCTTCCCTCCCCCGTTGCACGAGACGAGAAGCCACGAGAGTGTGTGGAAGAGAAGGCGAATTCAAACCTCGAGAGGGCGCAAGATCACCCGCGAACGGGCCAACAGTAGCCGAACCCCGGCTCGCCATCCTTCGGGACTTGTCAAGTCCGCATTAGCAGCTGTCAAGGACGGTGCGTGGTCGACGCACGGCGACGAACTGAAGGCGCCCCGCTCCTACAGCTACGGGGACGACTCGAGCTTCGAGTGTGACGTGGCCCTGGAGTGGGGAGACGAGCTGACCCTGGGCCACACCCAGCTGGTGGGAGATCTGTACGCGATCAACCGGGGTCGATAGGTGCGCCGGCGGCGGTAGCGGCGTCGGCCTCGAGCTCCGGAGCAACAACGACGGCTGGCGCATGGCAGCGATCGACTTCAGGGCCCGACCTCACGGAAGGAATCGATGAGCGCATGCAAGGCCTCGCGCTGCAGGCTGGTGCTCAACACCTGCGCGACGCCCAGGCCGAGGCACCCCGCCTCGAGCGCGGCGTCGGGCCTCGTGACCAGGGCGACGACGGGTGCACCCTCGGTGTAGCCCAAGGCGGTCTCGACCGTGGCCAGGCCCTGGGAGTCCGGCAGGTCCAGCCCGAGCAGCACCAGGTGGACACCATCTCGCCGCAAGCGTGCGCGCAAGCCAGCGAGGCTGCTCCTGGTCTCGATGAACACACCCTCCTTCCGACCCAGCTGCCGCCGCAGCGGGCTGGGCTCGGAGCCGGAATTGTCCTCCACCAACACGACCCGGAAAGGGCCCGCGGGGGGCTCGGGGCGCGGCGGGGCCGGGGGCTCGGCCGGGTGGGCGGCCAGGACCACGCTCGCCTCGTGGAGATAGCCGTTGCGGCCATCGGGAGCGCACTTGTGGTGCGCGCGGGTGACCTCGACCCGGTACAGCTCCGGGCGGCCCGTCTCGTCCGGATCCAGCAACATCTCGCACCGCAAGCCGATGCGAAGCGACTCGCTGCACCAGATGGCGGCGAGGTCTCCTTCATGCCACCACAGCTCCGCAGCCATCGTCTCGGGCTCGTCGGGTGGGCTGGGCTCGGGGCGAGTCATCTGCCGTGGCACGGGAGGATGAGTGGCGGGTGGAGGGCGCTCCGGGGCCGCGATCTGGGGATTCGCATCGGGCGAGGAGGGGCGCGAAGGACGGCGAGGCTTGCTGCTGACGCCCAGCAAGGCCAACACCCGAGGAGCGAGACGGGAAGCCGGCTCGTCCCGGCGAAGCACCCGGGCCGCGCCCGCCAGCAGACACTTGACCTCGAAGCCCTTGGCCTCCTCACCACCGAGAACCACCACCGGAACACCGAGAGCACAGCGCACGGCATCCTGCACCGAGAGCAGGCCGCGGGAGTCGGGCAGCTCGGGGTCCAGGAGCACCAGGTGGACACCACCCAGGGCGAGCCGGCCGCGCAGCTCGCTCGAGGTCCAGATGGACTCCACCACGAAGTCCCGGCCGGAGGGGTCCAGCTGCTCGGCCAGTTCGTCGGCCCGGGAGCGGCCTCCCTCCACCAACAACACCCGCCGGGGGCCGATGGGGAACACCGCCTGGGTGGACGACATCGCCCGTCTGCGGCGGGCCCTGCGCCCCGTGGCCGACCGGGGCCTCTCGACCTCTTGGGCAGGAGCCTGCCGGGATTCGGCTCCATCGCCCGAACGGGCGCTCCGCCTTCTTGGCGCGTGCGGCAGCCCTGGCGCGTGTGGCAGCCCTGGTCGCCCGCATCCACACATCGAGCTTGCGGCGGTCCGACTTGCGCAAGAAGGCCATCGCCACCCGGTGCAGCTGCCCCGGGCGCCCCTCGCAGAGTGTCACCGAGGATCGCTCGAGCACCTCGATACGCACGAGCACCGGCACACCGGCGCTGATGCCCTCGAGCATCACGTCACAGCGCAGTCCCGGCTCGAGGGGTTCGCTGCACCACAGCAGGGCACGGGTGCCCTCTCGATCCCAGAGCTCCGCCGCGAGGCTACGACCATCGGTGAACACGATCAGAGGTACTCGGACCGCGGGGCCTGGTGGTGAGCTCATGAGTTTGCCTGGTGATGCGGAAGAGTCGATGGAATCCCCTCAACTACAGCACCCTCCCCGCGCCGTGGCAAGGGCGGCCTCCGCTCGAGAGCCTGCTCTCCTTCGTAGACGTCCAGCTCGAGCCCGCCAGGCAGGGCTTCGGCGAGGACGACCAGGCACGACGAACCTGACCCCAACGACGCCCAGCTTCTCCTCCAGGCGGCCTCCGCGCCGGGCAAGGCCGCCCTGGGCAGACAGCGCATCCAGGTCCATCGGAGCAGCGTCTACCCACAGGGGGGCGGCGTAGGGGGAAAAAGGAGGATCGGTGGCTGCGCCCGGTGGTTGTGCCCAGGTGGGGATCCACTCCTCCGCTGTCAGCAGCCGTCGAGCCTGTTCGAGCCGCTCGCGCTCCGTGACCACCTCGCGGCCCGGCTCCTCGACGGTCTCGTTCAAGGACACCCCCTTGGCGCACGTCCATGGACCCGGTCCTTCATCACCCGATACGACGGCAACCCTGCGGACCTTCGCCTGCTCGACCTGGTCCGGCTCGTGTCAGCGAGCCCGGCGGTGCGGGTCGAGGGCGTCCGATTCCAGCTTCGTGCACAACTTCAGCCGTCCGTGCGCATCTCGAGCGCATCGACATCCACGGTGCCCTCGCTGGCGGTGATGGTCAGGCGGGTGTGGAAGACGGGGCGGGGTGCCGCGGTCGGAGCGGTGGCGATCACGACGTGTTCGGTCCAGTCCGTCGTCAGAGCCAAGGTGGTGGTCTCGCTCTGCAGGGGCGTGGTCCACATCTCCTGGTCGCGGAAGTCGAGGGTGACCTCGGCGGTGTCGCCGTGGGCAGACCCGCGCAGCCACAGGGTGACGGCGACCTGCTGACCGTCGCTGGCGGGGTTTGGCTGGTGGGCCTCGGCGCCGTCGCTCAAGCGTAGGAAAAACGCGCCGGTGCGGGCCTCGTCTTCGTCCTCGATGCGCTCGACGCCGGGATCCGTTTGGTAGCGCCAGCCGTAGCCGCCGAAGGGCGCCTGGTGCTCGAAGCCGCCGTTGGCCAGGTCGCCGTCCTCACCGAAGCTGCCCCAGCTGGGATCGTTGCCAAACCAGCTGGGCAAGACCTGACTGATGTGGGCGATGAGGTAGATCGCCATGCCGGTATGGTCGTTCTCGCAGCCGTGCCATTGTTCGAAGACCCAGGGGAAGGTGGCGACGCTGACGTTCGGATCCCCGTAGTCCTCCACGACCTCCGCCGTGTAGTCGGCGGGCTCGTCGTAGCTCCAGCCCCAGCCGTTGAAGACCACGATGTGCGCATCCGGTTGTGCCGTGCGGAGCAGGTCGAGCATGGTGACGTAGCGCTGTCGGATGGTGGCTTCGTTCGCTTGGTAGATGTCGTTGGCGCCCAGGTTCATCACCACCACGTCGGCGGGGTGCTCCGCGTGGTCCCAGCTGGGACCGGCGTCGTACCAGCTCTGGCGGTCGTACAGCTCGGTCATGCCGTCCAGGGTCTCGCCAGACACCGATATGTTGTGGTAGTCCGCGCCGAACGCCCGGGCGGTGACCCCCGCGAAGGTGAAGTGGCTGCCCTGCAGGCGCGTCCCGGCTTCGTTTCGCTCGCTCATCAGGGAGTAGCCAGCCAGGTTGCTGTCGCCGTAGAACTCCATGCGGCGGCGGGCGGCCTCCGGGGCCTCCAGCAAGCCCTGGCCCGTCAGCTCGAAGCCGTGCAGGATCAGGTCGGTCCCGGCGTAGGTCTCCTTGATCAGCTGGACCTGGTGCTCGCCCGGCTCCAACCCCTCGGCCAGGACCGTGGTCTGCGATCCGGAGGCCATGAAGCGCGTGGACTCGATGTGGCGATGATCCACGACGACGCGGAACGCCTCGCTGCGGTCGCCGGCGTCCATGGTGACGCTGAGGTCGGTGCCCACGAAGCGCAGGGCCACGCTGGCACCCTGCCAACCCACGGTGGGCAGGGCGGGATCGGCGAAGCTCCAGCGGCCGACGTAGCGCAGGCCCGGGTCGTCGGGGCTGATGGTCAGGAACGTGGGCGAGTCGCCGGTGTCGTCGGGGCCCGTGTCGTCGGAGCCGCTGTCCCGGGGCTGGCTGTCAGCGGTGTCGGACGGGCTGTCCGCGGTGTGGCTGTCGTCCGGGGGCAGCGAGTCCGTGTCCTTGGGACCGGGGCAGGCCACCAGCCCTACCACCAGCATGGCGGTGGCGAGGGGACGGATGGTCGCGGTCATGGCGCGTCCTCCTCGAGCACGATCTCCCACTCGAGCTCGCCCGCGACCTCCGGCAGCTGCTCGATGGCGCCTTCCTCGCCGCGCAGGTGGCCAAGAAAGGCGAGCACCGAGGTGCGAACGGTGGCCGTGAACAGTTCGACGCTGATGAACTCGTCGCCACAGCCGTCGCCCGAGCCCGAGCAATAGATGGGCGTGAAGCTGTAGTGGCCTGCGTTGGAAAAGGCGCCCATGACCCGCGGTGTCGAGCCGACCGAGCCGTGCAGGGCGCGGTAGTCGGTGCCCACGGTGTCGTCCCGGTCGCCCCCCAGTGACAGCACGGGCACCTGGATGTCGGCAGTGCCGTCGAACAACGCGTGGGCGTCCCACGGGGCGTAGGTGACCACGGCGGTCACCCGATCGTCGGTCAGCCCTTCCCAGCCCAAGGTCGTGCTGGCTCCACCGGTGACGTAGGCGGTGTAGCCGCCGAACGAGTACCCGGTGACCACGTAGCCGGCGTCGGGATCCACGCAGCCGTGCAGCGGATGTTCAGCGCTCTCGACCTGGGCCAGCAGCCAGTCGTAGGTCGCCCGCACGTCGCTGGGCCGCTGCGTGAGGAGCGTGGCGTAGTCGGTGGAGCCGTCCACGAAGGTATTGCCTGGGTGGTCCGCCGCAACGACGAGCCAACCGTGGGTGGCCGCGAATTCAGGGAGCCAGAACATCTCCCAGCGGATGGAGCCGTTGCCGTGGCTGTGGACCATCACGGGGCGGGGCTCGGAACAGTCCGGCTGCGCGTCCTCGAGAGCGCTCCCGTAGAATCCCCAGGAGTCCCAGCCGTACAGGTGGGCCGCTCCGTCGCTGTCGAGGCTGGGGTACCAGGCGTCGACCGACAT
>CAZVHW010000159.1:0-13318 GCA_964626835.1 uncultured Enterobacterales bacterium
CAGACCTAGAGCCAGAGCCAGAGCCAGACCTAGAGCCAGAGCCAGACCCAGAGCCAGAGCCAGAGCCAGAGCCAGAGCCAGAGCCAGAGCCAAACCCAGAGCCAAACCCAGAGCCCGAACCCGAACCGACAGCGCAGGTAGATCCATGAAGCTCCCCTTTGGACGCACCAAGGCCCTCGAGATGAAGGTGGACACCTTCCTCGATGTCGTAGCCACCGGAATGCTGGCCTTGCAGCACGGAATCAAGGCGTACCTCGAGGACAACGAAGAGGAGTTCCAGCGACAGCTTCTGTCCGTGAGCGAGCTCGAGAGTCGAGCCGACGAGCTGTCCCGCGACGTGGAGACCGCGCTGTACACCTACTCCCTGATGCCGGAACACCGCGGCGACGTGATGACCGTGCTCGAGGAGATCGACGACCTCATGGACCTGGCCAAGTCCGTGATGCAGAACTTCGAGATCGAGATCCCGAAGGTCCCCGCGGAGTTCCGCAAGGGCTACCTCGAGGTACTCGACCACTCCATCCACGCCGCAGACCACGCCATCGCGGCGGCCCGCTGCTACTTCCGCGATCCGGTGCGGGTCAAGGACGATCTGAACAAGGTGGACTTCTACGAGAGCGAGGCCGACGAGGCCGCACGGCGCCTCAAGATGGCCGTGTTCCGCTCGGACCTGGGCATGGCGCGCAAGCAACATCTCAGGTACTTCGCCGAGAAGGTCGAGTCCCTGTCCGACATCGCCGACGACGTGGCCGCTACGCTAGCCATCGCCACCATCCGACGCTCGGTATAGCGACCCAGGCATGTTCTTCGTCTTCCTCACCAGCGGGCTCTTTCTGGGGTGGTCCCTGGGTGCCAACGACGCCGCCAACGTCTACGGCACCGCGGTGGCCACCCGCATGCTCAAGTTCCGCACGGCCGCGATCGCGGCCGCGGTGCTGGTGCTGCTGGGGGCGATAGTCGGAGGGGCCGGAGCCACCCACACCCTGGGGAAGCTCGGCGCGGTCAATGCCCTGGCCGGAAGCTTCACCGTCGCGTTGGCTGCAGCGCTCACGGTCACGTGGATGACCAAGCTCCAGCTCCCCGTGTCCACCTCCCAGGCGGTGGTAGGCGCCATCATCGGCTGGAACTTCTTCTCCGGTTCCCTGACAGACTATGGCTCCCTGACCAAGATCGTCAGCTCCTGGGTGCTCTGTCCGGTCCTGTCCGCCGGCTTCGCCATCGTGCTGCTGAAGTTGGTGGAGCTGGGTCTGAGCACGTTCCGCATCCATCTCTTCCGCCTCGACCGGCTCACGAGGATCGGCCTGTTCCTGGTAGGAGGCTTCGCGTCCTACAGCCTCGGTGCCAACAACATCGCCAACGTGGTGGGTGTGTTCGTGCCCGCGGCACCCTTTGGCGAGCTGCACCTGCCCGGCGGGCTGGTGCTGAGCGCCGCCCAGCAGCTCTTCCTGCTCGGCGGGCTGGCCATCGGCGTGGGGATCTTCACCTTCTCCAGGCGCGTCATGCTCACCGTCGGCAACGACCTGTTCAAGCTCTCCCCCATCTCCGCACTGGTGGTGGTGATGGCCCAAGCGCTGGTGCTGTTCCTGTTCAGTTCCCAGGGGCTCGAGAGTTGGCTGGCCAGCCACGGGCTGCCCACGATTCCCCTGGTGCCGGTCTCCAGCTCCCAGGCCGTTATTGGCGCGGTCATCGGCATCGGCATCGCCAAGGGGGGGCGAAACATCCACTTCGGTGTGCTCGGGAAGATCGCGTCGGGCTGGGTCTCGACGCCCATCGTCGCAGGGGGCTTGGCCTTCGTCGCCCTGTTCATCGTCCAAAACGTCTTCTCCCAGCGGGTCTGCGAGCCAGGGCTGTACCGCCTCGACGCCAACGTAGAGGTGAAGCTGCGCGACGAGGCCCTGATGGAGGAGGGCTGGGCAGACCTGCTGGACCAGGACTTCGAGGGCTCCGTGGCGTTTCGCGATGCCCTGTTGGCGGCCAGCGACCAGCCCGGTGCCTGGAGCGACGTGCTGCCCTACGCACGCCTCCAGCCGGTCGAGGTCGACATCGAACGGCTGCGCCCCTACTGGAAGGGAAGCCGGTTCAGTCAGGCGCAGCTACACGCGGTGTTCTCGTTGCACGGCAAGCGGTTCGAGCGGGCCTGGGAATTCGACGACGCACTGGCTCGAGCCACGCCCGAGTGGACCCTCCGTGACGCTGGAACCGCCACCAAGCGCCACGACGACGCCATCACGGAGAGGCTGGAGCAGCTGCACGCGGCCTTCGCGGTCGAGCAGCACTAGTCGCTTCCATTGGGGCCACGCCAGCCCAGCACACAGCCTGGATTCCCAAAGCGCCAGCCTATGGGCAGGCGCAAGTCCGCCACACCCGCCCCGTCAGCGGGGAGCTCCAGTACAGACATCCATCAGCTTCCGAGAAATCCAGGTCATCGGGATCGTTGTCCTCGTGTTCGATCCCCGACATAAAACCGGTCAACAAGCCCGGATTCTCCGGATCCCACTGCCGCACGGAGGCCCCCTGGCCCGTGAGATAGGACGTGAAATACAGCAACCCGTCGGGCCCTACGGTGACCCGGTTGGTCCGCACGAGGTCGGGTTCGAGCTCGGTCAGATCCACCACCTGTTCCACTGCGAGGGTCTCCCTGTCGATCCGCTCCAGCCCCCCTTGATTGCGCCGAACCACCCATAGGTCCCCTTCGGTGTCCACAGCTACGGAAGACTCGTCACCGGTACCCGTCAGCACGGTCTCGGTCCGGTCCTGCTCCACCCGGATCACCTGCCCGTCGTTCATGGCCACGAAGTGGACATCGTCGTGCGCGGTGTCGATGACGAGGTCGTTGATGTTGCCATAGCTCGACAAGCCGTGCCAGACGGAGTTGGTGCCGCCATCGAACGACTCGACCTGTACGATCTGGTAGGAGCCCGCCGCGAACACGGTGCCGGCGGAATCCACGGCGATCCCGTCCGGATCGGTGATGGGATCCGAGGCATTCGCTGTGCCATCGGCCTGGAGGCGGTTCACGGCCCGCTCGTCCCAGGAACCGGTGCCAGCCCCGAGGTAGACCTCACCACTCGCCGGAGCGCGGACGGCCGATGGCGTGTCGAAACCCTCTGCGAACAGCTCCACGTACCAACCCTCGGGCGCGACGAAACCGGCGGGGACCTCGGGATCGGTGGTCTCGCAGACGTCGACCTCCCCGGTGTCGGGTAGTGGCCCGGTGTCGGTGTCGGCGTCCCCATCGGCATCGGTGTCGCTATCGGTGTCCGTGTCGCCGTCGGAGTCCGCATCGCTATCCGCGTCCCCTTCGGGATCGAAGTCACCGGTGTCCTCGGGATCGCAGGGGCTGTCACAGGGCGTCACGACGGACTCCTCGCTACAGAGATCACAGGACGCCGGGACCGCAAGCAAGGGAAGCAGGGCTCTGAGCGGGATCATCAGACCTCCAATCCACCGGAGCCTATCGGACCTTGGGGAGCAGTATTCAAGCTTGGACCCCAGAGATCAGGGATCCTCGGCCAGCCAGTCAGCGGTGGCCCGGGCCGCCAGGTAGTGCCCGAGAAAGTTGGGATGGATGGTGTCGACGGGACGCCGTGGATCACGCTCCACACCCAGGTTGAGGGACCCGGGAGGCAAGGCCCGCAGCTGGGCCGCGACAACGGGATCGCGCCCCCACCCCTCGAGGCGAGCCTCGAGATCGCCGTGGACCTCGGACGAGCGGTCGATGACCAGCTCGGAGAGATCACCAGGACCCATGGCCACGGCGAGATCGAGGGTGGGCACGTCCTGGGCAGTCGCTGCCGCGAGGACGCGCCCCACCAACCCAAGGGAGTTGCCGCCACAGCGGTCGGGTATGCGCTCGAAACCGAAGTAGGACGCGGGCGCAACAGTCCAGTGAGCCATGGCGACCCGGGACGGAATACATGACCGACCTGACCCCTTGGAGACCTGCATGGAACGCAACCTCGGCCAGGAGATCAAGGTCGGCTTGGCGGTGCTCGGCGCCACCGTGGTGCTCGGGTTGGTGGTCTTCATGCTGGGGGGTAGCACCGCGCTGCTCGAAGACCGCTACCGCTTGAACGCCAGCTTCGAGGACATCTCGGGCCTGCGCGTGGGCGCGGTGGTGCGGCTGGCGGGTATCGATGTCGGCGAGGTCACCCACATCGAGTTCGCGGAGGACATCGGCGAGCGCAAGGTCCTCGTCGAGTTCAATCTCATGGAGAGCTATCGCACGCGGATCCGCGAGGACTCGGTAGCCTCCATCCAGACCGAAGGCGTGCTGGGCGACAAGTACGTCGCCGTGTCCATGGGTTCCCCGGGTCAACGAATGCTGGTCCGCGGCGACTGGATCCCGACCGAAGAACCCCTCGAGTGGCTCGAGTATATGGACAAGGCGGGCGACATCTTGGACAATTCCGAAGGAATATCCCGCAAGATCAACCACATGCTGGGCGAGGACCAAGACTCCGCCAGAGCCAGCCTCGCAAACGCCATCTTCCATGTCGAGCAGCTCATCACCGAGATGGAAGACGGCCAGGGCCTGCTCCATGCGCTGGTCTACGACGATGAGCTGGCCCGCTCCGTGAAACGTACCGCCGCCAATCTCGAAGAAGGCAGCTCGGGCCTCGCCCGCATGACCGCAGAGATCGAGAGCGGCGATGGCTTCGCGCACGAGATGGTCTTTGGCGAGGAAGGCCGGCGCCTGGCCGAGCAGATGGGAGGGCTCGCCCAAACCCTGGCCAAGCTGTCGGACGACATCCAGAACGAGAAAGGCCTGGTCCACGCCTTGGTCTACGACACCGAGCGGGCAGCCTTGGTCCAGGATCTCCACGCAACCGCGACCGCACTGCGCGAGGTGAGCGAAGGCATCAACCAAGGCCAGGGCACCGTCGGAATGCTGGCCAACGACCCGGCCTTGTACGAGGACCTGCGGGCCCTCATGGGCGGCGCCCAGCGAAACAAGCTTCTCAAGGCCTACATCCGTCGAACGGTGGACAGAGCCGACGCCCAGGACGCGTCCTCTTTCGAGGAGCAGCCCCCGTGAGCGCCACCGCAGTCAAGCGAGCCCCCCGCATCCTGCCAACCGACCTGCTGAAGCCTCGCTACCAGGGTCTTCGCAACACCTGGCGCGCCGCCGATGGCCGCTCGCGCGCTGCCTACGCCGTCTTTGGGCTCATGGGTCTGGGCTTCTGGTGCGCGCTGTTCTGGTGCTTGCACTTCATCATCGGCGGGTTCCACGGCGTCGAGGTCTTCGGGCCACTGCTCACCCGCAAGCTGCTCGAGATCCTGCTCATCAGCCTCTTCATGATGTTGTGCTTCTCGAACGTGGTCACGGCGCTGTCCACTTTCTTCCTCTCCGATGATCTCGAGCTGCTCCTGTCGATGCCGATCTCGCGGGCCGTGCTGCACTACACGCGTCTGGTCGAGACCGCGGTGCAGTCCTCCTGGATGATGGCGATGTTTGGCCTGCCGGTCTTCTTGGCCTACGGCATGGTCTACCAAGCACCCCTCGGGTACTACCTGCTGCTGTTGGTGGTGGTCCCAGCCTTCGTGGCCATCCCCGTCGCTTTTGGGGTGGTGGTGGCCAGCCTGCTGGTCAACTTCTTTCCGGCCCGCCGAACCCGGGAGTTCATGGCCATGGCCGGTGTGTTGGCGGTGGTGGCGCTGTTCGTGCTGCTGCGGCTGCTCAAGCCAGAACGTTTCACCGACGCCCGCGCCTTCGACTCCGTGGCGGCCTACGTGGCCGAGATCCAGGCACCTCTTCCCGCTCTCTTTCCCCCCACCTGGGCGGTGGACGTGCTGCTGGGCAGCCTGCAGGGGCATGCGGTTCCCTGGCTCTCGCTCGGCCTACTGGTCACGGGTGCGCTCGCCGCCATCGTGGTGGGACGCTGGGCGGGAACCAAGCTCTACATCCCCGGCTGGTCCAAGAGCCAGGAAGCGCGCGCGGCCCGCGGTGCGCAGTCCATCTGGCTGCGCATGCTGGTCGGAGCCTCGCAGCGCCTGCTACCCCAGGCCTGGCGCCCCATCGTAGCCAAGGACGTGCGGGCGTTCTTCCGAGACCCCTCCCAGTGGAGCCAGGTGTTCCTGTTGGGCAGCCTCATCGTCGTCTATCTGTTCAGCATCAATGCCATCCCCATGGACCAGTTCCGCGGCCCCTGGGCCCTCGCCCTGCGCCGTGCCCTGGCCTACCTCAACCTGGGCATGGCGGGCTTCGTCATGGCCGGCGTCGCTATCCGTTTTCAGTTCGCCGCCGTGAGCGGTGAGGGGCGCGCCTACTGGGTAGTGCGCAGCGCGCCGGTGCGCCCCACCGCCTTCCTCTGGGCCAAGAGCCTCCTGGGCATGGTGCCCATGCTCTTGGTGGGCGAGATCCTGGCTGTGGCCAGCACCGTGCTGCTCGATGCCGGCCTCTACCTCACCCTCGTGGCTGGCGGAACGGCCCTGTTCCTGGCCGTGGGCCTGGGGGGCATCGCGGTGGCCATGGGAGCGATCTACCCCAACTTCAAGGCAGACAATGCCTCCAAGGTGGCGACCGGGCCGGCGGGCGTACTCTTCATGGTTCTCGCCTTGACCCTGGTCGGCGTCGTGCTGTTGCTGGAAGCCTACCCGGTCTATGTCTGGCTGCGGGCCGAAGCCCTGGGACAACCCGTCGGGATGGTCCCCTGGGCCATCTCTGGGATGTTGCTGCTGACCGCAGCCATCACCTGCCTTGCTGTGGGACTGCTGCCCGTCCGCAGGGCAGCCCGAATCCTCTGGAGCCGGGGGATCTAGCATGTCGCGCGCGGCCCGTCGGGTCTTGCTCCTGTTGGGCGTCTCGCTGACCGCGGCGGCCTGTCGGGGTCACGCACACCTCCCCGATCCGCCCAGTCTCCCCGAGCCGGTGGCCCAGGCGCACGGCGGGCCCCCACCCAAGGCTCTCCAGCACTACGCCCTGGGCGTGATCGCCTGGCAACGGGGGAAACTGACCAAGGCCTCGGAGCACCTGGGCATCGCCCTGGCCTTCGACCCACACTCGTCCTGGCTGCACCACACGCGCGGCCGCATCGCGATAGCGCGGGGTGACCACGAGGACGCCCAGGCGGCACTTGCCAGAGCGGTGGCGCTCGATCCGGCCAACCCAGACCCACGCCTCCTTCTGGCTCGCGTTCTGACCCTCCAAGGCGACCACGCGGCGGCTGAGGCACAACTCGAAGGTCTCCTCGCCAGACAGCGCCACGATCAGGCCTTCGTGGATCTCGCCCATCTTCGTTTGCTTCGGGGCGATCGCGCGGGCGCGGCCCTCGCGCTGGAGGCATGGGCCGAGCAGCCACCGGCCCGGCTATCGCTGCTACGGCAGCGGGTGAAGCTGCGCTTGGAGCTCGACCAGGCCTGGGAGGCCTGGGACGACCTGGCACTGCTGATCGAGAGCGGCGAAGCCGAGAGCCGAGACGTGGACCAGTTCATCGACGTCGCCCACACCACTCGCCGCTACCGCTCCACGCTCGAGCTGCTGGAGCGGCTGGTGGCCTGGCAGCCTGGCGATCAAGAGTCGGTGGCGCGCTTGGGCGGCCTGTCAGACGCCGTGAACGACAGCTGCCGAGCGGCCCGTGCCTGGGCCAAGCTCGATCTCCTCGAGGGTGGCGGAGGCAGCTCCACCAGGCTCATACTCGGCCAAGCCCAGCTCGCATGTGGTGACGCCCAGGGCGCACTGACCACCATCGCGACGGTCCAACCCGACGACGTCCTCGGGCCATTCATCACGCTCATGCGGGCCCGAGTCCTCCATGCGACTGGCAGCCACGACGAAGCCCTGGCGGAGATCGGAGCGGAGCAGGACCGCTTCTTCACCTTCGAGGGTCTCGATCTCCAGCTCGAGATCCTCGAGGCGAAAGGGTACCCCACGCGGGCCCTCGAGACCGCGAGGCAGGCCTGGCAAACCCGACAGACCAACGCAAGGGCGACGAAAACACTCGCACGGCAAGAGGCCCAGAACGGCAACCTCGACCGCGCCATCGAGCTGATGACACAGGGGGAGCGAGCCGTGGCGGTCGGCGCCGACCTCGCCGTCGGCATCGCGAGGCTGCAGGGGCTCGCAGGCGAAGACGAGGCGGCCCTGGCCACCCTGGCACGTGCAGAGCTTGACTGGCCCGAGGACCCCGGCCCACCCCAGCTTCACGTGACCTGGCTGGCAAACGCTGACCGCCTCGAGGAAGCCCACGCGGTGGCCAGCGCCGCAAGCCAGCGCCTCCCGCAAGAGCTGGCCTGTACGCGGCAGCTCGCCTGGCTGGAGGATCGAATGGGCATGGCAACCCAAGCCGTGAGCCGTCTCGAAGAGGCCCTTGTGCATCACCCCGACGACGCCTGGCTGCTCAACGACCTGGCCTACCTGCTGGTCGAGAGGGGCGACCACTCCGACCGTGTACTGGCCATGGCCCGTCGCTCGGTGGACCAGCGTCCCGCTCGCGCGTCCTTTCTGGACACACTGGGTTGGATCTTGCTGGCCAGGGCCGAGGTCGAAGCCGCTCTGCACGAGCTCGAGCATGCCTCCCGGCTCGCCCCAGCTGACACCGTCCTCGCCGAGCACCTCGCCGCAGCACGCTCTCGGGCGGCCAGCGCCGACGAAACGAAGTAGTAGGCCCACCCGACCGGCCCGGAAAGAGCATGGCCCCGCGCACCCTCTCCCATTCCCTCTCGCTCGCCCTCCTCACGCTGCTGTTGGTTGCGTGCGGACACGGAAAGCGACCCCTTGTTGGCGGCGATCCTCTCGATGGCGTTCAGATCGCCCCCTCGGGATTCGCCATCAAGGGCCGCATGTACCTCACCATAAGGGCGCCCCGCTGGGACGTCTCGGGCACCACCTCCACCACCATGGTGATCCACCGTCCGGACGAGTTCTACCTTCAGGTCCGAGGTCCGGTCAACAACGTCATGGTCCAGGGAACCGCCAACCCCCAGGAGCTGGTGGTGGTCATCCCACCCATGAACAAGGTCCTGGTCGGCGCCACGCCCGACCTCGCCATGAAGGCGCTGACCGGGGGCGCCATGGGCGTCGATGGCGTGCTCTCGCTGCTCATGGCCCGCCTACCCACCACCGGCCTCGAGGTGCTCGAGACCAACCCGAGCGGCCAAGGTACCGAGGTGCTGTTCGAGGCGGCCGGCGGATACCGGGTGCTCGCCACCATCGAGCGCAAGCGGGGTCGGCTGGAGCGCCTCGAGCTGCTGGACAGCGAAGACAAACAGCTCATGGTTGTGGCCTACGACGGCTGGTTCCGCGACGCCCGCGCTTTCTACCCAAAGGCCCTCACCATGGAAGTCCCCGGCCTGGACCTGTTGGTCAAGGCCGACTTCCAGGCCTGGGAAGTGATGGGCGAGGTGCCGAAGATCTTCACCACCCCGAAGCCCGACGGCGGCGAGGTGGTCGACATCGAAGAGGCACTCCGCCAGGGCGTCAGCTCCCAGACCGAAGCGACCGACGCACATCCCGAACCGTAAACAAGGGGCGACGGTACCCGTCCCGCTGGTCGGGCCCCAAGCTGCCCAACAGGTCCACCGGGCCGGACACCAGGTCTCGGGTGTGTTCAGCCGCGCTCCACCAGACCGCGCGGATGCTCCCGAGGTCGAAGAAGACGTGCTTGCGCACGCGGCGGATACGTTCGATGTGCTGCCCTTCCACCAACAGACGGGGGCGGGGGTTGCCGCGTCCACAGGGTTCCATTCGTCGAAGCGCCATCGCGGCCTGCCCATCGAGCAGCTCCACCGAGGCCACGATGTCCGCACTTCGCTCCGACACGAGGTCCTCTGCCGCCACCTCCCGCTCGAGCCAACCGGACAGCGCGTCCTGCAGCGCCCCCAGGTCCGCCGCCCTAAGGCTGAAGCCCGCGGCGGCTGCGTGACCGCCGAAACGAGTGAGGAGGTCGCCGGCGCTGGCCAGGGCTTGGACGGCGTGTACACCCGGGACCGACCGCAAGCTACCCGTGGCTTGGTCTCCGAACACCGCCGCGACGGCCACGGGGCGGTTCAGGGACTCGCGCAGCTTGCCAGCGACGATGCCGATGACGCCCCGGTGCCATCCCTCTTCCTCGGCACCGTGGAAGACCGGGAACTTCGCGCAGTGCGGCGGGGCATCCGGGCTCGGTCGCACCCGCGCCGTCAGCGTGTCCACCAGCTTCTCCTGGAGGCGCTGCCGCTTCCGGTTGAGTCCCTCGAGCTCCCTGGCCAGCTCGCTCGCTCGCTCGGGATCCCGCTCGAGGAGCAGGTCGAGAGCCAAGCTCGCACTCGCCAGCCTTCCGGCCGCGTTGATGCGGGGCCCGAGGCGGAAGCCAAGGTCGCCCGCGTTGACCGGCCGTTTGGCGCAGCCCGCGCTGCGCAGGAGCGCACCCAGTCCGGGAGCGTGGGGCTCGCGGCTCAGGGCAGCGAGGCCCATGGAAACGATGGCGCGATTCTCGGGCGGCGAGAGGTCCACGACGTCGGCTACGGTCCCCAGCGCCACGACCTTGAGGAGGGACCGGAGCAGCGCGTCCCTGCGGGGGTGCTCGGCCAACAAGGCTTGGGCCAGCTTGAAGCAGACCCCGCAGGCCGCGAGGGACTGGTGCGGGTAGGCGCAACCGGGCTGCCCAGGGCAGAGCACGGCGGTAGCACCCGGGGGGATCCCCTGCTCCCAGACCAGGTGATGATCGCAGATCACCACGTCCACTCCCCCCTGCGCTGCAACACGCACGGCGTCGTGGTCGCGGACCCCGATGTCGGCCGCGATGAGCAAGTCCACTCCGTCAGTCACGGCCTTCGCAGCCGCCTGCTCGCTCAGGCCGTAGCCTTCACCGAAGCGGCTGGGGACGTGGTGGTCGACGCCCTGACGCATCCCCAGCGCCACCAAGGTGGCTCGCAAGACGAGGGCAGAGGTCGTGCCATCCACATCGTAGTCCGAGACAATGCGCACCCGATGGCCTCGCCGCACCGCCTGCCTCAGGCGCTCGACCGCGGCCTGCATCCCGGCCATGGTGAAGGGATCGTGCAGCTGCGCCCATCCGGGATCGAGGAAGTCGCCGATGGAGTCGGGATCGGCAAGCCCACGGGCCGCCAGGCAGCCCGCCAGGAGGGGATGAAGGCCGAGGGTACTCTCGAGCACCCTGCGGGGCTCGTCAGCCGATGGACGCACCGTCCAGCGCGCCCCTGTAAACGAGAGGGAAGACGGCATCTCGAGCCCTATGAGAGGAACACCCAGACCACGGCAGCGCCCAGCCCGAAGCCCACCGCCAGAGCGAGCAGCGTGTGGCCAACCCGAGAATCCGTGGGTGGGGGTTCGGGCTCGAAGGCCCGGGTGGGCTGGTCGCGGGCTTCAGGGACCAGGCGCACGCGGACCCTGCGCAGCCGGCCAGTCCGCGGATCGCTCAAGGCCATCCGGACCATCACGGTGCCGTCCTGCTCGATGAGTGAGTCCGCCACGGAGTGCAGCTCGTACTCGCTGAGGGCGCGCGGGAGGTATGGGAGCGTGACGATGGCGTAGGCTGGCTGGCTTAGGTCGTTGGGTGAATCCGGGTAGCTCTGTGGGGGAGAGGGGATCTCGCTGGTGGGGGTGGTGGCGGGTGCCCGGGTCGTGGTGGGCGTGTCGTCGGTGGCGGTACCTACGGCGCGCCGATCACCCTGGTGGCTGTCGAGGGAAGCTGGAGAGCGCTCGGGATCGGGATCGGGGATCTCGCTGGTGGGGGGATCTTCCTCGAGAGGCTCTTCCTTTTCGAGCTCTGTCGCCGCGGGTGGCGTCTCGGCCGTGCCCGTTAGCTCGCCGGGCCGGACCTTCGCGATGGCGTCCAGCACCTCTCGAACCTCTTCCTTGTCACCGACCGGTGCGGCACCCTGGGAGCCTCGCACCAACGCCTCGCCGGCGCCGCCCGCGACCTCTCGCTCCACGCGATCGCTGACGGCCTCGAGGATGGCCTGAAACGCCTCAGCGATGCCCCGGCCCTGGGTGGCCACGGTGGCGATAGCCTGAACGCCCCGGGCGTTCAGCGCCATGTCGAGCACCTTGGTGGCCAAGACCTTGGGAAGATCTCGCTTGTTGTACTGCAACACGAGCGGGATCTCGTCCAGGCCGCGGCCGAGCCCGCTCAAGGCCCGCTGCAGCTCGTTGAGGCTCTCCACGTTTGCGCTCAGCTGATCGGGGTGGGAGTCGGCCACGAAGACCACTCCGTCGGCACCCTGAAGCAACAAGCGTCGGGTCTCGCGATACATCGACTGGCCAGGTACGCCCAGGATCTTCACGCGACCCTTGAAGCCGGCGATGGTTCCCCACATCAGGGGCAGGTAGTCGAAGTAGAGCGTCCGCTCCTCTTGGGTGTCCAGGGTCTCGAGGTCACCACGCCGTCCGCGGGGGGTAAAGTCGTGCAGTGAGCGCAGGCTGGTCGTCTTGCCGGAGAGCGCCGGCCCCCAATACACCACGCGGGCCTCGACCTCGCGCCGACTGAAGTGGATGATCGCCATGGGCTGACTCTACCTCATCGAGCGGCGATGATCCGCCGCTGCCCCCCGGCCCTACTCGTCGGAAGGCGCGTCACCTTCGCCCGACAGCGTCACCTCGAACTCCGGGTTGGCGGGGTCGTTGGTGCTGATGGTCACGGTACCGTAGAGGGGACCGTCGTACGATGGCTCGAAGGACACCACCGCCAACCCGCTCTCGCCGCCTGGGGGCAGGACCGACCCGCTGGGATCGAGGACCAGGGCAAAGTTCGTCACGTCATCGCTAACTTCGACGTCCTCGATCACGAGATCGCCGGTACCGTAGTTGGCCAGGTAGAGGTTCTCCTCGCTGCTCGAGCCGATCTCCACGACGCCAAAGTCGATGGCCTCTGGGTCGGTATAGATCGCGGGAGTGCCCTGGCTCTCACCCGTGAGGGTGACCATCTGTACGGGCCCATCGGGATCGTCCGATCCAATCCGAAGGGACACGTCGTGGGTATCCACCGCCTGGGGCTCGAAGCGCACCAACAGCGTGTGCGATGCGCCAGGTTCGAGGTGGACGGTCACCAGCCCCTGCAGATCCCAGTGCGTCCGTTCGCTGTCGTCGGAGAAGGCGACGTCGTACACGGCGAGTGGGCCTTCACCGACGTTTAGCAGGACGAGGGGCTGGTCCTCCTGTTCCCCAACCCGCAGATCCTCGAAGACCAGCTGCGTGGACGAGAACTCCAAGTGTCCGGGAGCCACCTCGGTGCTGCCGGTGTCGTCCTGCTTCTCGGGATCACAGCCGAGGACAAGCGCGAGGGCGAGGAGCGATGGGATGCGCATGTGGTGGGAGCCCTCCTCTGCCTCGACGACATCATGCCACAATTCCGGATGAGGGGCACCGTGGGGACTTCGG
>CAZVHW010000160.1:0-13286 GCA_964626835.1 uncultured Enterobacterales bacterium
TCCCGCCGCCGCGGACGCCTGGTACGACGGCGTGGACAGCGATTGCGATGGGGCCAACGACTACGACCAGGACGCCGACGGCTACCTGGCTTCGACCTACGGCGGCGCTGACTGCGACGACACGGACGCCAGCATCAACCCCGACGCCACCGAGATCTGGTACGACGGCGTGGACCAGGACTGTGACGGGTCCTCGGACGACGACCAAGATGGGGACGGCTACGATGTCGCCGACGACTGCGACGACACGGACGCCTCTACCCATCCCGACGCCATCGACGCCTGGTACGATGGGGTGGACAGCGACGGCGACGGCGACGGCTACGACTCGGCCAGCCATGGCGGGGACGACTGCGACGACGGGGACGCCACGGTGTACCCCGGCGCGCCGGACGAGCCCTACGATGGCGTGATCCACGACTGTGACGCCTCGGACGAGTACGACGCGGATGGCGATGGACACCTGTCCTCGGACTGGGGCGGGGACGACTGCGACGATGCTGCGTCGGACGTGTTTCCCGGCGCCACCGAGACCTGGTACGACGGCGTGGATCAAGACTGCGACGGCAACGACGCGGACCAGGACGGCGACGGCTGGGATCTGGACACCGACTGCGACGACGGCGACGCCGCCATCTGGCCCGGCGCCCCCGGCTGGACCGAGGACTGCGAGCCCGCCTCGGAAGACACGGGTATCGACGGCGAACCCGGCTGCAGCGGCTGCGCGAGCCCCGCCCGCAGCCAGGCTCCCTGGCTACCCCTGGCTTTCCTGGGTCTTGCCTTGGGCTTCCGGCGGCGAGGGCGCCCCATCTAGGCCTTCGCTGCGGGGGGAGTGAGCATCGAAGAGGACGCCATCCCACACGTCCGGGGTTGCTCATCCTCGCCAGCGCTTCGCGCACCCGCGCGCGGTCTGCTACAAGGGCCCGGATTCGAGGTGGAACGATGAAGACGCTGTTCGCACTGCTGTCACTGACCTTGATGCCCTCGGCCTTCGCGGGCACCCCCGTCTGGTCCGACGTCCGCGCGTCGGGCTGGGAGTACCACACCACCCGGGAGCACGACGCTGCCAGCACGGTGCAGGTCTACTACAAGGACGTCGCCGGGATCACCTGCCTGCAGGGCGTCGCCACCACGGTGTATTCGCCCGAGCAGCTGATGGACGTGGCCGCAGACATCGAGGGCACGCCCGAGTGGGCGTCTGCTGGCGTGACCGAAGGCCTCACCCTGGCTCGCTCCGACAGCCAGATGGACTACTACCAGTACCTGGACGTGCCGGGCTGGACCATGGCCAGCGACCGCTTCTGGTTCCTGCGGGGCCACTTCGTCAAGACGGCCGACAGCTACACCTTGCACTGGGACCGCATGGGCGATGGTGGCGGCCCCTACTCCGACCGCTTCGACCGCTTCGTCGCCGCCCACCCGGACGCCATCGAGCCCCCCACCAACGTCGGGGGCTGGGTGTTCACCTCCACCGACGAGGGCACCCGCATCCAGTACTACATCTGCTCCGACACCGGCGGCACCATTCCCATGGCCGTGCAGGTCGCGGCCAGCAAGCGCACCCTGCCCGACACGGTGGGCGACGTGGTGCGCGAGGCGGCTCGTCGAGCGAAATAGCGCGCGTCAGGGCGCGGTGGCCTGCTCGTAGTCGTCCATGCCCCAGCAGGTGGCGGGCCCGGTGCCGTTGATGGCACAGCTGTGGTAGCCGCCGGCGACGACGTGGGTGAAGGTGCCGTCTGGGGCGTCGGACTCGCCATACTCGTTGTTGCCCCAGCACTGCACCGAGCCGCCGGTATCCACGGCGCAGCTGTGCCAGTGGCCCGTGGCGACGTACACGAACGTCCCGCTGGGGGCCTGTGCCTGGCCGTAGTCGTCCTTGCCCCAGCAGGCGATGGTGCCGTCGGTGGCGAGGGCGCAGCTGTGCATCTTGCCCGCGGTGGCCATGGTGTAGCTGCCGGCGGGCGGGGTGGACTGGCCTTCACGGTCGTTGCCCCAACAGGCGATGGTGCCGTCGGTGGCGACGCCGCAGTTGTGGCGGTAGCCCGAGGCGATCTGGGTGAAGCCTATTCCCTCGGGCGGGGTGACCTGGCCGTCGGTGTCCGAGCCCCAGCACTTGACGTAGGCATCGCTGCCGATGGCGCAGATGTGGTGGTAGCCGGCGGACACGAAGACGAAGTCGCCCTCGTAGTCGCGGTTGTAGCGGTTGCCCCAGCCGTCCACGTTGCCCAGCAGGTCCAGCGCGGCGCTGCGCAGCGCCCCGGCGGCGACCATGCTGTAGGAACCCTCGGGGGCGTCGCACTGATCGTTGGCGTCCGAGCCCCAGCAGACCACGGTCTGGTCGGGCGTGATGCCGCAGTTGTGGTACTCGCCAGCGCTGATCTGCACGAACTGCGTGCTGCCGGGGGGCAGGGTGTCCCCCGTGTCGATGGGCGTGGTGGGCGGGCAGCCGACCAGCATCAACGCGGTGACAGCGATTGGGAGAACGTTCGTCATGGCCTCACCTTCCAGAGCGCCCGGATATCCCATTGAGGGTGCGCGTTATCATTCTGGGCAGGAATTCTCCCGCCTGCGCGTATCTTCCCCAAACAGGGAGCTGGAACATGGCGCTTCATGGTATCGCTGATCGTCTCTTCGGATTGGGCAAGGCCAAGGCCCGGCACGCCAGCCGCGGCCTCGATCTCGGTTCGCTGACAGGGCGGCTCGAGCCCGCCGAACGGCAGGCCGTGGAGCGCGCCCGGAACGCTGCCGCGCGCTGCAGGAAGGTGCTCCACGGCGATGGGTTGACCTCGCCGGAGCTGCTGGACGAGGTGGGCGGCGAGGTGGACGCGCTGGCCGACGCCGTCGTTCAGCTGGCCGAACGCATTGCGAAGGCCCGTCTTTGGCTGCATCAACACGATCCCGAGACCTTGGCCCGCGAGGCGGCCGAGGCCGAACTGGACGAGGCCCTGGGTTTCGGCTCGGCAGTCCTGCATAGGCAGAGCCAGGCGGCGCTGAACCGACAGGCGGACGTGGCCCGCGAGGTCGAGCAGGGGATTCCGTTGCTCTCGCTGCGCCTGCTGACGGCGTCCCGGGAGATCGAGGCGCTGGAGGCCAGGGTCACCGGCGGCGTGGTGAGCGGCGTGTCCGGGGTCGACGGCCTGCTCGAGGGTCTGCGCACCCAGCGCGACAAGGCCCAGCGGGCCCTGGAGAACTGGGCCGCCACGGTGCGGGAGCTGGGGGGGCTGGGATGAAGACGCGCTACCGGGCGCTCTCGTCCATCGAGTCCCTCGAGGCTGCCGCTCGCTGATCGTCGAGGAACGCCCGTATCAAGGGGTAGACTTCGTCCATCGCGGTCGTGCCCAGCAGCGGGTCCACGTGACCGTAGTCCGTGGACAGACCCGCCTCTCGGCCCAGCAGCTGGTAGCGGCAATCGGGGAAGATCTCGCAAGCGCAGGCGACCATGTCCGGCGGCGCCACCTGGTCGACGCTCCCGGCCAGCACCAGCAGGGGGAGGTCGGCCGGCTGCACCCAGGGTCGGCCTTCGGGGTCTTGCAAGGCCCCTGCCCGCATCCAGCCCGCGGCCTCCCGCATCATGGCTCCCGGCAGGTCGATGATGCCCTCGTCGATGAGTCCTCGCGCCAGATCCCGTTCCATGTTCTCGCGGTAGAGCAGCCAGCGGAAGAGGGGGTTGGCCTTGCCCAGCAGCAGGCTGAGCTTGGCGCCGAATCGGGCGGGCATGCGGTGGTGCTCGGGGGCCAACCGGGACCAGCGCCGAAACCGCCGGTGCAGAGGGGTTGACCCCGTGATGCAGGCGGGGGAGCAGACCGTGACACCGGCCACCACGGTCCCCGGACGCCTGGCCAGCGTGGTGTACAGCAGCATGCCCCCCATGGAGTGGCCCACCCAGTAGAGCCGATCGTGGCCCGTGGCTGCCAGTACGGCGTCCACGATGGTGGGCAGGTCGCGCTGGGCGTGCTCGGCGAAGGTGTAGCGGTCCCAGGCTTCTGGGTAGGGCGGCTCGCTGCCGGGATCTCCCCGCAGCACGGGGACCCAGACATCCCAGCCGCGTTCCTGAAGCCAGGGGGCCAGTGCGTACCCCGGCCTGAAGTCGAAGTTGCGGTGGTTGGCCCCCATGCCGTGCACCAGCAGCACGGGCGGTCCATCGGCCGGGTAGTGCCGCAGGGGCAATCCCCAGCCATCGCGGGTGTGCACCATGGGTGCTTCGCTGGGCTCGACGGTGGCCGGCAGGCCGTGAGCGCAGCCCGCGAGGAGCAGGAGGAGAAGCAGGGATCGCACGAGCCACCGAGCCATGCACCGTGCATAGCACCCTCGCGTGGCGCCCGGGACCGTCCTCGTGTACGCTGCGGCGCAGTCGCCGTTCGCCGTGTTGTCCGGAGGTACCATGATGCACCCCCCACTCACCGCCAGCCTCGCACTCGCCCTCGTGGCCTGTGAGCCGAACATCGACGACAGGGTGTACGACAACACCGACTACTTCCCCCTCGATGGCGCCGTGCGCGCCGCGGAGTACCGGGCGGCCGAGGGGGGCATGGACTGGACTCTCTTGGTGGAGAAGGTCTCGTCGGTGGAGGAGGACGGCGTGGAGGTCGTCACGCTGGAGTACAACGACGCCGACCTGGGCGACCTGCTCTGGGAGGTGCGCTGGTCCAGCAGCTCCATCCACGGTGTGCGCATCCACGGCTACACCGACGTGCAGGCCGACGAGGACGTGGAGTTCGACGAGCCGGTGGTGCTGGTGGAGCGCGGGGTGCAGGTCGAGCCGGTGGTCACCGAGACCTCGCTGGGCACCTTCACCGCCAGCGCGGCCACCCGCGACGGCTGTGGCACGTTCTGGGTGGATTCGTGGGACGGAGAGAGCTGCGTGGTGATCAGCCTGTCCGATCCCGACGACGATCCGTCCACCCACGGCATCATCACGGGCAGCTACCGCCTGGTCCCCAGCTACGGGGCGGCGTGGCTCGATCTGGACGCCTGGGACGACACCTGGTGGATGTCCGACTTCGAGTGGGAAGACTAGCTAGCTAGATCACCGATCGAACGGAGAGATCGCGCCGCTCGAAGCGACGCAGTTCACCGGCGGCGACGGCGCGGTCGAGGGCCTTGACCACGCTGGGATCGAACTGGCGACCGTTCCAGTGCCGCACCTCTTGCAGGGCCAGCTCCATGGGGCTGCCGCGGCGGTAGGGTCGGTCGCTGGTGATGGCGTCGATGGTGTCTGCGACGGCGATGATGCGGGCCGCCAGAGGGATCTCCTCGCCCTTCAGGCCATCGGGGTAGCCCTCGCCGTTCCAGCGCTCGTGGTGTGCGCGGACGACGGTGCGCACGCCCTCGAGGTCCTCGAGCGGGGCCAGGATCTGGTGGCCCAGGGCGGGGTGGCGCTTGATGATGGCGAACTCTTCCTCGGTGAGGCGTCTGTTTGCCCTCAAGCAGCTGTCGTCGACACCGATCTTGCCCACGTCGTGCAGCAGGGCTCCCAGGCGCAGGGTCTTGGTCTCGGCTTCGTCCAGGGGGTACCAGCGGGCGAGGGCGAGGGACAGCTCGGTGACCCGCAGGGAGTGACCCGCCGTGTACTCGTCCCGGGCGTCCAGGGCCTGGACCAGCGCCTCGAGCGTGCCCACGAAGCCCCGCTCCTGTTGCCAGAAGAGGCGGTGGTTTTCGAGGGCCATGCCCACGGCCTGCCCCACGGCGGTCATGAGGCGGATCTGACCCTCCTGGAACTCGAAGCCCGGCAGATGGTGTGTGGCGAGGATCATCCCCAGCACGCCGTTGCTTCCGGACATGGGAGCGCAGAGCGCAGAGCGGATGGCGTTGACCGCGATGCTGGGGGCGCGTCGGAGATCCGCACAGAGGGTGACATCGGGCACCAGGATGGTGTGCCCCTTGACGATGACCTGGTCGACGATGCTGCGCGAGTAGGGCCGCCCCGCGCTGGGATCGGCGCCGTTGGGCCTCGCGAACAGGGTGTGGGTCCGCATGTTGGCGGGATCGTAGCCAACCAGGCAGACTCGCTCCGCCCCGGTGGCGCGGGCGACCAGGTCCGCGACCGCCCTGTGGGCCGCCTGCTCGCTCATGCCGACCTCGAGCAGGTTGCCCAGCTCGTAGAGTGTGGCCAGCTCCCCCCAGGCGCGCTTCAGGCGCTCGAGGTCAGGCTCCTTGGCGGGCTTGCTTCTGCATCCGGGCTGGGTGACGGCATCGGGGACCGTGGTGGCGAAGCGAGGGGAGGGTGGGACGGTGCTGCCCTTCCACTCGATCTCCGAGAGCTCCAGGCGGCAGGCACCGACGGCCAGGATCCCGCCTTTTTCGAGCACCGAGCGGTCGATGCGCTCGCCGTTGACGTAGGTGCCGTTCGAGCTGCGCAGGTCGCTGACGCAGAGCAGCCCGGTGTCGTCCATGTGGATCACGGCGTGGTGGGCGGAGACCGATGGATCCTGCAGCTCCAGGTCGTTGGACGGATCGCGGCCCACCAACGCGCGGCGCGCGAACTCGAAGCGGCGCTCGCGGCGACCAGGCGAGTGGACGCGCAGCACAGGCATGGGGGACTCCAGCGGGCTTGACCCTCCCGACATCGGACGCACGCGTGGGGTCTTGAGAGGATCTGCTACGAAGCTCGGCGGTTCCGTTCTCGCTGGCAGCGGGGGGGGCCGTGCGCTACCAGACAGCCCCCCTGGCTGGTTCGGAAAATGAAGCCTCCGCGCAGCAGTGCCCGCTTCACGGAGGGCCCCATCGAGCGGCTCTTGGCCCGTACGACCCTGCAGATGTTGCTGGGCATCCTGGCCATGGTGAGCTTCAACCTGGTGGATACTTTCTTCGTGGGGCAGCTCGGCAAGGCCGAGTTGGCGGCCATGGCCTTCACCTTCCCCGTCGTGACGGTCTTTGGAGGCCTGGCTCTGGGGCTGGGGCAGGGCGCATCGGCCGTCATCTCCCGCGCGTTGGGCGAAGGGGATCGGGATCGGGTCCGACGGCTCACCAGCGATGCGCTCCTGCTGTCCGTGCTCATCGTCTCGGTGCTGGTCTTGGTTGGATTGGCTACCATCGACCCCCTGTTCCGGGCCATGGGGGCCTCGGACGAGCTCCTGCCGCTCATCGAGCGCTACATGCGCATCTGGTACGTGGGCATGCCCTTCGTGGTCATCCCCATGGTGGGCAACAACGCCATCCGTGCCACGGGGGATGCGCGCACCCCGGCCATGATCATGCTCGTGGCCGTGACCGTGAACCTGGTGCTCGATCCGCTGCTGATCTTCGGGTTGGGACCCTTCCCTCGGCTCGAGCTGGCTGGCGCGGCCTTGACCACCGTGTTCGCTCGGGCGGCGACGTTGGCAGCCTCCCTCTGGGTGCTGGTGGCCCGGTACCGCATGGTCACCACCCGTTTTCAGGGGTTGGCAGCGACCGTGGCGTCGTGGAGGCGGATCCTATGGATCGGGCTGCCCGATGCGGCCACGCGCATGATCCTGCCCGTCGGTGCGGGGGTGGTCACCCGGCTGGTGGCGGGGTTCGGCAAGGAAGCCGTGGCGGCCTTTGGCGTGGCCACGCGCATCGACGTCTTCGCCTTGGCCATGATCATGGCGCTGGGTTCCATGCTCGGCCCCTTCGTGGGGCAGAACCACGGCGCGGGGCTGTTCGGGCGGGTGCGTCGAGGCGTGCGCTCCAGCCAGCTCTTCGCTCTGGCGTGGGGCGTGCTGATGCTCGTCTTGCTGGCGGCGGCCGCGAGGCCCATCGCACTGCTCTTCAACAGGGACCCCCTCGTCGTCGCGGACATCGTCCTCTACCTGCACATCGTGCCCTTCTCCTATGGACTCATCGGTGTGCTGATGCTGTGCAACACCAGCCTGCTGGTGCTCGAGCGCCCGCTGCACGCCGCCGCCTTGACGCTGGTGCAGATGTTCGGGCTCTACGTCCCCCTGGCCGTGGTCGGAGGGCGCTGGCTGGGCCTGCAGGGGATCTTCTCCGCAGCCCTGGTGGCCAACGGGGTGGCGGGCGTCGCGGCCTTTTTCGTGCTGCGGCGGGTCCTCGGCCTTCGAGCGCCTGTTCCACCTTCGCCAGCAGATCCTGGGTACTGAACGGCTTCTGCAGGAAGTGGATGCCCGGGTCGAGGCTCCGCTCAGATGCCAGGTGGAACCTGGGCCCTGTGGAGGGAGTGCTTTTTTCGGTGACATCCGTGCACCCCCCCGCTCCTTTCCACCGAGCGCAGCCGGAACTCCCTCCGGCGGCCCCTCGGAGGAAGCATGCGAAAGGTCGTCGTCGTTGGAGCCGGGCCCGCCGGGCTGGCCGCCGCAGAGGCGCTGTTGCACAAGGGAAAGGGCGAGGTGGACGTCACGGTCCTGACCCTCGAGCCCTACCTGGGTGGCAGTGCGGCCTCGTTCACGACTCCCGATGGCCGGGTGGTGGAGCAGGGCCAGCACATCATGGCTGGGTTCTACCGGGACATGGGGCGGCTGCTGAAGCGGGCGGGCGTGTCCAAGGAGAAGACCACGTTCTCGAACCGCGGCCACATGCGGGTGTGGGAGGACCGCGACCAGCAAACCCACGATCTGCACTTCGGGGCCAGCTCCGTCGGCGCGCTGTTCGACGGGCTGCGCTACAGTGGCTTGGGATTCGGTGAGAAGCTGGGCTTTGGTAGCTTCATGGCCCGCATGATCACCCGAGTGATCGGGGGCGTGCCCGAGGCCTGGGACGACGTGTGTCTGTCCGCGCTCTGCCTCGAGCTGGGGTGTCCGGCGTCGCTGGTCGCGACGAACCTGTTTCGGACGTCCCGGGAGGCGCAGTTCAACTACCCGGGCGAGATCTCCGCCTACTCGGTGATGAAGACGCTGCGGGAGCTGGCCCGAGACTATTCCACCTCCGAGGTGCGCTTCCCGGCCGGCAGCATGAGCGACATCTGGTGGGAGCCCATTGGCCGGCGCATTGAGGCCTTGGGTGGGCGCATCATGCGGGGTTGGCGGCTGGTCAAGCTGCAGCATCACGGTGGGTCGCTGACAGGGCTGGTCTTCGATCGGCTGGACCCCGCTGCCATGCCTAGTGGATTCCTGGAGCCGCCCTTCCCCGTGGTGCGCGGCGCTCGCCAGGTCTGGACCGACTTCGACGAGGCCATCCTGGCCATCCCCGCCGGCTCCATGCAGCGGGTCATGAAGTACGATCCCGTGCTGCGTCAGATGCCGGGGCTCTCCGGCATCCCCAAGCTCACCACCGTGGCCCCCATGGGGCTGCACGTCTGGCACCGCGCGCAGGTGACCAAGGGCCCGCGGACCTTGGTGGCAGGTCTGCTTCCACCGCTGGCCATCGCCTTGGACAACAAGCCCTTCAACCCAGCCTACCGGGACAACCCCGCCTACGGCTCGGTGCTGCACTTCGTGGGTCAGGAGACCGGCTTCGAGGACTGGAGTGACGAGGATCTGCTGAAGCGCGCCATCCGAGGCATCCAACGGGTCGAGGGCTACGAGGGAATCGACCTCGAGGGCGTGCTGTCCTACCGGCTGGTGCGAGATCGGGCCATCCATCGCCGCTACTGGCTCTCCGAGCCCGGCTCCCTCGAGAACAAGCCGCAGCCGAAGACCCCGCTGCAGGGGCTGACCATGGCAGGAGACTGGGTTCGCTCGCGGGCGGACTTCCCATGCATGGAGACCGCCGTCCGCTCGGGCCGCCACGCTGCCCAGATCGTCCTGAAGGCCCCCGAGCGGGAGCGCACCACCCCCACCATCGCTGGGAGGGCGGCATGAACCTCCTTCACTCCGTCCTTGCTGTCTTCCTCCTGCTCACCACCGGCTGCGCGCATCACGCGCTGCGGGACGTCTCGCCCATGGCGGCGGTGTCGTGGCCGGCGGATCAGGGGCCCCACGACGGGGCCCAGACCGAGTGGTGGCACGTGCATGCGGCGCTCGAGGAGCCGGGGACCGGCGAGCCTCTGCACGTCTTCGTGGCCTTCGTGGTGCAGCGAACCGATCTGGACACCGTGGCCGGCATCCCGGCCTGGCTTGGGGGAAACCCGGTGCACGCCGCCTATGTCAAGGTCCAGACCCGGGACCGCAAGTGGACGGCGGACCGGGTGAACATTCCGGACTACCCCGCGGCTCGCTTCGTGGGTGACGGACTCGATCTTCGGCACGGTGGCTGGCGCATCGCCTGGGAGGGCCAGGCGCTGGTGCTCCGCGTGGGCGCCGGGCGACATCGGCTCGACCTCCGCCTGGTGCCCGACGGGCAGCCCGTCTTGCCTGGGCAGGACGGCCTGGTGGAGATGGCCCCAGGAGCGCGCCACCTGTGGGCCCAGCTGGACGAGATGACGGTCGATGACCTCGTTCACGCCCTCGAAAGCCTACCCCCCGAAGCCTGGGACACCCTGCTGGATCAGGCCGCGGAATGAGGCGAACCCTTTCTCCAGGAGGATTTCCCATGGAGCTCGACCTGACCCGCCGCGGCGTTCTGCTCGGAGGATGTGGCTTCGCCGCGATGCTCGCCATCCCCCTCGACGCCCAGGCAGCGCTGACCCGCCGCGGTCTGGCGCCCCGGCACCGTTGTCCCCACACAGGCTGCCGACACTTCCGCCCCGACGGTGGGCACGACGGCATCTGCGCCATGTCCATCGGGGGCGAGGTCGTCCCCACCATCGAGGTGCCAGCATGAGCCTCTTCCTTCCCCTGTTGTTGACCCTGAGCGCTGCCCATGCCGATCCCGGCCGCCTCGTGGCGGGCACCACCCTCGGCGGCAGCCCCGACTACGGCTTCAACCTGCGGGGCAGCCTGGACTACGGCTTCGTGCCCCACCTCGGCGTGACGGCCGAGATGGGCAACATGCCCGGTCGGGGGGCCGCGAGCATGGGCCTGGGCGTGATGTACGCTCCCCTGGACGGCCAGTGGTGGCGTGTGGCCGTCGTGGCCGTCCCCGAGCTGAACCTGCCGGTCACGCTACCGGACTGGGACGGTCAGCGTTTTGCGCTGGGTCACGCCAGTGAGCCCCTGCCCGGTCTGGCCACCGGGGTGCTCGACACCACCCTGTCGGGGCGAGCGGGGCTGCGGATCAACTGGCTGGTCTTTTGGGGCCTGACCTTCACGGGTCGTGCGGACTGGAGCCAGCCCCTGGACGGCTCTCGGGGCCACGCGGAGTTCGCCGGCGGCCTGTCGGTTCGGCTGTGACCCATCCAGACCCCTCTTGGGAGCGGGTGATTGCGAGGCAGCAGTGACGGCGGTATGCGAAGTCCCGGTCTCACACCTCTTCGGTGTCCTTTCTTTCGAGACCTGGACTCGTCCTCGGCCGCGCACCATGCCCCATGAACCCGCTCCCACCTCCCTGGTCGTCGTCCGCGCCCAGCGGGGTGATCGGGTGGCGCAGCGGGCGTTGTACGAGGAACACGTGGACCGCGTGTTCGGCTTCTGCCTGCGCTTCTGCCGGGGTGACCGCGAGACCGCACAGGATCTGGCCCAAGAAGCCTTCACCAGGGCGTTCATGGCCCTGCCGGAGCTTCGCGACCCAGCCGCGTTCCCCAAGTGGCTCATGACCACCACCCGCCGTTGCTGCCTGCGGTGGATCGACCGCAAACAAAAAGAGCACGCCGCGGTAGAGCGCATGACCCACGAGCCCCGCGTGTCGAGGCCGTCTGGCGAGCGGGCCCAGCGGGTGGTGGGCGAGGTCATCGAGGCCTGTCCCGACAAGAAGCTCGCCGTCGTAGCCCGGCTCTTCTACCGGGAGCCCCCCCACGACACCAACGAGATCGCCGCCATGCTGGGCTTGAGCCGCACCGCGGTGACCACGCGCCTGATGCGCTTCCGCGACTGGGCGCGCCAGCGCATGCTGGTGAAGCTGGCCAGCGCCCTCGAAGAGGAGGCGGGACCATGACACACCTGACGCCCGAGCTTCTCGACGCCTTGTTGGACGGCTCCCTCGAGCCGAACATCGCGGGCGAGCTGCGTCGGCATCTCGAGCAGCCCTGCGATGCGTGTCAGCAGGTGCTGGTCGAGCACAACGTCGACATCGACGGGCTGCTTCGGCTCTGCGAGGCACAGGACGCCCTGGCGGACGATGACGCCCTGGATGGCGCAGCACCGCTCTCCGTCCTCGAGCGCGACGCCATCTGGCGCAGCGTCGAGGGCGACATGCCTGTTCGAGATCCCGCGGGGCGGCCGGTCTCTTCCCGCCCCTGGTGGCGGCTCCCTGCCGGCGCCGCCGTGGTGGTGGTCGCGATGGCCGCGGCGGTCCTGCTGTTCGTGCAGCCTCCCCCCGATCCAACCCAGGGCCTGAAGGGCGCCGGCGATGCCGACACCCTCCCTGCCGCGCCCACCGTGGAGTTGCGGGTGGTCACCGGCCGCGAGGTGGACGGCAAGGTGGAGCTGGATCGTCGTGTACACGACGGCGAGCGCCTCGCCCGCGACCTGTTCCTGCTCTTCGAGATCGAGAGCGATCGCCTGTCCGCTCGCTACCTGTTCGTGGTGGATGGGGCGGGCAAGGCCGTGCAGCTGTCGCCAGCGCCCGGCCGAGTGCCGGAGCTGGAGCCTCCGGGCAGTGGGCGGATCGGCCACGACGGCAGCTGGGTGGTGCTCGATCTCGCGGACATGCAGGGGCCGCTCACCCTGGTGGGAGCCGCCTCGGCCTTGGCCGCCGACCCCGGTGGCGAGGTGGTGGCGCCCTTCCAAGCGGGTCAGGGCCGCTCATGGGTGGCCTACGACAGCATCGTCGTGGAGCTAGCCCCATGATCCTCCCTGCGCTGCTCGCGGTTTGCGCTGCGCTGGCCGGTCCGCGGGTCATCGCGGCCGAGTCCGTCGACGAGCGTGAGGTCGAGGCCCTGTTCCGCGGCCGGCGGTTGGCGCTGCTGGTGGGACCCGAAGGATTCGGCGAGGGCGGGTTTCCCGATCTGCGCTTCACCGGCGACGACGTGCGGGCCTTGGCCGCGGCCTTGGACGACCCGGAGCGGGGGCGCTTCGACGTGGTAGAACCCCTGACGGCGCCCGAGCAGACCACCCGGGCTGGCGTCCTCGCGGCCATGCAGCGGCTGGAGGACCAGGTCGACTCTGCGGACGACACGGTCTTCGTCTACTTCTCCACGCACGGCACCCTGGCCACGGGCAGCGGTGGTGACCTCGAGCAGTACCTCGTGCTGCAGGACACCCGTCTGGACGACGTGCGGGGCACCGGGCTGTCTCACGACGAGGTGCTCTCGTGGCTCGAGGCCATGCCCAGCCGCCGCAAGGTGCTGCTGCTGGCCACCTGCCACGCCGGCCAGGGCAAGAGCGTCCTGTCACCGGACATGGAAGAGATGATGCAGGGCACCAAGGGCCTGCCCCCCGTGCCCGCCTTGCGAG
>CAZVHW010000161.1:0-13270 GCA_964626835.1 uncultured Enterobacterales bacterium
GCAGCTCGTACATCAGGCCAACGAGCCCGACCAAGGCTACCGTCGTCGCGGGAAAGGGCCTTCGGCCGTTGCCCATGTGCTCCTCCTCGTGGCGCGAAACGTAGCCCGCGGGACCTGGCTCACCAAGGACATCGGCTGGGGTGGGCGGGAACGCGGCCCGGGCAGGTTATGCTCGTGGCCCCACGGAAGCAGGCTGGCCGTCCGGTCTCCTCGCAATGATTCCACGATGTTGTCCACCGCCACCTGGAGCCACGAGATGGGGACCATTCCCAAGCACCTGGGGCTGTTGGCACTCCTGGTCGCGAGTGTTGCCTGCAGGCCAAGTGCCGACTGCGCCGACACAGGGCCCGACTCGACGGGCAGCCACGATTCCGGCGATCCCGAGACGGGAGAAACGGGCCACCCGGAGACGGGGGACACCGCCAACCCGGAGACGGGGGATACCGGCGACACCGAGAAGCCCGAACCGGACGTCCTGGAGTGGATCACCATCGAAGGCGGCAACTACTGGATGGGCTGCCACGGCGAGGACTGCGACTACAAGGAAGTGCCGCTCCACGAGGTGATCGTCCCCAGCTTCGAGATGGGCCGCAGCGAGGCCACGGTGGCCGAGTACCGCTCCTGTGTCGACGAGGGCGAGTGCGAGGCACCCGAAGACACCAGCAGCTTCTGCAACTGGCAGTACGACGATCGCGAGGACCACCCCATCAACTGTATCTCGTGGTTCCAGGCTGGCGACTTCTGCGAGTGGGCTGGGGGCAGGCTGCTGAGCGAGTCGGAGTGGGAGTACGCGGCCCGCAATCGCGGCCAGCCCGTGGTGTACCCGTGGGGCGACGACGAGCCCACGTGTGACCTCGCCGTCATAGACGAGCCCACCATCGGCTGCGGCATGGCCTCCACCTGGCCCGTATGCTCCAAGCCGGCGGGTGACACCGAGCAGGGCGCCTGCGACATGTCGGGCAACGTGTACGAGTGGACCCAGGACTGGCTGCACTGGTCCTACGCCATCACCGAAGACGGCGTCGACTACCTCGCCCCCAGCGACGGCTCGGCCTGGGAAGTGCCCGAGGGTATCTTCCGGATGATGCGGGGGGGCGGCATTGGCAGCACCTCGGATGGGTTCCGAGCCCGCAGCCGGGTCTACCACGAGCCCGAGTGGGATTACGGGGGCTTGGGCGTGCGCTGCGGGAGGGGCTAGGTCGAAGGGCGAACCCGATGCCTACTCCGCCGCCTCCCTCTCTCTGTAGACCTTCCGCGTCTTGATCGGCTCGTCCTCGAAGTCGGGTTCCAGCCAGTCGCCCTCGGCGCGCAGTCGCGTGAGCTCCGCTATGGCTGCATCCAGCTGAGGGTCCTTGCCCACGGCGAGATCCTGCGGCAGGTTCTGCACCTCGATGTCGGGTTCCACGCCCCGGTTCTCCAGGCCCCAGCCGGTGCCCGGGAACCAGAACGCGAACTCAGGCTGGGTCAGGCCGCCGCCGTCCACCATGGGCTTGTCGCCGCGGATGCCCACCACACCGCCCCAGGAACGCTGCCCGATGACGGGGGCCAGGCCCAGCACCTGCACGGCCATGGGGAAGATGTCGCCGTCGGAGCCGGCGTGCTCGTTGGTGATCACCACGAAGGGGCCGTTGAGCACCCGCTGCGGGTAGGTCCAGAGGCCTCCGGCGGCGGAACGGCCGTAGCCCACCAGGGAACGCCGCAGTCGCTCGAGGATCAGCTGGCTGACGAAGCCGCCGCCGTTCCAGCGCACGTCCACCACCAGGCCCTGCTTGTCCAGCTGCGGATGGAACCAGGTCTCGAAGGCCACCAGCCCGGCCGTGCCCATGTTGGGGATGTGCAGGTAGCCCATGGCGCCGTCGGTCTGCTCTTTGACGTACTCGCGGTTTTTCCGGACCCAGTCCACGTAGCGCAGGCGCTGCTCGTCGCCGCCGGGGGTGACCACGACATCACGGCTGTTCTTGCCCGAGGTGTTTTCGCTCACGGTGAGCACGAGCGCCTGGCCCGCCAGGTCGTCGAAGGCGGCGTAGAACGGCTCGTCCACCGACAAGGGTTGATGGTTCACCGCCAGGATGTACTCTCCCTCGCTCACTTCCACGCCGGGCTCGGCCAAGGGTGAGCGCGCATTGTCCGCCGGGTCGCCACGGTAGATGCGCGTGACCTTCCAGGCCTTGTCGTCGCGTTCCACGTCGCAGCCCAGCAGGCCGATGGAGCGGTAGTCCGGCCCTTGGGCCATGTCGCCGCCCCAGACGTAGGTGTGGGAGGTGGCCAGCTCTCCGATGAGCTCGCCCACGACATCGCGCAGGTCGTCCCGGGTGGCGATGCGCGGGAGCAGGCTGGCGTAACGATCCCCCACGGCGTTCCAGTCCAGGCCTCCCAGGTCGGGGTCCCAGAAGAAGTCCCGCATGTGGCGCCAGCTCTCTCGGTAGATCTGCTGCCACTCCTCGCGGGGATCCAGCTCCACCACCACGTCGCCGAGGGAGACCTGCGCGTCCGAGAGATCGTCTCCGGGGGCGCCTTCGGTGCCCACCACGTAGATGCTGCCCCAGTCCTTGGACACGGCCAGCTTCTCGCCGCCCATGGCCAACTCGTAGCCACCCACGCCGGACATGAAGACATCGGCTTCCTCTTCTTCCCAGTCGAAGGCCATCAGCTGGCCGGAGGGACCGTCGCCACCGTGGTCCGCCATGCCCCGGGTCGTGGGGTTGGACATGTAGAAGAGCTTGCCCGAGGTGGCCGCCAGGCTGTGGTAGTTGCCCGGGTCCACGGGCAGGGTGATCAGGCGCTCCGGCAGGCCCTCGAACTCGATCTCCACCGGCTCGGTGGTCTCCTCCTCCTCCTCGTCCTCGTCGTCCTCGTCGTCCTTGCCTTTCTTCTCGTCTTCTTCCTCTTCGTCATCGTCCTCGGGTGGCAGGCCCTCGAGGTCGAGCAGGGGGTTGTCCACGTCGGCCCGCAGCAGCAGGGCGTAGAGCTGGGTGGCGCCGGTCAGGATGTACTGGAAGTCTCGCCGACCCAGGTGCGGGTTGATGTGGCGGCCGCTCGCGAAGTAGAGGTAGCGGCCGTCGGGGTCCCAGCAGGGGAAGCCATCGTCGGTCGAAGGACCCGTGACCTGCCTCGAGACATCATCTTGGGTGTCGTAGACGTGGATGGAGGAGAAGTCGCCCCGCTCGAGCCTGGTGTAGGCCAACCAGCGGCCGTCGGGGCTCCAGCTGTACTGGGTCATCTCCCACTGCTCGCTCTGGTCCACCTTGCGGGGTCGGCCCCCCTTGGACGAGACCACGTACAGGGTGCGGGTCTGGTCGGCGTAGGCGATCCACTTGCCGTCGGGGGAGAAGACCGGCGCGAAGTGCCAGCCGCTCTTGCCGGGTTTCACCACGACCTTTTCGTCGCCTCGACCCCAGGCGTCGGCGGTGACGATGGCCTCTTCGCCGCTGGCGTCGGTGACGTAGACCATGCGCTCGCCCTCGGGGTCGTAGCTGGCCCAGCTCTCGCGGGCGCCGCTGCCGCGGGTGACGGGCAGGGTGACGCCGTCTTCCACCGGCACCGAGAAGACCTCGCCGCGGGTCACGATGACCACCCGATCGCCCTCGGGAGAGACGTGGAACCAGCTGAGGTGTTCGCTGGCGTCTGGGTAGCGCTGGCGGGTCAGCACCCGCTCGCTGGCCAGGTCGATCTGCAGGATGCGGGAGCTGTCGTCTGCCGGGTTCACCAGCACGAGGTCGCCAGCCCTCATGGCCAGGATCCGACCGTCGGGGCCCATGGCGGGCCAGCGCAGATCCCACTCGGTCTCCCGGGTGTGCTGCGTTCGATCGCTGCCGTCGGCGGCCATGGACCAGATGTTGGCGGTGCCGCCTTCGTCGCTCAGAAAGTACAGGCGCCCGCCGTGCCACATGGGGAAGGCGTCGGTGCCCTCGAAGCTGGTGACCTGCTGGTAGTCCTGGCGCTCGGGATGGCCTACCCACAGGTCTTGGGCGGTGCCGCCCCGGTAGCGCTTCCAGGTGCGGTGCTCGCGGCTGATGCGGTTGAAGGCGTACAAGCCCGTCTCGGCGTCCACGTCGATGTTGGCGGCCCATCCCAGGGGCAGCTGCTCTACGGCTCCACCGTCTACCGGAACCGTGTAGAGGTAGGTGCTGCGGCCGTGGGGGCAGTCGCGTCGAGAGCGGAACACCACGCTCTGCCCGTCGTCCCACCAACCCAGCAGTTCGTCGTCCCTGGGGTGCCAGGTGAGGCGCCGAGGCTCGCCGCCGGTGACGGGCATGACGTAGACATCGGCGTTGCCGTCGTAGTTCGCGGTAAACGCCAGCATGCTGCCGTCGGGGGAGAAGTGCGGGTAGCGCTCGGTCCCCTCGTGGGCGGTCACCCGCTGCGCGGCGCCGCCCTGGATCGAGGCGGTCCAGAGGTCCCCTTCGGCGGAGAAGACCACGGTGTCGCCATGCAGGTCCGGGTAGCGCAGGTACCCAGGTGCGGCGGCGGCCAGGCTGGGGAGGACGGTGAGCAGCAGAGGAGCGGACCAACGGAGCGACGACATCGGGACCTCGGAAACGGGGGGAATCCTGCTATCCGGTCGCGGTTCCTCGAGAGTGTTCCGGGGTGCCCTCCGCCCGTTTGTTGGTTTCCGCTTCCCTCCGATCGTCCGATCGTCCGTTGGACTGTCCGCCCCGGGGTTGGCTATGCGTCCGAGGAAACCCGGGCTCACCATCAGCGGGAGCCCACCAACCCAGCCCAAGAGGAGCCGTTCCATGGAACCAGCCACGAAGAACCTCGCGGTCTTCATCGACTTCGAAAACTGTGCCAGAGCCCCCGCCTTCGACCTGAACATCCTGATGTCTCGGCTCAAGGAGCGTGGACGGCTGCTCATCCGCCGCGCCTACGGCGACTGGGGACGCTTCGCCTCACAGAAGAGAGCGCTCGCCGAAGCCTCGGTCTCCCTGATCGAGCTTCCCTCGCACGGAGGGAAGGGAAAGAACTCCTCCGACATCGCCTTGGTGGTGGACGCCCTCGAGGCGACCATGAACCGGCCGCACATCGACACGCTGGTGGTGATCTCGGGGGACAGCGACTACACGCCGCTGTTCTCCAAGGTTCGAGAGCTGGGCAAGTACGTCATCGTGGTCGGTCCCAAGAACGGCACCAGCTCGTTCGTGAAGGACTACTGCGACGAGCTGCTGTTTTTCTGCTCGTTGGCGGGAAAGACGACCGCCGACAAGGTGGCGGCGAAAGAGTCCTACCCTCTGCTGGCCTCCGCCCTGCGAGCCATTCTGGACGACGGGCGGGAGCCCCGGCTCTCCACGATCAAGAACCGCATGAAGCAGCTGGACTCGTCGTTCGACGAGAGCAACTACGGGTTCGGAAAGTTCTCGAAGTACATCGTGAGGGCGGAGAGGGACGGCGTCATCGGCATCGTCCGGACGGCGGCCAACGAATGGATCGTCACCGACATCGACGATGGGGAGCCGACGGACGAGCATCATCAACCTCGCTGCTCGAAGCCCGCCCCGCCCAAGGCCGCGAGGCCGGACGCCAGCCCCACCCAAGCCCAGCGGCTCATGACGGTGCTGCGCAAGCAAGGGATGGTCTGCTTGGGCGCGGATCGCCAGCGCGAGGTTGTCGAGCGCATCTGCGAGGCCGTGGCGGAGGCGACCTACCCCATCGCGTACAAGGACCTCGGCAACCTCGTGGTCGACAGGTTTGGCCAGGAAATCGACGGTGGCCTGCTGTCCAAGACGAAGGTCAGAGGGGTGCTCAGGATCCTCGTTCACAGCGATGCGTTCGCCACGAACCGGGTCGGAGACGGCGAGCAGGCCCACTGCGAGCTCACGCTGATGGTTCCCCCCGGCGACCACCAAGCCATGCTGCTGGCCCACGACGGCTGCCTGGTCGAGACCGCACGGAGCCAGGGGCTCGCGTTGGACATCGACGGCTGGACCACGCTGCTCGTCAGCGCCACCTGGCCTTCGCTGGTGGGAGTGTAGGCCAGGGTGGTGGTTGGGGCGGGGTCACTTTCTCCTGTGGCGCCTCCGCAACGACGCGCCTGCCACGATGCATGACTGACCCCGGGGTGACCACCTGGGTGCTGCGGGCCCGTGGTAGCTTTCACCTGAATTCTCGAGGCCTCCCCCGTGAACCTGGTTCGCTCCGTTCTGCGCGAGACCTTCCCCCGCGGATGGTCGCTCGTCCCCGCTCTCGTGGCGGGGCTCTTGCTCTTCGGAGGGGTCGTGCTCTGCATCGCGATGCTGCTCGATCCGCTGGAAGACTCCACCATGGTGGGCACTTCCGCCGTCGCCATGGGCGTCATCTTCAGCCCCATGGCGGCGGTGCTGCTGGGCGTGGCTGGGCTGCTGGACAGCCGCCCCCTGGCCCGTGCGTTCTGGTTCTTCATCGCCGCGGGCACGCAGCTGGGCCTGGGCTCCATCGTGGGCCTGGCTCTGGCGCTCGAGCCTCGCTTCGACGCCTCGGTGGTCCCCACCGGCGACGAGTTCGGGACGGGGATCTTCGGCGGGTTGTGCTGCGGCTTCGTGCCCATGTGCTTCTTCCTCGTGCCTGGCCTCGTCTTCGCCAGTCGGGGTGTTCGCCAGGTGCTCGGGGGGACGACCCATCGCACCATGAACGTCCTGGTGGACCTGCTGCACGGCCGCGGCTGTGCGACCTTCCGGGAGCTCGCCTCGTCGGCGGACATCGCGGAGGATCGTGTCGAAGTGGTGTTGCTCGAGCTGCGCAAGCACCGTCACTTCCCCTGCCGCATCGAGGCCCGCCACGGCTGGGTGTGCACCCAGCGTTACGAGGTGGACAGCATCCGCACCCTCGGGGGTTTGGTGGCCTCGCGGGGACGGGTCACCCTGGGCGAGCTCGAGCGCGAGCTGCGCGCCCCGGAGGAGGTGGTGCGCTCATGAATCCACCGGGCCGTCCGGCAGGGTGAGCTGTACGGCTACATCGACTGGAAGCGCGGGCTGCTGTGGTCGCGGCAGGCTGAAGTCCTTCGGGGTAGCCGCTGCTGCCCCAACTGCGCCGGGCAGCTCGAGTTGGTGGGGCGGGGGGTGGTGGTGTGCCCCTACTGCGATGCGGAGATCTTCCTGTAGGTCCTACCGTGGAAGAGCAGGGCGTCGGACCCGACCAGATCGGCCTCTACCATCGCGACGGCTTCGTCTTCCCTCCCGACCTCGACCAGCAGGATCGCGGTCAGGCTTCTCAACAGGAGGTTGGGACGACCATCGGACGCTACCCCCCCGGGAACAGTGAGACCTGCTTGCGCGGTGCGTCGCTGACCGCCTTGTCCCGCTTGCTCGGCGCTTCGACCGGCCCTCGAACACCTTGTTGGCGGAACAGCTCGTCCCAGGCTTCGGCGGGGATGGAGCGGGGGTCGTCCTGGGCGTCCTCGTCGCGCCAGCCGCCCTGCCTCCAGGAGAAGCTGGCGCCGTCGAGGTTGCGGGCCAGGAGGAGGTCGTCGTCGGAGATGCCGGCCAGCAGGGCCGGGGAGTAGGACGCGAGGATGACCTGCCGGAGGGGGTTGTCGGGCCCGCACGCGGCCTTGGGGTTCACCGCCAGGGCCTGGAGCTGGGCCAGCAGGGCTGGCATGCCTTGGGGGTGGATGCCGCTGGCGGGTTCTTCCAGACAGACCAGGCCGCCGGTGTTGGGGTCTACCTCGAGGGCTGCCAGGGCCAGGGTGCGCAGGGTGCCGACCGACAGGGCGCGGGCGTGGTGCCGGGTGCCGCGGGCGTCGGTGAGCACCATGTCCAGGTGGCCTCGCGCCGGGTCTGCGTGCACGCGGAAGGACCGCACGCCGCCGAGCAATGCGTCCAGGCGCCCCGCCAGGTGGGAGTAGAGGGAGTCGGCGTTGCCCGGTCGCTGTCGCTCTCGATGGCGGGCCAGGTGGTGCAGGGTCGCCGCGAGGTGGCCACCGTCGGCCAGCAAGCCCGGGGGTGTGTCCGCGCGGTCGGGAGCGCCCAGGGCGGAAGGCTCGAGGCGCAGGTGCCGCCAGCTGGCCAGCTCTTGGCGGGCCAGGAGCAGGGTGGGGTGAGCGAAGGCGGAGCGGGCGCTGGAGAGCACGGTGCAGGGAAGGTTGGCCGCCGAGAGCTGGTGGGTTCGCGCTCCTGAGTCCTGGTGGATGGTGACGACGCGTTGGCCGTCTTCGACGCCCGTCGAGAGGTAGGGATGGGCGCGGCGCCCGCGCACCACGGACTGGCGCCAAGCCTTCTTGTGGCGGAAGCCGAGGGAGCGGCGAGCCGTGGTGCGGTGCAGGGCGGTGAGCTGCTCGCGGAGGATGGCGAGCCCGCCGCCCGGACGGTCCGGCGTGGGGGCGAGACGGCCGAGCTCCAGCTCGTAGCGCAGCAGGGTCATGGAGGCGGTGGCCGGCTGGCCCAGGGAGTCCTGGCCCGTGGCGGGCACTATCATCTCGGCTGCGAAGGCCATGGTGTCGGCCAGCTGGTCGCCCCGGCGGAAGAACAGGTCGTCCACGCCTTCGCCATGCACCTTGCCGCGGCAGGCAGCCAGGGCGGCTTCGGCCAAGGGCAGCTCGGCGAGGGCGGCCAGGAAGGCGATGGCCTCGAACAGGTTGGACTTCCCGGCGCCGTTGGGACCGGTGACGCAGGTGAGCGGCCCGAAGCGGATGTCCACCTGCGCCAGGTTCTTGAACCCTCGGACGGCGAGCCGGGTGAGCATGGGCGATCCTCTCGGGGGAAGGGGTCCATGGACGATAACACCGGGCTGGGCCCGCACAAGGTGACCCCTCCATCGTCGTGCGGACCCATGGTGCTGCGGCGGGTGCGCTGGGCAACTTCACGGCTCGTCTTGGTTGGGTGTGTCCCATGTTCCGTGTGTCGGTACACATGTGTCGAACACGGAACATAGGGGTGTGTTCTGCCTCCTTGTGGCACATGTATCGTGTGACACGAGGAAGAAAGCCGAAAAAAGGGTGCTGTGCTCGACCGTGGAACTTGGCACCTGTCTTGCTTCTGTACGGGGTGTCCCCAACCAACGGAACTTCACCATGCAAGCCAACGCCCTCATCCTCCTCCTCGCCGCCCACTGCAGCACCGTCGGCCCGATCGACAGCTTCACCCCGGTCTCCCAGGCTCCTGATGCCACAAACGCTGCTCCGATCTCGGGTCGGGTTTGCATGGTTCCGCCACGTGTGATCAATGCGGGATGGCTGGAAGACAACGACGCCGACATCGTGAATGGAAAGCGGATGGGGGCCATCAACCAGGATAGTGGGCCGGATGACGTCGTTGGGTGGCAGGCCCTGCGCAGGGACGATCTGAACAGCGACGAGCTTCCCTGGAGCGACACCTTCCGGGAGCCCGTGATGTATACGTCCTACATCTACAAGGTGCGGTATCACAGCACCGAAGAGGACTCCCTGCCCGTCGCCGGTGGCTCGGGTCCCGACATCTCCGCCCCCAGTGACCACTCCAAGGTGGACGACGAGCAGGTGTTCGCTACCTACATGCGCATCTCGGTGCCGTGCTGGGAGACCGAGGAGCAGCACGATCGGCTGGACGTGATGCTGTACGTGCAGGGTGGCTCCGGCGAGAAAGAGGACATCAAGGCGGGGGTCGTGGAGTTCGAGGAGGCCGCTCAGGACGCCAACGAGCTGGTCTCGTATGCCGCCTCCGGGATGAGCTGGTACGGTGGGCCGAACATGGGCTACCGCTTCCGGGAGGGTGATCCCATGGTCACCGTGCTGTTCAACCTGCCTGGAAGGGGCATCCAGCGGGAGGACGGCCGCAGCTTCGAGGCCGATGGCGCCCCCGCGTTCGTCTGGGATACTCCCGGCAACGACACGGGACAGGACTACGCCGGTAGCCAGACGGTGGACGCCATGGACGCCGTGATGGACGTGACCCTCGAGATCCTCGACGCCCTTCGCGAGGACTGGTCGGGTCAGGACGAGCTGGGACCCGACGGCAATCGCCTGGTGGTGGCCACCTCGTCCTGCGGGCTCAACCCCGGATCCCGCTGGGTGGCCGAGACGGCCCACGACGTGCACGCCCTCGTGGACTGGGAGGGCCCTACGGACGCCCTCGAGATCATCAAGCTCACCGACCTGATCAATCCCTTCAACATCCCAGCGGGCGGCCGCGAGGGCGACCCCGAATCGGACGACCTGCCAGAGGAGCTGGACTTCGCGACCTGGGAACGCTGGGCCCAAGGGACCCCCTTGGACGCCAAGTTCACCTTCTTCTTCCGTCCTACGATGGACGTGGTGGACGAGCTGCCCCTGGACCAGAGCTCCATCCTGGCCCTCCTCGAGGACGACCCGAACGTCGGTGAGTACTGGTCCCACATGTATGCTCCTGGTCGCTACGACAGCGACCGGTACGCCGAAGAGCAGGCGGAGTTCTGGCGCCATCGCGAGGCCAAGCACAACCTGCCCCGGCTGTGGGCCCAGGACACCGCGTATGTCCGCATTCAGAGCAACTCCGATCACGCCCAGCCGGCCTGGCTGCTCCAGCGCCACGCCATCAAGGCCCTGAACGCAGCCTACGACGAGGGAGCCAACGAGCACGTCTACTTCACCGATGGTGTCTATGTGGACACCATGGCAGACTCGGCCGCCGAGCCGTTGCCGCCCTACCGCGTGCAGGCCAGCTACGACGTGGCGGATCCCGACGGTGTCAACCCCTGGCGCGAGATCTGGGGTGAGCTGGACAGGGGCGAGGTCTGGGGCACGCAGCTCGACATGGTCCGCTGGGCCCTCGAGCAGGACTTCGCGAGCTAGCATCGGCAGCGCGAGACCATGGCGCGAGAGCGCGGTAAGGGGCTCCTGTTCGCAGGAGCCCTTCATGCTCGGGATTCCCGGCCCCTCCATCCCACTGCCTACGGGATTCGTCCTGGATGGTCGGCTCGAGGTCGGCTCGCCGCTCGGCGGACAGGCGTGCAACAGCTACGCTGCTCGCGACCTGGACAGCGGTGACGAGGTGGTGGTCAAGCTGTTGGAGGCCGTGTCGGCGGACCTCGACATGGAGCGGGTGCGCGCGTCGGTGCTCCCCTTGCAGGCTCTGGACGCGGCCTTCGCACCCCGCGTCCTCGAGCTTGTCGAGTTTCGGCTCCGGGACCGTCGTTGCGCGGCGCTGGTCCAGGAGCGGCTCGCCGGACAGTCCCTCTTCGAGCGGGTGAAGCGTCGGGGTCTGCTGTCTCCCGACGAAGCAAAGCCCATCGCCCGTAGGCTCCTCGAGATCCTGCGCCACCTCTCTCGGTTGGACGACGTGGTGGTGCACGGGGACATCAACCCGCACAACCTGCTGCTGGTGGGCGACCGCGGCAGGGTGGCCCTGGTGGATTGGGCCGGTCCCAAGGCGGCGGCCAGGGACTGGAGTTCCGATCGTTTCGGACCCGAGGGATGGAGTCTGGCCGTCCAGCACGACTTCGCGGCGCCCGAAGTCCCCATGGGATCCCCCAATCCTCGCTCTGACCTCTACGGTGTCGGGGCCTGTGCGCTCTTTGCCCTCACCGGGCGCACCCCCGACGAGGTTCGGGATCTGGATCCACGTCGCGTCCTCGAGCTGGCCCTCGCGCGTGCCCACATCCCGCGGGCCTGGATTCGATTGTTGGTTCCGCTGCTCGAGCCGACCCTCGAACGTCGCCTGGAGAGCCCGCAGCATGCGCTGGAGATTCTGGTGAACCCCTCGGCCGCTTTGTCGAGGGACGGGGGGGCGCAGCCCGTGGTCGAGCGGGTGGACTGGCACCTCGAGCCCAGGCCCGACGCTGGGGAGCGGTGGTCCGTGCTCGGGGTGGTCTTCGCTGTCGCTGCTGCGCTGCCGCTGTTGGCCTCGGCGCTCGGGGTCGTGGTTCCCGTGGCCTTTGGCATGAAAGCCTGGGTCGTCGCGGCGCGCTTCGTCTTTGGGCTTGTCCTTGCGGGCTTGGCGGTGGCCGTAATCCGGGCAGGCCTGCGCCGTATCTCCGGTCTGGGGCGTACACGCCTGCAGGGGCTAGGGCGCTGTCTCCGGCTTCGACATGGGGATCGCAGGGTCGAGATCCCGTGGTTGCAGATCACCCAGGTCCGACGGGTGGGCCCCTTGCTGCTGGTGCGGGGCGCTTGGTGGGAGCACCCCAGCCCCCTGCCCCGGCGTAGGACCGTGTGGCTCGCACCGGTCTACGACGTGGATCTGGACACGGTGGCCGTCCGGCTGGGTGCCCACCGGGCGCGCGCTGCGTCGTTGCTGCCTTCGGGCCACCAGGCTCCAGAGAGCGCCATCCGTTGGCGCCCGGGCTGGAACCTGGCGTTACCCGCGGGATTTGCGATGGTTGTCTTCGTGGCGCTGTCGGGGCGCTGTGGTGGGCTCGAGCCGGTTCCCGACGAGGGGGCCTTTCACACACCGGTGCTCGCACTGGAACGAGGGGACCGTGATCCTCGAGATCCCGTGCAGACCGGTGGCTTGGAAGCCCGCCTGGCCACGCTCGCAGAGTGGGCCTCGGTCCGCCCGGCTGTCACGTCCGAGGACGCGCGAAGGCTGGCCCTCGACGGGTTGGCGCTGGTGCTACCGGTGGGGGGCGTGGGCGAGTCCGAGGCGCGGCGGAGCTTCGAACGCGCGCTCGCCCAGGTCTCGGACAAGCCCCTTCCCGTGCGTGATGTTCCCTCGTTCCCCAACGCTGGGGGCGATGCTTCGAACCCTGTTGGCGGCGCAGCTGCGCCCAGCTTCGTCCCGCGCTTCGAGCAGGCGGTGCATCCGCTGGCGGAAGAACCGACGACCCAGCCGGAGTCGGTCGAGGTGGGTGCGGTCGAGCCTGTCGGAGTCGATGATCCCCCCCCCAGGGGCTTCCCCTGCCCCCGGGGCATGCAGCGCCGCATCTTGGCGGACCGCTCTCTGCTCGCACCCGCCTGTGTGGACGCTCACGGCACCATGGTCCGGGTCGCCGGATCGGGTGGTCGGGGCGTGGTGCTGGTGGACTGGACCGAGGTGACGGTTCGCGACTACGCCAGCTGCGTGGTGGAGGGGGCCTGCACCGCCGCCATCGAGGGTCCGGGTTGCCACGGCGTCTCGTCTACCCGCGCCGACTACCCCGTCAACTGTGTGGACCGCGACCAAGCCATCGCCTACTGCGCCTGGTCCGGGCGGCGCCTGTGCACCGAGGGGGAGCACGCCCGCTCGGCTCGAGGGAACGAGGGTGCACCCTACCCCTGGGGTGATGCGCCTCCGGACTGTGGGCGGCTGATCATGGATGGCCGGGGCGGCGAAGGGGTTGGGGATGCCCCCGGCTGTGGCCGAGGCTCGGCCTGGCCCGTGGGCTCGCGCCCCATGGGTGTCAGCCCCGTGGGTACGCTGGACTCGAGCGG
>CAZVHW010000162.1:0-556 GCA_964626835.1 uncultured Enterobacterales bacterium
CGAGACGCTGCCCAACAGCACGACGATTCACGTGGCACCCTCCTGCCCCAGCACCAAAGCCAGGCCCAAGCCCTCCACCGAGTGGCGGCAGTCGGGGTGGCTTCCCCGAAACGCCGCGGCGATCAGGGTGCCTCCCCGCCACCACCAACCCCCTCCCCAGCCACGAGGCCGCGTTAGGCATCCCCCATGGAAAAGGCCATCCTCAAGACCGTCACCGTCCCCGCGACCATCGACCAGGTCTGGCAAGCTTGGACAACCAAGCGAGGCCTCCAAGGTTTCTTCGCACCCCGGTGCGAGATCGAGATGTGGCCGGGCGGCACCTTCGAGATCTGGTTCTTTCCCGACAACCCCCCGGGCACCCGCGGCGCGGAAGGCCTCGAGCTGCTTTCCTACCTGCCAGGCCGCATGCTGAGCTTCGAATGGGACGCTCCCCCCCACCTGCCCGTGGTGCGTGGCCACCGCAACTGGGTGGTGGTGACCTTCGAGCCCAGCGGTTCCTCGGCCGCCACCGTGTGCCTACATCACCTCGGTTGGAAGCAGGGTGAGCAGTGGGATC
>CAZVHW010000162.1:566-13251 GCA_964626835.1 uncultured Enterobacterales bacterium
TTTCCAAGCAGCATGGGATGTCGTGATGGGCCGCTTCGAGCGCAGCATCTCCGACGGCCCCATCGACTGGGCCACCCTCGAGCGCTAGTCGGCCTGCGGGGCTCGAAATGCGCCTCCACCCTTGACGCGGAGCCCCCAAGGTCGTAGTATCCGCGACTCTTCAGCCATCCCAAACATGTCGCCACTTGTCCTTATGTTCGCGCTGCTGCTCTCGGCTCCGCTCCAAGCGGACCCGCTAGCCGTTGGCGTGCGCTCGGGGGCCGACATCGTGGCGTTCAGGGACGTGGCCGAAGCGGGTCTCAGCACCCAACAGCGCTTCGAAGCCTACGGCGACTTCGTGGCCAGCTACCCTCGCAGCCCCCTGGCCGAGGTAGCGCTGTCCCACTGCCTCGACCTTGGCGGCGACATGGCAGCGGTCCTCGACCGCCTGGCGCCCACCGAGCGCGCATACCTGGTGGCCAACTTCCGCACCCACGCCGAAGCGCTGCTGGCCAACCCGCCCGAAGGTCCTGTCGTCACAGACGCTGCGCCAGCATCACAACCCGCGCCGAGCAACCGCACCACGCGCTAGCGGGTTTCCCCGCTCACGTCTCTCGCCGCCAACAGATCGGCGCGCTCCGTGCCGTCCTCGAACAGGTACTCGCCCTGACGCCTGCCCTCGCGGACGAAGCCCGCGTTGGCGTAGAGCGTCGTCGCGGCCTGGTTGTCCTCGAACACGGCCAGAGACAACTTGCGCAGCGAGGGGTTGGCTTCGGCCCGCGCGATGGCGGCGTCGAGCAACGCCGAGCCCATGCCCCGACCGCGCCACGGGGCCGCGACCATCATCTCGAGGCGGCCCAGGTGGGCCATACGCGCCAACCGCTCGCCGTGCACTGCCAGGCAGCCCACCACCTGGTGGTCGTCGGACCGCGCCACCAACAGGAAGCCGTTGGGCTGCCGTAGGAGGCCGACGATCATGTCGCTCACCTGCTCCAACGTGGCCCCATACTCCTCCACCCGCGTCGCGAACCAGCAGCCTTCGGCCAGCACGGCCCGCCGCAGCTCTCGGAGTGCGCCCGCGTCTTCCGCACGAGCATCGGTGATTCGGAAGTCAGCGGGCAGGGAGACCATCAGGTGGTGCGGGCCGTAGGCGTGCTGTTTCCTGGTCGCAGGCTTCGCAGGGCCTGGACGGCTTGGTCGGCGACATGTCCGTGACGGCGTTTCGCCTTTCGCAGCCCCGACAACCCAGCCTTGACCACATCGCCCACCGGACCCATCGTCTCGGAGGTCATGGCCTTGGCCAGCTTGGGGTGGGTCAGCACCTCGAGCAGCAGATGGGGGAACTTGCCGGTGCGGGCCAGGAAGAGCAGCGTGTTGGCGTACGAGTCGTGCCGCTCGAAGAACATGCGGTCGTAGATCTCCGCCTTCTCGTCCACGATGAGCCCGTCTTGGGTGGCCAGCGTGTGCAGGGCCGTGCCTGGGTAGTAGATGATCGTGAACACCTGCAGCCGGTAGGGCTTGGGCAGCTTGGCGATGAGCCGCAGCGTCTCGAGCTGGTCCTCGAGGGTCTCGTAGGCAACATCGTAGATGACGTCGTAGTGGGGCGGAGCGGTACGGTCTGCGTACTTGGCCAGGATGCGGGCCGTCTCGAGGATCTTCTCGTTGCCCTGGCTGGACCGGCGGAACAGGCGCTGGATGCGCTTGGAGCCGTGCTCGATGCCAACCTGGATGCAGAGCAAGCCCGCGTCGATCATCAGCGCGTACTTTTCCTCGGTGATCGTCGCTGGCGATCCCAGGAGGTACATCGGGTCGCCAACACGGGCCTTGTACTCCTGGCCGAAGTTGCGCAGATCCTCGACGGTGCGCCCGAAGAAGCTGTCGTCGGAGAACCACATCATGTCGACCCAGGGATACTCCCGCTTGATCCACTCCAGCTCGGCCAGCACGTTGTCGACCGTGCGGAAACGAACGTACCGCTGACCCGGGTAGAGGCTGCGCATGAAGCTGTTGCCGCAGTAGGCGCAGGCGTGAGGGCAACCCCTCCCGGTCATGGTCTGGTAGCCGAGCTTGCCGAACTGCGCGGCCACGGTGCCCTCGGAGATGAACGCGCGCAAGAGCTCCTTGCTGGCGGGGACCAGCCGCCCATCGCGCAGGAACCAGTGATCCTCGAGGGTCCAGTCGGGCATGCCGAAGATGTCCAGCTCCTGCTCGAGGCTGCCGGGCTGATTGCGCACGATGTCCTCGCCCCGCTTCCACACCAGCCCCCGAATGTCGGACAGGTCTTCGGCCTGTCCCGCGGCGACGCGTTGAACCAGCGCCAGCGTGGTGTGCTCGCCTTCACCCACCACCACGTAGTCGGCCCAGGCCATGCACTCGTCAGGGCGCACCGAGGCGTGAAAACCACCCCAGACCACCGGAATGCCCAGTCTCTCGTGGACAAGCTGGGTGATCTGTTTCGCGGAGTCGAAGTAGTGGGTCATCAGCGAGATGCCCACGACGTCGCTGTCGCGCAGCACCTCTACCAGGTCGTCGAGGGCCTGGGCGGGGTAGCGCTGCTCGGCCTGGGTGACGTGCTCGGTGGTCCCCTCGCCGATGCGATCGGGCATGCAGATGACCTGGGTCTCGTGCCCATGGGCGCGGAGCCAGGCGGAGATGGACCGAAGCCCGTAGTTGGTGATGTCGGGGTAGGGGCTGACCAGCGCGACCTTCATGGTGGCTCCGCTGCGGCGAGGTGGATCACCCCGGGGAAGGCGACGCGCAGGGTAGCCCTCGTGCGAAGGGCCGTCAACGACTAGGAGCTGGGCGCGAAAGCGACGCTACCAGCCGGCTACGTCCTCGATCTCGGTGATCGAGTTGTTGTCGAGAATGATCTGCTTCCGGAAGTGGCGGATCGCGTGGTAGCTCGAGCCTTCCTCGGGGTCGTAGACCATGATGGCCCCGTCTTCCTGTACCTCGAACCGGTAGATGAGCATCTCGGAGCGCGTGGCGGGCCTGCCCACCAGCTTCTTTTTGTCGTAGGGCCTGCCCCAGGCCATCAGCACCATGTCCTTGGTCCACCCCGGGGCCACCTCGCCCGACACGATGGCTTCGCGCTTGGTCTCGTCGTACTGATAAAAGAGGTCCCAAAGGGTCCTGCCCTGGTAGTCGTTGGTCCTGAGGTACTGGTTGCGCTCTTCCTCGGTCTTGCCCTTGAGGAAGCCCTTCTGGGTGTCCTCGTCCATGAACGGACGCAAGGCGTAGTAGTGGTCGAACTCGGCAGCAGAGAGGTGCTTGACGCGCTTCTTCCAACAGCCGGCAACGACGACGAGCGCGAGCACGAGGAGCAGACGACGCATGGGATCCTCCAGGGCGTGCTGCCGAAACCCGGAAGCCCCGGCAGGTACTCCGCTCCTAGCAAGCTACCCCCCGTGATTCCACCCTAGTTGGCCAGGGTTTCACAGGGGGAACGGATCGCCAGGGCGAACGAGCCCCACGGCGGCCTGCGGGACCCAGCCCCTGCGGCCGTCGGGCAGGCCGAGCAGGACGTGGTTCGCGTCGATCTCCAGCGCGCGCACCTCGGCACCCTCGTGCAGCACGAAGAGCTCCACACCGTCGGCGCCGACCGCGGAACGACCCGCCACGTCGGGCAACAGCACCACCGCGCCGGGACTGGCCTGCAACGCCCGGGCGGTCAGCATGGTGGAGACCAAGAGCAGCAAGCCGATCACGCCCGCCGTGACCGCGGCGGGTCGCAGGGACCCGAACTCGAGCGCTCCATCCCCGCGGCGACGGCGCCTCCACCGCAGCCAAGCCAAGGCGCCCAGAGCGAAGCCGAGCAGCAGCGCACCGAGGATCGCGCTCTCCCCGAGTGCCACCGAGTGCTGCCAGAAGAAGATGGTGGGCACGTGCCCAACCGGCTCGATGGCATCTCGAGCCTGGGCTCGAGCGTGGCGTAGGTTGGCCCGCACGTCGGGATCGCGAGGCAGGAGCACCTGGGCTTGACGCCACGCCAGGATAGACGCGCCCAGTCGGCCTTGGCGCCACAAGGCATTGCCGAGATCGTAGAGCACGTGGCCGTCGACCTGATCGGCCGCGATCACCTCACGCCAAGCCACCTCGGCCGACGCATAGTCGCCCTCGCGGTAGGCCGCGGCGCCCTCGTGGAAGCGGGCCCGTGGAGAGAGATCGCCCGCCGCACCCAGCATCCCGAGGACCAGGAACAGAAGCAGCACGATGCGGGAAGCGTTCCTCATCGAACCCCCTTCAGCAGCCTGGCCACCAGGTCCGCAACGGCCTGCTCCAGCTCTCCCGTACCCCCGCCGTAGCGCGCCCGCTCGAGCCGCGCGTACAGCTCGGCGGCCGAGGTCCCGAGGGGCTCGGGCAACCCTTCGAGCAGTCGATCCGGGCTGACTCCGGCTGGGGGGCAGCTCAGCGCGAGCCCACTCGCCTCACGGAACGCGGCCTCGAGGGCCGCAAGTCTGGCGACCCGCTCGGTGGGCAGCCTATCCAGCTGCCCCCTGACCGCTCGAACACGACGGCTACGCTGGCCGCCCTGCGCCCGCAGGTCGGTGACGACCTGACCGAGCAGGGCGACACCGGGGAGCAGGAGGAGGAAGAGAGGGAGCGGCTGCCACGGCGAGAACCGCTGGTCGTGGACCTGCACGTCCGTGTGGATGGGTAGGATGTCCTCACCCAGGCTGCGCACGGCCTCGTGGGTCTCCGCCTCGGGCGAAGTGAAGTCCATCACCACGGCCTCGCCCCCCTCACCGGGCGACACCTCGAGCTCCAGGGCAGGGCTCACCCAATCGACGTAGCGACCCTGGGCGGGATCGAACCAGACCAACTCCACCGAGGGTACCTGGACCGTACCCTCGGCCATGGGCACCAGGGCCCGGCGCAGCACGGCCCTGCTCTGATATCGTCCGCCAGCCAGCCCCCCCTGCACCTCGGGCTCGTCGTCGTAGGCGCGCAGGGACTCACTCTCGGGCAGCGGTGGCAGCCGCAGCCCGTTGAGAATGCCGTCTCCGCGCACGGTGACCGTGAGGGTGACCGAATCACCGGCTCGTACCCGTGTCTCCCCAAGCTCTGCCCGCACCTGGAAGCTGCCGACCCAGCCCCCGAAGTCATCGGGGCGGCCGCTCGAGGGCAGCGGATCGATCCGGACGGTGACGGGATTCGAGGCCAGCACCTCGGCCCGCGTCTCCGGGAACACGCCGCCGCCGAAGAACTGCTCGAAGGGGTCGTTCGACCGCCTGCGCCGAGAGCGCTCCACGGGGAACTGGGCCTTGATGACCGAAGGTGCGATCTCCCAGTCACCGACCTCGCTGGCCACCAGCGGGACCAGGACGTCGTGGACCGTGGTCGCGTGGCCGTCCCGCTCCAGGGCATATTCCTTTTGGTCCTGCTCAACGCCGGGGATGGGCTCGAGCCCGGCGTAGTCGGGTTGAGTCCATCGCGCGTCGTACAGCACGTCCCGGTGAGAGAAGCTGAACCGATAGACCAGGGCCTGTCCCTGCCAGAGAGGGACGGGTTGGCCCGCGGCCAGGTCTTCGGGGGTGGGTTCGAGCGCGGCCACCAGCAAGTTTGGACCCGCATCGCCCGGGTCGGGCTCGTGGATCTCGAGGGTGACCGGCCTGACGCGAAGGGTCTTGCCCCCCACCTGGAGGCGGGCCGGCCCGATGGCTGCAGTGCCCGCCTGAATCGCGGTGATCGACCAGTTGTAGGTGGTGATTCGCGTGGTCTGGAAGTTGAGGGTCACCCGCTCGCGCTGGGGACGCTGCACGGCGAACCGAAGCTGGTCACTGGCAGGAAGAACGGGCATGGCGTCCGCCACGCCTCCGGTGAGCACCAGCCGCAGGGCCGCGGTCTCCCCGACGCGCAGCTCGCGCACGTCCAGCTCGAAGTGGGCTTGCTGGGCCCACGTGAGGCCGGGTATGGCCCACAGGGCCACGATCAGGGCCAGGCGGAACCGAAGACCGTTCGAGGAGGCGACCCGCATCACCAGTCCTGGTCCTTGTTCGGCTTGCCTTGGATGACCACGCGCGGGGAGCCCTCCTCCACCTCTTCCAGCCGATCCAGGGCCTGCTCTGGCGTGAGCTCGCCCGGGGCGAGCTGGAGCGGGACACCACCGTCTTCCCCGGCAGCCCCCGGCTCGCCGGTTGCCGGAGCTATCTCGCCCTCCGGCGGCTCCTGGGGATCCTCGGGCTGGTCTCGCTGGCCCTCGTCCTCGGGGCCATCCTGGCCCTCCTGCTGCTCGTCCTGGCCCTCCTGCTGCTCGTCCTGGCCCTCCTGCTGCTCGTCCTGGCCCTCCTGCTGCTCGCCTTCCTTCTGCTGGCCGTCCTGGCCCTCCTGGGGGTTGTCGCACTCCCCTTTGGGCTGCTGCTCGGGGTCCTGCGTGCGGGCCGCTATCTCCTGGGCTACCGCCTGGGCGTTCTTGGTGGCGGCCTCGAGCTCCGGGTCGATCTCCGCCGCTCGTTGGAAGTGCTCGTGTGCCTGGGTGAGCCGACCGCCGCGGTAGGCAGCATGGCCCATGTCGTAGCGGGCAAGGGCCCGCAGCTTCGAATCGGTGGTGCGCTCCGCTACGAGCTCCCACACCCGCTCGGCTTCGTTGGGACGACCCTCCTGCAGCAGGGACTGGCCCAATGCCAGCGCCGTGTCCATGTCGTCCGGGTTGGACAGATGGTGCTGCATGAGCAGCTCGCTGGCGCGGGCGAAGTCCCCTTGTCCGAGGGCCTCGATGCCATCTTGCTGCACTCCTGCGTGGGCGACCGGCGATGCCACGCCTAGCGCCAGCAGGACGGCGACCACGGTCCATGCGCCGCGCCGAGGCACGCCGAGCACCAGGCCGAGCACGATCAGCACCAAGCCCGCCCCCAAGGGCCACTGGAAGTACTCGTTGGGGACCTTCTCGCGGTGCACGCCCAGGAGCTCTCCTTCGGTGTCGCCATGGATCTCGGCCACCAAGGCCTCGACATCGTCAACGGACGCGACGGAGCGCACGTATGCGCCTCCGGCCGCGGCGGCCAAGCGGCGAAGAAGGGACTCGTCCAGCTTCGAGACCACCACCTGACCCTGGCGGTCCTTCTTGAAGCCGCCCTCCTCCAAGGGGATGGGGGCACCTTCGGGAGTTCCTACACCCACGACGTAGACGGAGACCCCAGCCTCGCCAGCGACCTTGGCGGCCGCCAGCGCCGCTTCCGTGTCGGGGATCTCGCCGTCCGAGAGAAGCAGAATGGCCTTGTGGGTCTGTTCCTCGCCCTGCAGCAGCCGCAGTGCCTCGCGAATCGCGGCGGGCAAGGAGCTACCCTGAGCCTGCAGCGTGTTCGTGTCCACTTCGCGCAGGATCGTGAGCAGGGCGTGATGGTCGAGGGTGAGGGGTACACGGGGATAGGCGCCGCCTGCGAAGACCACCAGACCCAGGCGATCCCCCGGGGCAGCCCTGCACAGATCGAGCACCTCGCGGCGTGCGCGCTCCATGCGGCTCGGGCTGACGTCCTGGGCGTCCATGCTGCTGGAGACATCCACCACCAGCGCGAGATCGATGCCCCGCCGCTCCACGTCGCGCCACTGGAAGCCCACCCAGGGCTGCGCCACCGCCGCCACCATCAGGGCCAAGCCCAAGAGCAGCAACAGCGTCTGCCAGCTCCTGCGCTCCCCCAGGTCCCGAGGCACGAGGTTTCCCAACACCGGCGCCGAGGCCATCCGCTCGAGCGCGACGCGTCGACGACGCTGGGCCCACACCAGCAGCACCCCGAGCAGGGGCAGTGCCCACAGCAGGTTGAGCCAGAGCCTGGCGCCCCAATCGAGGATCGACCCGCCGGTCATCAGGGAATCCTCCTGAGCAGGGTCGCGTTCAGCAAGAGGGAGAAGACGACGAGGGCGAGGCCTGCCAGCAGCCATGAGCGATAGCGCTCTTCGTATTCGGTGAACTCCTCGTACTCGGCGGTAGTGGGCTCGAGCTGATCGATGAGGGCGTAGACCTTGGCCAGGGCTTCCGAGTCATAGGCCCGGAAGTACCGGGCTTCCGTCGCTTCGGCGATGCTCTGGAGGGTGGTCTCGTCCAGGTCGACGCGGCTGCGCTGCAGGCCGAGCCAGCCCTGGCGCTGGCCCGCCTCGGGGCTCGCCCCGATGGTGTAGATCTTGACGCCCAGAGCCGCCGCCGCCTCGGCCGCTTCGTCGGGCTCGATCACGCCAGCGTTGTTCTGACCATCGGTGAGCAAGATGACCACCTTGCTCTCCGCTTCCAGGTCGGCCAGTCGCCTGGTCGCGACGGCGAGGGCGTCGCCAATGGCGGTTCGCCTTTCCCCCGCCATGCCGATGTCCACCTGCTTCAGGAAACGCGACAGGCCCTGGTGATCGAGGGTGAGGGGCACCTGGGTGAACGCCTCCTCGCCGAAGACCACGAGGCCGATGCGATCGTGCTCTCGGCCGGCCACGAAGCGCGCCACCACGTTCTTGGCGACCGCGAGACGGGTGGCCCGCTGGCCACCGATGGTGAAGTCACGCTCCGCCATGGACCGCGAGGTGTCCAATGCAAGTACGATGTCGATGCCCTCGGAGCGGACGATCTTGCGTGTCTGGGCGAGCTGTGGACGCGCGAGGGCGACCAACGACAGCGCGAGCCCCACGCCCAGCAAGGGTACCGGGAGCCAGGCCAGCGAGCGGCGCAGGCTGGGGGCCGCATGGATGAGCTGGAGCGAGGCGAAACGAACACGGGGGCGTTGGCGGTGCAGCCACCACAGCAACAGGGGTATCGCGGGGATCCCGGCCAGGAACCATGGGGCCTGCCACTCATCCATGGCCGCCTCCCTCTCCGGGTTCGCCCAGCTGTCGGGGCCGGGTGGCCTCGAGGTAGGCGCGGAAGTCGCGGTCCAGCTCGTGGAAGAACTCGATCCCCCCGCCACGGCGAGCGAACTTGAGCAGGTCCGTGGCGGTCAGGATGCGCCTGGCCCGGTCGAGCAGCCCGCCCGGGACCAGCCCGTCGCGGTAGATGATGTCGGTGATCTCCCTCGAGGTGAGCGCGGAGGCGGGCATGGGGTGCACGTCCTCGAGGTAGCGCCGGAAGACCTCGGAGAGCTGCAACGCCCTGGCATGGTCGTCCAGGGCACGGTCGGCCATGACCACGCGCCAGGCCAGCAAGGCTCGAGCATCGGGCGGCTCCGAGATGACCTCACGCGTGGCCCTCTTGCGGCGGCGCCACAAGGTGACCGCTCCCGCCCCCAACGCCGCGGAGAGCGACGCGATCGCGACCGCCCACGGCCAGCGGGCGGGCTCGGGGGGCTCGGGCAGCAGCAGCCCTTGGAGTTCCGCGCTGGGGCCGTCCACTCCGATGTCTGCGAAGACCGCGGGTACCTCGAGTTCCTCCTCGCGCCCATCGGCATGGGTGGCCTTGGCCGGCGGCAGGGCCACCACGTAGCTGCCAGGCTCTCCTCGGATCTCGTAGACGATGGTGGCGAGGTGATAGCCATCGAATGGCTCGCCGCGCCGCTCGGCCAGGGTCGCCACGAGCCCCTCGGCGCCAGGCTCGCCGACCTCGATCTCGACCCCGTCTCCCTCGACGACCGTGACCGTAGCGACCAGCGGTTCACCTTCCGCGACCTTGCGTTTCGTCAGCTCGAGCCGCACGTCCGCGTCAGGCCGCGCCAAGGGCGGAAGCAGGTCCGACCCACACGCGGCGAGCAGCACCGGCAGTGCCGCCGCCACCAGGATGCCGGGTCCGCGGCTCATCGCAGCCTCCCGATCCGGTGGAAGTGCTCCACGAGGCGCTGGAAGGGATCGTCGGTGGTGGCGACGGCCGTGACCTGGGCCCCCGTGCGCCGCAGGCGCTTCATGCGCTCTTCGACCCCCAGCAGCGCGCGCAGGCGTCCGGCGTCCACCAGAACCGTTTGTCCGGTCTCGGCGTCCTCGAGCTCCACGAGACCGACAGGTGGCAGGCGCAGCTCGCGGGGATCGTGCAACAGGAACGCGTTGACACGATGGCGGCGCCCCAGGGATGCCATGGCTCGGTCCCAGGGCTCGGGATCGATGAAGTCGGAGATGAAGCAGACCACCGCGCGGCGCTTCAGCACCCGCCCCAGGTACTCGGCGGCCGCCCCCACGTCGGTACCGCGGTGCTCGGTACGGCGCCCAAACGCGGTGCGGATGACCCGCCAGGCATGCCCACGGCTCTTGCGTGGAGGGATGAACTCGATGACCTCGCGGGCGAAGGCCACCAGCCCCACACGGTCGTTGGCTTGCGTGGCAGCATGGGCAAGAGCTGCACCCACGCGTGCCTGCTGCAGGGCCTTGTCGGTGCGACCGTCGTGGCCCCCCGAGCCGAAGCCCACGGAACCCGACACGTCCAGCACGAGCACCAAGGTGAGCTGACGCTCCTCGCGGAACTCCTTGACGAAGGGCTCGCCCGTGCGGGCCGTGACGTTCCAGTCGATATGGCGCACGTCATCGCCAGGCACGTAGGGCCGCACCTCCTCGAACTCCATGCCTCTGCCACGGAAGGCGGAGCGGTAGTTGCCGGCGAAGAGACTGTCGACGCGTCTACCGGCCTGCAGCTGCAGGCGTCGGATCTGACGCAGCTCCTCGGGCGTGAGCACCGAACGACCTCCGTGTCCAGGCGTCAGGGCGTGGGGACGTGATCGAACAGGCGCTGGATGACCTGTTCGGGGGTGACCTCGGCCGCTTCGGCTTCGTAGGACAGCAGCACGCGGTGGCGCAGCACGTCCTGGCCCACGGCCTTGACGTCGTCGGGTCCCACCCACGCCCGCCCATCGAGAAAGGCCTGGGCGCGGGCGCAAGCGGAGAGAGCCATCGAAGCCCGCGGGCTCGCACCAAACTCGATCATGGGTGCCAGGTCGCGCAGACCCACCGCGGCGGGCGCCCGGGAAGCCCTGACCACATCGACGATATAGCCTTCGAGCACGGGCTCCATGTGGACGGAGGCCACCACGGCCCGCAGATCGATCACGTCCTGGACCGTGGCCATGGGGCGAAGCTGGTCGAGCGCATTGGCCTCGAGGCGCATGATGCGTTGCTCCTCCTCCCGGCTGGGGTAGCCCACCGACAGCTTGAGCATGAAGCGGTCCACCTGGGCCTCGGGCAAGGGGTAGGTGCCCTCCTGCTCGATGGGATTCTGCGTCGCCAACACCAAGAAAGGCGACGGCAGCGGGAAGGTCGTGTCACCGATGGTGACCTGGCGCTCCTGCATCGCCTCGAGCAGAGCCGACTGCACCTTGGCCGGGGCGCGGTTGATCTCGTCGGCCAGCACGATGTGCTCGAAGACGGGACCGCGTCGGATGGTGAAGCTGCCTTCGCGGGGATTGTAGATCTGGGTGCCTACCAGATCGGCAGGCAACAGATCGGGCGTGAACTGGATTCGGGAGAATCCCATGTCCAGCACCGCAGCGAGGGCCTTGACAGCCGTGGTCTTGGCCAGACCAGGGACACCCTCGAGCAGCACGTGACCGTCGCACAAAAGCCCCATCAACAAGCCGTCCACCATGGCGCGCTGCCCGACCACCGCCCGAGCCAACTCGTCTCGGATGGCCTGCACGCGGGGCTGCGCTTCCTTGACTCTCCCTTCGATGGTCTCCAGGTCCAGCATCGTTGACACCTCCTCTGCTGCGTTGCGGGCGGCCGAACGAGGACAGCAGCGCGCCCACGGGATCGGCTCAGTGCTTCAGTCTGTCCATCAGGTCCCGGAAGAAACCCCGCTCATGCACACGTTCATCCTGCAGCTCGGCAAGCTGTCGGATGAGCACGTCTTCTTCGTCAGACAACGACTTGGGAACCGCGACGACTACCTGCACGTAGTGGTCACCACGGTTCCGTCGCCTGACCGCCTGGACTCCCTGCCCCCGCAGATGGAAGACCTTGCCCGAGGGCGTGCCCGCGGGCACCTCGAGGGCATGGGGTCCGTCGACCGTCTCGACCTGCAGCGTGGAGCCCAGGCAGGCTTGTGGGTAGCTCATGGGAGCCTGAGAGTAGATGTCCCCACCCCGGCGCTCGAAGTCCTGATGGGGCCTGACCCGCACGGTGACGTAGAGATCGCCCGGTGGGCCACCCGCCAGGCTCGGCTCGCCCTTGCCCGTCAAGCGCAGCTGCATGTCGTCGTCCACGCCCGCGGGGAGCGTGATCTTCAAGGCTTCGTTGATCGGCACGGCACGGCGCCCACGGCAGCTGGGGCAGGGCTCTTGGATGACGCTGCCTTCGCCGCGACAGCTTGGGCAGGTGGTGCGGATTCGGAAGAAGCCTTGAGCCTGGATGACCTCGCCTCGGCCCCCGCAGGTGCCGCAGGTGGAGGCCTGGCTGCCAGGCGCCGCACCCGAGCCCGCGCAGGTCTCGCAGACCTTGTGCTTGGGCACGGTGAGATCGTGAGCGCAGCCGTGCACCGCGTCGAGAAAGTCGATCTCGAGCGGGTACTCGATGTCGGCACCCTTGCGAACCCGGCGACCTCCACCTCCGCCCAGGCCCCCGAAGCCGAACAGGTCACCGAAGAGGTCCGAGAAGTGGCTGAAGATCTCGTCGACGTTCTGGAAGCCAGCCTGGTATCCAGCACCGCCCAGGCCCTGGTGTCCAAAACGATCGTAAGCGCTGCGCTTCTGCGGGTCGGACAGCACCTGGTAGGCTTCGCTGACTTCCTTGAAGCGGTCTTCGGCGTCGGCCTCCTGGTTGCGATCCGGGTGGAACTTCAGCGCGAGCTTGCGGTAGGAACGCTTCAGCTCGTCGGGCTGGG
>CAZVHW010000163.1:0-13250 GCA_964626835.1 uncultured Enterobacterales bacterium
GTGATGGTGCCGGGCCCCATGTCCCAGTCGTAGCGCCAGGACTCACCGTCGGGGTAGACCTGGTCCTCTTCGGGGACCGAGAGCACGGGGATGTCCTCGAGGCCGAACTGCTCGACCCATTCGTTCTGCTCCTCGAGGGTGGGGGGCGAGGACCATGCCTGCAGCAGCGGGTTGACGATCTGGAAGCCCTGGCCGCGGTACTCGTCCTGTTTCTCCTGGGCCGAACTGGCCTCGTCCTGGCAGGAGCTTCACCAGAAGGTCCCGAACATCATCATCACGTAGTGCCCGCAGAAGGAGTACAGCGACACCTGCTCGCCGTGCTGATCCCGCCACTCGAAGTTGTCCACCACGTCGCCGACCTCGTACACGGACCACTCGAAGTACTCCGCAGGCGTGTCGTCGGGCTCGAACATGCCGCTGACCGTGCCTGACGGTCCAGTGGGCTCGGGTGGGATCTCGCAGTACCCAACGTTGTAGCCGCCGGCGTAGGGGTGGCTGTGCGCGTAGAGGGGGTTGGTGCCACCCAGGATCTCGCTGCCATCGTCAAAGCCGTCGTCGTCACTGTCGGGATCGTTTGGGTCGGTGCCCAGCGCGGCCTCTTCGGCATCGGTCAACCCGTCGCCGTCGCCGTCGTCCCCGCTGGGCACGTCGCTGTCGCTGGTGGCGGTGTCACCCGTGGGCTTGGGGCAGCCCAAGAACAGGATGGCGAGCAGCAGTGTGCTGGTCATCAATCCGGCCGGTACTCCGACGCGCCCTCGCAGATGTAGTAGGGCCAGTCGCAGCTGCAGGGGTAGTCGTTCCAGCAGCCACCGCTGCCCCAGTTGAGCATGGCGCAGTCCTCCTCGCTCAAGTCCACACACTCGCGGCCGTGGGTGTTGTTGGGCTCGCTGGAGCACCAGTTCTCGTAGCCGACAACCGAGGCGTCTTCCCACTCCCAGCTGCCCTCGGTGCTGTCGTCCGTGAAGCCTATCCACCAGTAGTTGCTGGTGTATGCACCCACCGCGGTGGTCACCCAGGACAGCTCGGGCTCGGAGTCGAAGGTGACCAGCGCGTAGCCGTAGGCCGCGCACTCCGCTTCGGCGGTGGTCCAGTCCGTCGCGACCTCGCAGAACAGGTACGGGTGATCGTAGTCGGGGTAGTAGTCCACGGTGCAAGGGCAGACTCCGCCGTCGTCGGCCACACCCGAGCAGTCGTCGTCGATGGTGTTGCAGACCTCGGTCTCGCCGGGGTTGACGTTGGCGTCGTTGTCGTCGCAGTCGCCTGTCTGGTCGGCGTAGCCGCTGGGGGCATCGCAGGCGTCGGTGGTCCAGTCGTCGATGCCCCAGCCGTCGCCGTCCAGATCCCAGTAGAAGGTCTCGACGACGTCCTCGTCCACCTCGCCGTCGCAGTCGTTGTCCAGCCCGTCGCAGACCTCGGTCCCCCCCGGGAACGCCTGGGCGCTGCCATCGTCGCAGTCCAGATCGTTGTCGGCGTAGCCCGCCGGTTGGTCGCAATCTTCGGTGGTGCGGGCGTCGCTGCCGAACCCGTCTCCGTCGGCGTCTTGGTACCAGGTCTGTTCCAGGCCCTCGTCCACCTCACCGTCGCAGTCGTCGTTCAGATCGTTGCAGACCTCCTCGGCTCCGGGGAAGACATCAGCGTTCTCGTCGTCGCAGTCCTCGTCCTCGTCGTACCCGTCGTCATCCGCATCCGAGGGACCCGGATCGGGAGGATCGCTGTCGTCGATGGTCGTCGAGGGGTCCGAGGAGTCCACGGGATCCCCGACGATGGGCTTGTCGCCGTAGCAGGCCACGGTCATGAGCGTCGCCAGAAGGACAGGGCGCATGGAACCTCCTTCCAGGGTGGAGCGACGTGATGATACCACCTGGACGAGGAGGGACCGCTCAATCGTCCTCTTCGACCGCGTAGAAGTCCCTGAACAGCTGGGGCGTGCCCATGCGGATCGCCTGGTCCGGTGACATGAGCTCCCAGACCACCTCGCCGTCCGGCGTGACCTCGCGAAGCCGTGAGCGAGGATCGCGCCAGTGCACGAGGGTGTCGCCGTTCGTCAGGCGTCGCGCTCCGCCGCCCGAGCGCGAGAACACGTTGGGCCCTGGGTGATAGGACCAGACTTCCTCCAGCAGACCGGTGCCCTCCTGTACGGTCAGCTCCACCGCATGGGTTTCGCGGGCCAGGTCGCCGTTGTCGTCCTCGGTGGTGGTCACCATCAGCATGGTGTCGTCGCCGGTCCAGTTCGGATCGTGCTGGTAGTTGAACGCCTCGGTGCCCTCCTCGTACCCTGCCGCACCGTCCGTCAGACCGTACTCTTCCACGACCACCCCGCTGGAGAGGTCTATCTCGAGGGCCGCAGAGAGATTCCGCAGGGAGAACAGCAGGGTGTCCCGAACCGGGAGGTGATCGATGGCGTTGGCGTGGGTCCAGTCCGCGGGGTTGTCGGCGGTGCTCCTGCGCAGCGTGCGCGAGGCAGGGACACCCCAGTCCCAGACGCTGAACAGGGTGCTGATGCTACCGTCCGCTTCGAGGATGCGCAGGCCATCGCCACAGGCGTGGACCTCCCTCTCGAGCTCCTCGTGGTCCCAGCTCCGGCACTCTTCGTAGCAGTAGGCCAAGCCGCCGTCGGGCAAGGGCGCGTAGGCGTGGTGGCCGTCGGGAAGCAAGACGTGCTCGTCGGGCTGCCGCGGATCGAAAGGCACCCTGTGTACGAACATGTCCTCCTCACACCACGCCATGGCCAGAACACCCGGTTGTTCCGGGAGCATGCCGGTCTCCACGAAGTAGCAGCCTGGATCCAGGGCGTAGTGCCAGACAACGCGGCCACGCCGGTTGGCCACCAACATCCCCGACCACGTCGGCGAGCCCAAACCCAACAACACGTAGGACTCTTCCGTGGCCGCGGTCCGATCCCAGGTGCCCGCGTCGAGCACGGGCAGAACGCTCGGCAAGGTGCCGGTGGTGGCCGTGACCGTCTGCTCCGACTCGAGGTTCCCTGCCTGGCTGCGGACGATGAGGGACACCATTGTCATGGCCGGCAAGCCCAGCACCGGGACCCGGTGATCGGTGGCCTCCTCTTCGCTGGCAACGACGATGGGCTCGTCGTCCCCGACCACCACCTCGACGCTCCCACGGCTGGGCAGATCGGTGGACCAGGACACCCACAGCAACGTGGGCAGGTCGGCGGACGGCTCGACCGTCACGTCCAGCTCCCCGGAGCTTGGCTGGCAGGCCACGACCGAGAAGAGCGCGACGACCGAGGTCGGTGGCAGGCGAGGTGACAGCGGGACGGACCCCGTGGAGAAGACGCCACAGGGTAACCATCCCGGAGCCAGAAGGGGCTGGCCGTCCACGTGGAGGATTCGCTCCGGGGCTGTCGGCCCCCTCACCCCCGACCGACCGACCGTACGTCCAAACACAAGGCGACCAGTCGCCCAATACTAACCTGCCAGCATGCCAGAATCTGTCCGGACAGTCGGTGAAAGCGCAATTAAGACGGACAGTTTCCGTCCGCAAAAGAGCTTGCTTTGGGCGACGACGGGGATACGTTTCTGTCGAGAAAAACATGGCGAGTCCACACACATCCAAGCGGGAACGTTCAGCGCTCAGGCGCCGGCGGAGCCGTGGTTTCGAGCCCCACCTCGAGCGGCGAGTGCCGGGGCTCGACGGGCGGGGGCAGGTTGGCGGCGCGGTGGGTCCAGCCGACGGTTTACCCGGTGACCCGAGGCGCGGGGGGCCAGGCAATGACGGCTCGTCTCCAGGGGGGCAGGGCGACGGCGGCTCGTCTCCAGGGGGGCAGGGCGATGGCGGTCTGGGCCGGGAAGAAGAAGCCGAGCGGCTCCTCGAGATCATGCTCGACCTGGCCGGCGCTGGCAACGCCATCGACCTGCGCATCGCCCGCCTCGCCGCGTGGGTCAAGACCCAGGATCCGGCCGAATGTGGCTACAGCTCCCACACCGCCCTGTTCCATCAGCACGTCGCGTGGTCCAATTCCTGGCTTCGCTCGCTGATCCGGCTGGTCGAAAGCGACCTCACCGCCGTCCAGGCCGCGGTCTGCCTGGGGCGGATTTCCCTCTCCACGGCGCTCAAGGCGCCGGGTCGAGTGGATCCCGAAGAGCAGGCTTGGTGGCTCGAGCACGCCCAGCGTGGCGACAAGGCCCTGCTGTCCGAACCCCGGGGTCGAAACCGGGACACGAGCCCTCGAACGATGCGCACCGTAGACCTCGAGGGCGACGACTTGCGCGTCATCCACGGCGCTCGGCAGCTGGCTCGGCTCGTCTCGGGCCACCCCCTGTCCAACGCCGACGCCGATTACTACGTGGTCGACTGCTGGGCAAGGCGAGCAGACGGCAAGCACCTGCTGTCTCGAGCGCGAAAGCCCCCGCCCCGCCGCCCAAGCGCACGCCGCCCCGCTGGTGTGGCATTCCCGATCCCGCCACCCCCATCTTGGGCCCCTGGCGCGATCCTCGCGATCTCCCCCACGCGCTGCGGCTGCTCGAGCAGGCCCAGGTCGCCCGCGACAGCTGCATCCCGCTCCTGGGTCAAGCCTACCATCGCGTGACCCGAAAGAAGCTGTATTGGGAAATGAGCTTCTCCAGCCTTGCCGAAATGGCCACCCACGGCCTTGGCTGCTGCATCCGCACCCTCGAGCGCCACGCCAAGACGGCCTCCGACATCGCGCTGCTCCCGCCCTTGGCCCAGGCCCTCGACGATGGGCTCGATCTCGCCCGGGCCAAGCTGGTGGCCTCCGCCGCCTGCGAAGACACCGTCGAGGATTGGATCCGCGTGGCACGCAGCACGGGCATCGCCGAGCTTCGGCGGGCGGTCAAGCTGGCCGATGCCGGCGTCACCAAGGACGTCGAGCTGCAGGTGCTGGCTGGTTACCTCCACGCCATCGACGTGGCCGAACAGGTGGTGGAACAGCTGTCAGCTGCGGACCAAACCGACGACGCGACAGAAACTGGCGGCCTCACCCCGAGCGGCGACGCGACGGAACCTGGCGGCCTCGCCCCCGGCGGCGACGCGACAGAAACTGGCGGTCACGCCCCGAGCGGCGACGCGGCGGAACCTGGCGGCCTCGCCCCCGGCGGCGACGCGACAGATGCTGGCGGTCTCCTCGGCGGCCTGCAGCTCTTCGTCAGCCTGAACGCGGCCTGGGCCCCACCGCCGGTGCCCGAGTTCGACCGGGTACACGTCGATCTGCCCGAAGCGGCCCGCTGGTTCCTCGAAAACGTGCGCCTCGAGGCCCAACGCGGCTTCGGAAAGGTCCGAGAACGAGACCGGTTCACCTGCCGCAACCCCGAATGTGGCTGCCGCAACCTCCGGGTCCAGGCCCACCACATCCACCCCCGCGCCCAGGGCGGCGGGGACGAGCTCGAAAACGGCATCACGGTCTGCAGGTGCTGCCATCTTCGGCTCATCCACACAGGTCGAATCTCTGTCACCCGCATCGGGGACGCCCTGGTCTGGCGCTATCCGGGGCGGATGGTGGTGGCGCTGTGAGCCCGAGCGCCCTACCCGCTGGCGATCAAGGCCAGCACCAACGCGTAGGCCATCCGCGTAGGCACGGCGTTGCCGATCATCTGCTGCAACGCCCGGCGGCGGGTCTCGGGGAAGCGAAAGAAGTCGGGGATGAACTGCACCCGGGCGGCTTCGTGGGGCGTCATGGTGCGCTGGCGGTGAGGGTGCACGTAGCGGCCCTGGCCGCAGGAGCCGAAGCCGGTGGTGATGGTCTGGGTGGGTTGGTCCCAGTGCATGCGGCCGTAGACCGACTTGTAGCTGTGGGGCTTGTCGCGATGGCAGGCGGGGCGGTGCTCGTTGGGGAGGTCGTAGATGTCGAGATCGTGCAGCAGGCGGATGCGCTCGCGGTTCTGTGGGTAGTGCCGGGCCGAGCTGTCGAAGGTGGGGTTGGACCCAGGCGGCGCGTCGAGCAGGTCGGCGATGGCCCACGCCAGGGAGCGGGGGGGGTGGGCCAAGGCGGCTTCGATGGCTCGGACGGAGGGCAGGGGAGCCTTGCTGGCCAGCATGAAGTAGCGACGGCGGCGTTGTGGGACCCCCACGTTTACACCGTGCAGCACGCCGCCCTGCAGCTGGTAGCCCTGGTCGCGCAAGGCAGCCCAGGTGCGCTGGACCACGCCGCCGCGGTCGTGCTGGGCTCCGGGCACGTTCTCGATGAGGATCCACCGGGGCTCGAGCACCGCGGCGAAGCGGGCCATGCCGAAGTACAGCTCGTTCTTGGGATCGTCGCGGCGGCTGTGGTTGTTGAGATCGGAGTGCCCCTGGCAGGGGGGCCCGCCGAGCAGCAGGTCCACGGGGCCGTAGCGGGCCCGCAGGTCTCCGTCCTCGAGCACCGCCGAGATGTCCTCGAGCCGGCAGTCGCAGCCGGGGAAGTTGTGCTGGTAGACGCCCAGTGCGGCGGCTTCGAGGTCTACGGCGAGAACGGACTCGAGCCGGCGACCCAGAGCGCGGCAGGCTTCCTGGGCCCCAAGGGTGAGGGCCCCACAGCCAGAGAAGAGGTCCACGGTGCGGACGGGGAGGGCACACGCTTCGACGGGAGGCGGTTCGGTAGCCGCCAACCAGGCCCGATCATGGGCCGCGGCGAAGGGCTCTCCATCCTCGAGCCCACCCGGTGGGAGGCCCAGGAACGAACGAAAGACCCGATCCGAGCCCAGGGTGACGGCGCGGACCATCGAGCCATCCTGCACACGGTACCCCTCGACGGGCGCCGCGACCGCGGGGGGAGCGCTCACGATGCCCCCACCCGTGGTTCGGGCGCTTCCATACGCGCCAGGTGCCTGACGACGGCAGCGCGGAACGGCTTGGGTACATGCAGCGAGGTGGCCTTGTCGAGCCGGCTTAGGTACCCCCGGGTGGCTCGCAGCGACAGGGGAGAGAGCGGCTTGTCGAGGAACTCGAGCAAGGGTTTGGGTTCCCCCGCCACTGGCCAGGTGGACACCGGCACGACGTGGACCGGGTCGGAGGGCGAGCCCCACGCCGCGCGGGGCCAGCGCTTGCCCGCGGCGAGAGGCACACCGCGAGGCCATGGCTGGTCGCCCCGTGTACGAACCAAGCGTCCGGCCACCCAGGCCGCCACGGGTACACAGACCGCATTGCCCACCAGCCGGTAGCGTGCGCCACGGTTGCGCCCCGGGCCATCCAGCGCAGGTTCGGTGAAGCCCGCGGGAAAGCCCTGGAGCCGCTCCAGGTCGCTGATGTCGGGCAAGCCCACGTGATCCGCCGGACGATTCCACACGGCGGGTGGAGAGGGGATGCCCAGGCTCGAGCCGCCCTTGATGGTGGGCACGCCATCGACCGTCCAGCCCAGGCCGCGGCGACCTTCGGTCCAGTAGAACCCGTAGCCGATGTCGGGACGATCCACCTTCGTGGAGTCGTTCACCACGGGCTCGGCGTCCTGGGCGAAGAGCAGCGGGCGCGGGTCGTGCTGACGGGACGCGAGCAGGATGACCCGGAGCCTGCGCTGGGGCACCCCAAAGGCCCGCGCATCGACCACCCTGTAGGCCCAAGCCCACCCCATGCGCTGCAGCTCGGCCGTGAGAAAGCGCATGGCCTCGCCGCGGTCGAGGTAGAGCATGTAGGGAACGTTTTCGACCAAAAGCCAGTCGGGGGCCCGGCCAGGCAAGCCCGGCGCCCCCTGCGATGCCCGCTCGAGGAGCGAGAAGAGGGTGTTGACGAGGCCGGAGCGTTCCCCCCGGATACCGACCTTGGTGCCAGCCATGGATAGGTCTTGGCAGGGGAAGCCCGCGGTGAGCAGGTCACAGCGAGGCAAGGATGGCAGCTCGAGGACATCGAGGCTGCGCTGGTCGGCCGGAACCTCGGGGAAGCGCGCCGCCAGCACCCGCTGGGCGTGGGGATCGATCTCGCAGAATGCCCGCGTGTGGATGCCTTGCTGTCTCGAGCCGAGCTCGAGGCCACCGATACCAGCGAAGAGGCCGCAGGCTTCCATGAGCGGTTTCGTGACTCCAGTGCGCTGTAGTAGGATTGGCGGTCGAGGATTCGTCGAGGTCGGACCTTCATACTCTGCGTCGGCGATGCGCGCATGAGCCCGGACAGAAACTGTCCGCCTTCGCCTGCCGACGAGAGCACCAGACAGGAGGAACCCTTGGCAGTCACACCAAATACCGAACCAATCGACAACTTGCCGGCGTTGGGACGGAAGCTGGAGGACATGCTGAACGGCGTACTCGCCGATCGCAACGCAAAGCTCGACAAAGCCGAACAGCAGAAGGCCAAGGCCCTTATAGCACGCCTGGGTGACACCACACCCGACCTGACTCACGCGCAATCCCAACAAGGGCCGAAGGGGTTCTTCAACATCTTCTTTCAGGGTGAAGTCGCGAAAAAGCGGTTCCGCCTCGGATTGATCGCGAGCAGCGGCTACGCCGAACGACGCGAGGACGGCCGCGCCCTCTCCACCGCGACGGTGCACGGGCTCCCGATCGACCCCCCACCCCCCATTGTCGCAGTCTCCGATGGGAAGAGGCTCCTTTCGTTCCTCTACTCAGCGGACCACCCGAGAGAAGAGATCAGCCGAGGGATGATCGCGTTTCCCGACGTCAAGTGGATCCCAGCACGGTCAGGTGGCGGAACCCCTTTCCTGCCGCTTCCATCCCCACCGAGAGACATCGTCGGCCTCGTGCCGCGCGTGATCGAAAATCTCGAGGAGGGCAAGAACGTCCTGCTCCAGGGCCCGCCTGGCACGGGCAAGACCAGGTGCGCCCAGAAGGTCATCGAAACGATGGCCGCGACCACGGGGGGTGACTCGAAAGCTGCGCGTGACTGGCAGCTGTCCACCATGCTCGGAAAGCTGGCCCAGGAGAACGGTCTCGCCGATCCCGCGGACGCTTTCGAGGACCTCTTGGCGAACACCGCGCTCCAACGCGCTCCCATCGTGTGGGAGATGGTCCAGCTGCACCCGGGCTACTCCTACGACGAGTTCGTCCGAGGCATGGTGGTCCCTCCAGGGGGCGAGCTGCGCTTCGAGGCGCGAGACGGCATCTTCCTGCAGATGTGTCGGGTGGCACAAGCGAGGACTGGACTACCAACCGTGCTCGTGCTCGACGAGGTCAACCGCTGCAACCTCGCAGCCGTGCTCGGGGAGCTGGTGATGACCTTGGAGGCTGACAAGCGAGGCAAGGCGCAGGTCCTGCTCCAGCGCCCTCCACCACCCGGCTCCGATCTACGCAGTCTCACGGTTCCGCCGAATCTCCTGATCCTGGGCACAATGAACACCGCCGATCGTGGCACCAGCCACATCGACTTCGCCATCCGGCGTCGTTTTCGTTTCATCGACATCGACGCAAGCGAGGGGGCCCTGGTGACCTACTACGGCCGCCTCGACGGCGAAGAGAGCGCACACCGCACGAACCGGGCCACGCAGCTCTTTCGCGCGTTCAACAAGCAAGTGACCGATCGCCGCCACAGGGTAGGACACAGCTTCTTCATGGTGGACACCGGCACGCGGAGTGGTTGGGCGAGCACCCTGCGCGACCGGATCAACTTCGAAGTCTGCCCCTTGATACGGGAGTACTACAGGGCGGGACATGCCCGCCAAGCCCCGGTCGAGATCACCGAGTGCCTGACCATCCACCCCGCAGAACCCGGGACGGAGTCCGAGGCGCTGCACTCCTGGCTCGTGGGGAAGGAGGAGTGACATGAAGCTCCCTTCCATCAAGGCGTTGAAGCAAATGCTCGGGATCTCTTCCGGAACCACCATCAAACAGTCCGGTGAAAAGCCGAGCCAGCTCTCCAAGTTCCTGTGGGAGGGAGCTGCGAGGCCGACCAACGACTGTGCACTCGTCGTCTGGACAGGCTGCAGCGGAACCATCAGCCAAGCGGCGATGAACGCCATCGCAGCGAGGTTGGCGCCCCAACAAGCCGGTTACGAGTGCCTCGTCGTGGCATCGCTGGTGCCCGGCGCAGGGGAGCAGGACCAGCCACGCTGGCGGGTACTGGACATCGTCCACGAAGACGGCACCCCCTTGGTGGAACGTGTCGCCAAGGCCTTCCCCGAGGCCACCCTCATCCCCGTCACGCTCACCAGACCCACCCCCACTCCCACGGCGACGCTCGCAGAGATCCATCGCCACCTCGGGGCACAGCGAAACGTGGTGCTTCAGGGCCCACCGGGCACCGGCAAGACCTGGCTGGCCCACCAGCTCATGCTGTCACTGGCTCGCAAGCCGGGCGACACCACCAGGGACACAAACCGCCGCCTCCAGACGGGCCGGCTCGGCCAGCTCCTGGAGACCCACGGCACGGTCGACCTGCTGGAGAAGGAGCACCAAGAGACGATTGGCGCACTCCCGGTGGTATGGGAATCCCTCCAGATGCACCCCGGCTACGCCTACGAGGACTTCGTCCGGGGCCTGACGACAGCAGCTGGAGAGCTGGGCTTCGTGCCGCGGGACGGAGTCCTGGTCCAGATGGCGAGGGTGGCGGCACTGCGACCCGACAAGCCCACCGTCCTGCTCCTCGACGAGATCAACCGCTGCGATCTCGCGTCGGTCTTTGGCGAGCTGATCGTCTTGATCGAGCGCGACAAGCGCATCCCCCAGGAAGACACCGAAGGTGGCCTCCGGATCCGGCTGACGACACCTCCCCCCGCCGGCAGCCTGACCGCCCTCGGTCTGCCCGAAAACCTCTGGTTGCTTGGCACCATGAACACGGCGGACCGGTCTACGGCAATGGTCGATTACGCGGTGCGCAGGCGCTTCCGCTTCCTGGACGTACGCCCGGACAAGAGCGTGCTCGACACCTACTATGCGGGCCACCAGGACAAGCTGGACCGTGTGAGCGCCATCTTCGAATACGTCGATAGCCTGGTGGAAGACCAAGACTTCTCCATCGGTCACAGCTACTTCCTCGAGGATCCAAGGGGTCGCAATCAGGATTGGGAGAGACGACTTCGCAACAAGATCCGCTACGAGCTCATGCCCCAGCTCGAGGCGTACGACGAGGCCCGAGTGTTGGCCGCCGAGGCTGGCTGGCGGGAAGTGCTGGGGGGCCTGTTGGAGCCCCCCGAGTGATCGACGCCGCCATCGAGGCCCTTCGCGACCCCAGGTTGAAGGCCGGGGACGGACCCGAGCGGGCCGTCACCGACGCAGGTACGGTTCGCCTGACCCTGGTCGAAGGCGGCGATGGCCTGCGTATCCCCGCCGGCATGAACGCGTCAGCGCCAGCGCTTCCCGAGCTGCATGCCTCCCTCAGGGCCCTGCTCGCCCCGATTGTCGACTGCAAACCTGCGGTGGTCAGACTCGAACCCCACGTGCAAACCCAGGGAGGCAAGTGGAATGACCCCCACGTGCAGTTGCGCGCGGCATCGCAAGCCGGGGTGTCGGCATTCACCGTGAAGAACGTGAGCATCCTGCTGGAGGTGCGCCCGAAGATACGGGACGCCGACATCTGGACCATGCGCGCCCTCGCCGGCTCGGACGAAACAGCGCGGCCAGACACGGTCCACGTCTCCCACGGCGACGAGGACTTCTTTCTGACCAGCCTGCTGCGCGACTATGCCGCGGCGCTACGGCGCATGCGGAAGGCGGGCCTACGCCGAGGGCACGTACTCCGCCACGAGGTCTTGAGGGCCCGCGTCCGCGGGCGGGTCCACGTCTCGCAGTGGCTACGCGAGCTGACGCGGGGACATCCCGAACGGGTCCCGTGCAGCTACTCTGATCTGAGCCTCGACAACCTCCCCAACCGAACCCTGAGGTGGGCTGCCCACGTATTGCTCCGCGTCGGCCGCCTGGATCCCAGGGCGCACACCGCAACGAAGGAGCTACGTGCCGCCATCCGGGGGCTGGAGCTCGATCGCATCCCGCTCTTGTCCGTCTCACCGTCCGAACTCGACAAGCTCGGTTTTCTCCCACCCTCGTTCGATCACTACGGCAGAAGCCGTGCCATCGAGCTGGCGAGCTTCGTCATCCGAGCGTTCCGGGCCAAGCTCGGAACCAGTCTCGAGCTCAAGAGCTTCTCGGCACTCGAGCTCATGTACCAGCTCTTCGAGGACGCCTTCGCCGGCTACGTCTCCGGCAAGACGGGCCAGGATCTGGAGCAGGTGAAGCAGGTCGAGTGGGACATCGGCGTGGTCGCCCAGTCCGAAGGGAACAAGAACGGCGAGGAAGACCGGACCGAAACACCGGCCCGAGGCGGCGTGAGAGGCAGAGAGGAACAAGCAGAGCCGCGCCCACGCAAGGCCAAGCTCTTCAAGCTGGACGTCTTCGTGCGCGGCACGAGGGAGAAGCGACCCATCGTGCTCGACCTCAAGTGGAAGACCGCGCTCGAGAGGGGACACCACCAGGATGACGAGCGCGGGCAGAGGCTGCTCGACATCGCTGGCTCCAAGATCGCCAATGTGGACCTATTTCAAGTGCTGGCCTACATGCGCGCCTACCGCGCTCGGTATGGGGACAATACCAATCCTGTCGGCGTCCTGGTCTACCCCGTGGCAGGCGCGAGTCCCGAAGATCCCCGCTCCTACCGACTGGAGGTCGCCAAGGAAGCCGGGGACGCCATGGCTCCCCTCGACCTCTGGCTCGTGCCCTGGGACGTCGTGAACTGTCGAGGGGGGATCGAGCGCACATGGGAGACCATCGAGGGGATCAGCAAGACATAGGGCGCGAGCGGAGAGGACAAAGGAACCACGACCATCCGCTGCGGTCAGACCGCCCGGAGGTGCCCATGCTCCACGAGTTTCAAGCGTTCCTCGGCCACGCCATGCACCGTGGTGGGCCCATGATGTGGCCCATCCTCGTCTGTGCGCTCCTCGCCTTGATCCTCGGCACCCGCGACACCCTGCGCCTGCTCCGGGCGAGCACACGCCTGGCGGTGAAGCGCAGGCTGGAGGCGCTGGTGAAGCAGGGCCGCCACGACCAAGCCCTGGCACTCTGCGCCCGCGACCGTCACGGCAGCATCGAGCGCATCTTCGAGGCCGCCATCGAAAACGCCCACCGGCCCCAGCGAGCCCTGCACGGCGCCGTGGACCAGGTGGCGGTGCGGCTCAAGGCTCGCATCGCGCGGGGCGGACGTGGCCTTCCCATCCTGGCCAACGTCGCCATCCTGTGTGCGGTGCTGGGGAGCATCGAGGGCTTCGTGGTGTCCTTCGAGGCCGTGGCCCACGCATCCGCCGAGTCCAAGGACACCCTGCTCATGGGCTTCGACCGGGGGGAGACCGAGGCCTATCGGCCCTCCTGGGAGCTGCCCGGGGCAGCCCGGATTCCTGAACGGAACGAGCACGAGGACCACGG